>JAGAPT010000015.1 GCA_017623115.1 Alistipes sp.
ATCCTGCCGGCGATGCCGACCGATGCTTACGATGTAGACATCACCTTCTGCACGGCTAACGAGGCCAAGCAGTACTCGGTACCGACCTTTGCAGGTGTCACCTTCGAGCGCAACCACCGCACGAACATCATGGGTTCGCTCCTGACCGATCCCGCAAAGTTCGTGGTTGAGATTGACGAGGAGTTCGACGATGAGGATCACGATGTGGTTCCTACCACCTTTATCACGACGGCAGCTCAATTGAAAGAGGCTCTTGCCACGAGTGGTGAATATATGCTGATGAAGGACCTGACGATTACCGATGGTACCACCTTTACGATTGCGGCCGATAAGGTGATTACGCTCGATATGAACGGTCACTCGATTGTTGCCGCAGATCAGAAGGCAAGTGGCAACTATGAGCTTTTCTATAACCTTGGCGAACTGACCATCACCGGTAACGGTACGATGGAGATAGAGGCCTCGACCGACCGTGATTGGAATGCGTTGTCGGCTGTGATTCACAACCGTGGTGGTGTGCTGACCATCGAGAATGGTACCTTCACGCACAAGGGCGGTACGGACATGGCCTTTGTGATTGATAACTCGACCAACTCGTATGGCGATGCTACGACCAACATCAAGGGTGGTACGCTGAAGACCCCTTATCGCGTGATTCGCAACCGTCTGGATACCTATGGTGGTAACGGCGGTGGCAATGGCATCGGTACGGTGAATGTCAGCGGTGGTACGCTGGAGAGCACCGGTAACTCGAGCATCTGGGTGCAGATGTCGTCGACGGGCGGTAAGGGTGTCGTAAATGTGAGCGGTGGTACGCTCATCGCACCGTATGCACTGGGTGGTCGCAATATCAATGCAACGGCCAGCGACGATGTGAAGATTACGGTAACAGGTGGTAAGTTCACCAACATTGCCAATGCTGCTCAGTTTGCAGTCGAGGGTACGGTGCTCGGTTGGGCTGACGGAACCTACGAGGATGTTGCCCTTTCCGGTAAGTATCCCAAGAACATTACGATCGAGGGCTCGGAGCAGGTAACCATCAAGGGTATGACGCTTGACCTGCCCAGTTTCACGAATGGTAGCAATGATTTAATGGGTCTGACCCTGAAGAATGTCAACTTTGTCGAGAAGGGTGTTTACTGCATCAATGTAAATGGTGCTCCTTGGGGTGGCATTAAGAACTTCACGATGGAGGGCTGTACGATGGTTGGTAGCGGTGCCACGAATGATGTGGTCGGCAACCGCCTCTTCGACTGCGGCGCAGACTCGATGGGTAGCAATCAGTTCACCAATGTAGTTATCAATGGTTGCTCGGTAAGCAATGCGATGCAGGGTATTCGCCTGGGTGCATTGGTTGGCAACTGCGTAGTGAAGGGCAATACCATCTCGAACGTAGGTCACAACGGTATCACGCTGCGTGGTATCAATAGCAATACGACGGTATTGGTGGAGGGTAACACCATCTCGGATGGTGGTGATCGTGCCTTCCGTATCAGCGTGGTGAACGCCGGTGCTACGGTAACCTACAAGAACAATGTCATCACCAACACGGGCGATCCGGGTGACGGTAGCAACTTCAAGGTGAACACGAACAACGGTACGATTACCTTTGAGGGTAACACCGTGGATGGCGTGGCTTGGAATCCGACCATCTAATCGTTCGCAGGAATACAAAAAAGCAGAGGCTGTCGAGATTCGACAGCCTCCGCTTTTTTTTGTAAGGAGTGGGTGTTACCCGATGAGTTGGTTGGTTTCGGTATCGGGGAAGATAATCCACGGACGGAACTGCTTGGCTTCCTCGAAATCCATCAGTGCATAGGAGGCGATGATGATGATGTCGCCGACCTGCACCTTGCGGGCTGCGGCACCATTCAGGCAGATGCAACCGCTCGCCGGAGCCCCTTTGATGACGTAGGTTTCAAAGCGTTCGCCATTGTTGATGTCGAGAATCTGTACTTTCTCGCCCTCGATGATGTTGGCAGCCTCCATCAGCTTTTCGTCGATGGTGATGCTGCCCACATAGTTCAAATCGGCCTGCGTGACCGTCACGCGGTGGATTTTCGATTTGATGACTTCAATTTGGAATTTCATGACCTTTATCGGATACGAATGTTATCAATCAGACGAATATCGCCGGCCTGCACGGCGATGCAGCCCTGAATGCGCTCGGCGTCGCTCCATGCCTCGACCTCCTGCATCGTCAGGGCATCGACCGACTGGTAGTAGATGGTCGAGAGCAACGGTTCGGCATTAATCTCCTGCTCGACCCACGCTTTGAGCGCAGCGGGGGTGAGGTGTCGCGACTGCTCGACGGCTCGTTGCAGGGTGGCGTAGATGTGGGGAGCGGCGGCACGATGGGCCGGAGTCAGCAGCTGGTTGCGCGACGAGAGGGCCAGACCATCTGCATCGCGGATAATCGGGCACTCGACAATCTCGACCGTGAGGCCCAACTGTGCCACCATCGCCTTGATGACGGCAATCTGCTGGAAGTCCTTCTCGCCAAAGTAGGCACGGGCGGGCTCAACCATCGTAAAGAGTCGGCTGACCACCTGTGCAACGCCATTGAAGTGGCCCGGACGGGTTGCTCCCTCCATCACCTTGTCTACCTTGCCGAAATCGAATTGGCGGGTATCGGGTTCGGGATAAATCTCCTCGACCGAGGGCATCAGCACCAAGTCGGCACCGGCAGCCTCCAGCAGGGCAGCATCGGCCTCCGGCGTGCGCGGATAGTGCTTTAGGTCGTTCTTGTCGTTGAACTGCGTGGGGTTGACAAAGACGCTGACTACGACCACCTCGTTCTCACGACGTGCACGCTCGACAAGCGAGCGATGGCCGGCATGCAGTGCACCCATCGTCGGCACAAAGCCAACCCCCTCGGGAGCCGTTTGTGCCAGCTCGGCACGGAGTGCGCTGACCGTTGTTACTACTTTCATGACGTTGTATAACTAGTTTTTATCGCCGCAAAAGTAGAAACAATAAATGAGAAATTCAAGATTCGAAATTCAAATTTCAAATTTGGGTGCAGGGTGAATGGCATAAAATCACTATCTTTGCGCAAAATTTGTACTTAAACCCGATGAAAAACCTGATTCGTATGGCATCCGTGCCCCTTGTGGCTGCTGCAGCCACCGCCTGCTCCTCGGTTCAGACGGAGCAACCCTGGATTGTCGATCGTTTCGACGACATCAAAGTGATTCGCTATGAAGTCCCCGGCTTCGAGCAATTGCCCCTCGAAGAGAAGGAGCTCGTGTACTACCTCGCCGAGGCAGCAAAATGTGGTCGTGATATTCTCTACGACCAGAACTGCGCCATCAACCTTCCCGTGCGTCGCACGTTGGAGTGCATCTATACGGCCTATGCCGGTGACCGCACGACGGCCGAGTGGAAGTCGCTCGAGAAGTACCTCAAAAAGGTGTGGTTTGCCAATGGTATCCACCACCACTACTCGAACGATAAGTTTGTGCCCGAGTTCACGGAGGAGTACCTGCTGTCGGTCATCGAGAGCATCGATGAGGCCGCATTTGGCGAGTTGAACGCTTGGCGTGGCGAGGTGTGCCGTGCCATCTTCGATGCCTCGCTCTATCCGACCAAACTGAATCAGAAAGCGGGGGAGGATCTGCTGCTGACCTCGGCCAGCAACTATTATAGTGGTGTAACACAGGCCGAGGCCGAGGGCTTCTATGCCCGCATGGCTGCAGCCGACAAGGGCAATCCGACCCCCGTTTCGTATGGTCTGAATTCGCAGCTGACCAAAGATGAGCAGGGCAACCTCGTTGAGCGCACGTGGTACCTCGAGGGTATGTATGGTGCTGCCATCAAGGAGATTGTCTATTGGTTGGAGAAGGCTGAGGCTGTGGCTAAAGAGCCGCAGAAGACAACTATCAGCCACCTGATTGCCTACTACAAAACGGGCGATTTGAAACGCTTCGATGCCTATAATATCGCATGGGTGGCCGATACGGAGTCGAATGTCGACTTTGTGAATGGTTTCATTGAGGACTATGGCGATGCGCTGGGTCGCAAGGCTTCGTGGGAGTCGATTGTGAACTTCAAAGATAAGGAGGCCTGCCATCGCACGGAGGTCATCTCGGCCAATGCACAGTGGTTTGAGGATCACTCGCCCATCAATCCTGCCTACCGTAAGCCCGAGGTAAAGGGTGTTTCGGCCAAGGTAATCACGGTGGCAATGCTCGGTGGCGATTGCTATCCTGCAACGCCCATTGGTATCAACCTGCCGAATGCCGACTGGATTCGTCGCGACCACGGCTCGAAGTCGGTAACCATCGACAACATCACCTATGCCTACGACAAGGCTACTCAAGGCAATGGCTTCAACGAGGAGTTTGTGTTGCGTGCGGAGGATCGTGAGCGCATGAAACTGTATGGGAAGTTGGCCGATGATCTGCATACTGACCTGCATGAGTGTTTGGGCCATGGCTCGGGTCGTCTGAAGGAGGGTGTGAGCCCCACGGCGCTCGGCAGCTACTCGTCGACGCTCGAGGAGACGCGTGCCGACCTCTTCGGCCTCTACTATATCGGCGATGCGAAGATGGTCGAGTTGGGGCTGGTTCCCTCGTTCGAGCTGGCCAAGGCGGCCTATGCCGACTACATCATGAATGGTATGATGACCCAGCTCTCGCGTATCGAGCCGGGTAAGGATGTCGAGGAGTCGCACATGCGTAACCGCAAGCTCATTGCCGAGTGGTGCTACGAGCAGGGGCGTGACGAGAAGGTGATCGAGTGGGTTGTCGAGAACGGCAAACGCTACCTGGTGGTCAACAACTTTGAGCGTCTGCGCGAACTCTTTGGTCAGATGCTTTGCGAGATTCAGCGCATCAAATCCGAGGGCGACTACGAGGCCGGCCAGGCGCTTGTCGAGCAGTATGCCGTCAAGGTAGATCCCGAGTTGCATCAAGAGGTGCTGGAGCGTTATCGTGCCCTTAATATCGAGCCTTATGGCGGTTTCGTAAACCCCGAATATGAGTTGGTGAAGGAGGGCGACAAGGTGGTTGACGTGAAGATTACCTATCCGGCCAACTACACCGAGCAGATGCTGAACTATGCAGCGAACTACTCGTTCTTGCCCAATAAAAACTAATTGAAGGGCTGAGCAGGTAAAAGCGGGCAGATGGAGATTTATCCATCTGCCCGCTTTTTTTTAAGTTGGGTGTCGCTACTCTTGCTTGGTTTCCAGCAACTCAATCAGCTTCTCCGGCTCGCTGCACGAGACCCACAACCGCTCCTCGTAGATGTCGGTTATCTCGACCAGATTGCGCCATTCGGAGGCGTAGATGCGGATGCGTTCGAAGTGTTTGAGATCGAGGAAATGGCCGTAATAGCCGAAAAAACCACACCCGCCAAAGAGGGGAATGACATAGCGCATCTCTTGCTTCCCGACTTTACGAGCCGAGACAATCTCTTCGCGCGATAGTTCAGTCAGGTCGAGCAGACACCGCACTTCGAGTTTCTCTTCGTCGAGGATGATGTGGCGGGGGATGGAGAGGGCCATCAGCACCAGTAACGCTCCGACGCACGAGATAAACCACGCTGAGAGATACTCTCCCTCGTAGAGGAAATAGAGTCCGATGCCGAGTCCGATGTAGGCCACGACATAGACCAGGGTCCAATAGAGCGTGCGACGGTCGCAACGATAGGAGAAACGGTGTATCATCTTGTCGGTGTTTATGCGTCGGTGGCGGCGAGCAACGCCTCGGCGATGACAAAATCTTCGGGGGTGGTCAGTTTCAGATTGCTGCGCTCGCCGGCGGCCAGGTGCACCGGCTCGCCAAGCGCCTCGACCACTGAGGCGTCGTCGGTGAAAGAGGGGGTGTACGCTGCTTCGTAAGCCCGATCGATGAGGGCTCGACGGAAGAGTTGCGGGGTCTGCACGATGCGTAGTGCATGGCGGTCGAGGATGTGCGAGGCGTCTCCCTCGATGGTTCGATAGGAGTCTACGGCCTCGATGACCGGAATGGCTGAACCCCACTCGGCGGCCTCGGCGGCCAGCTGACGAATCATCTCAACCGAGCCCAACGGCCGTACCGCATCCTGCACACCGACCAGTTCGGCATCGAAAGCCACGGCGGCCAATCCCTGCTTGACCGAATGAAACCGCTCAGCACCTCCCTTGACAATGGTATGACGAGCCACCTCGAAACGCGCCTTTAGGTTCTCCCAAAAGCGCATATGCGCTTCGGGCAGAACCACGATGAGTTGCGCCTCGGGCAACGCTTCGTGAAAGCGGTTGATGGTGTGTGCCAGGACGGGTTGCGCCCCGAGCATACGAAATTGCTTGGGGATGGTTCCGCCCATACGGGTACCCCCGCCTCCGGCTACAATGATGATGGCTGTGCGTGGCATGGTGCTATTCGGTCGGGGTGGCGGTTTCGGTCGGAGTGGCGGTGGGCAGGACTACCGAGTCGAGTTGGGTGATACGTTGCTCGGGGGCAATCTCCCCATTCAGCTCGGCCATGATGCAGTCACGCACATATTCGAATTTCTCCTTATTGGCTGCGGAGATGGGCTCGGTCGGCTTTTGAGGCACTTTCAGCGGGTTAATCGGGGTGCCATTCTTCCAGATGCGGTAGTCGAGGTGCGGGCCTGTCGAGGTGCCCGTCGAACCGACATAACCGATGAGTTGCCCTTGTGACACATGCTTGCCGACGGCAATACCCTTGGCAAAACGGCTCAAGTGGAGGTAGCCCGTCACGAGTTGTCCGGCGTGCTTGATTTTAATCGTGTTGCCACCGCCACCGCCCCAGCCGCGGAACGTCACCACGCCATCGGCTACGGCATGTACGGGTGTGCCGGTGGGGGCGGCATAATCTACGCCCGTATGGGGGCGTCGCACCTTGTGCACGGGGTGCAGGCGTGAGTAGGAGAAACCCGATGAGATGCGGGAATATTTCAGCGGGGCTTTCAGGATGTTTTTGCGCAACGAGCCACCATCCGCCTCCCAGTATTGCAGGCGGTCGCCCTGGCGGAAGGGAATGGCGTAATATTCCTTGCCGGCATGGCCAAAACGAGCTCCCCAGATGCGACCGATGCCGATCGAGACCGTGTCGTCGATGAAGCGTTCGTCGTAGACCACCGTAAAGTTATCCCCCTTTTGGATGCCGAAGAAGTCGACCGACCATTGGTAGATATCCTCCAACTCGGCAGCCAGGGCGTAGGGCAAATCCTGCTCTATGATAGCCCCCCACAATGAACTCTCGATCGTAGCCGACTTTTTGGTGCGACGGATCGTGGAGGGTTTTTCACCCTTGGTAATCGTAATCGAGTCCCCGACAAAGCCGAAGACGACATATTCGGTTACGTTGCGTTCGTAGGCAAGGTATTCGAGGCGGTCGCCCTGCACCGAATCTTCGCGGATGAAGGCGGTGAATTTGTGCCCGGGGCGGATGTTGCGAAGCGGAAAGAGGCTCTTGGAGGTGCGGTCCAAGCGGTCGATGGTGCGAGCCGTGATGCCATAGCCACCCAAGATGCCGCCTACGGTCTGCCCGGGGCGTATCTCACCGGTTTCGAGGCGATAGTCGTCGGCCGGAAGTCCATAGACAAGGCGCACGGGAGGTTCCTTGGCTGTTTCGTGGGTGGTGGATGAGCAGGCTGTTGTCAGACAGATGAGGAGCAGGACGGCACCCTGTATAAAGTATCGCATCTTGTGTTTCATGGTCTTGTTGTGTTCTGTTTGCAAATATAACAAAAAACCGCGAAATATGGGAATAGTTTCTGTTCAATATTGGGCTAAAGTAGCAGAAAAGGGAATTTTCGTTTGTCGAATCGAAAAATAATTACTATCTTTGAAAATATTGTATAAGTATCATAACCCGTAAAACGCATGCGCGAACTCCTTTTTGCTCCTTTGGCCTTTCTCTATCGGCTGGCTGTGTCGTTCCGACACAACCTCTTCGATTGGGGATTCCTCAAGAGCGAAAAGTTCGATATACCCATTATCTGCATCGGTAATATCACGGTGGGCGGTACGGGAAAAACCCCGATGGCCGAGATGGTGATGGCCTACATGATGCGCACGCATCGTGTGGCACTGCTCTCGCGTGGCTATGGTCGTCGCACAAAGGGGTATCTGGAGGTGCAGCCCACGGCGCATTATCGGGATGTGGGAGACGAACCGCTCCAAATCAAGCGCAAATTCCCCGAGGCGGTAGTTGTCGTGTGTGAAAAGCGTGTGGAGGGTATTCGACGCATACAGGCAGAGCATCCCGAGGTAAATCTCATCGTGATGGATGACGGATTCCAACACCGCCATGTCGATCCGAAGATTAATATCCTGATGGTCGATTCGACCCGCCCGATACAGAGTGATCGCATGTTGCCGCTCGGTACCCTGCGTGACCTCCCCGAGCAGTTGCATCGTGTCCACTATTTCATCATCACGAAGTGTCCCGAGCGCATGGCTCCCATCGACCGACGCATTTTGCGCAAGGTGCTCATCAAATATGCCTATCAGCAGATTTACTTCACGCGCCTCGAGAGTTTTACCCCCCAACCCGTTTTTCCGTCCGAGGTGGTGGGGGAGCCGCTTGTGAAACGCCGTCGTGTCATTGCCTTGTCGGGCATCGGCAATCCGAGCCCCTTCCTCAAAACGCTTCGTGAGTGGTATGAGGTGGTAGCAGAACTCACCTTTGACGACCACCATGTCTATCGCGTGCGTGATATGCAGGCCTTGGCTCAACTATTGCGAGAGCACCCCGATACTGTGATTGTGACAACCGAAAAGGATGCAGTGAAGATGTGCCGCCCCGAGCGTATTCCGCCCGAGGTACGTCGTGCACTCTACTACATGCCTATCAATATTTCATTCATCGAAGATTCGGCAACGGATTTTCTCCAAAAGTTAGAAGAAGATGTTAGAGGAAATTAAAAAAACAGCCGCGTGGATTCGTGAAGCGACGGGTGGCTTTACCCCCGAAGTGGGTATCATTCTCGGTACCGGATTGGGTGATTTTGGCGATAAGATTGAGGCCGAAACGATTCTGGACTATGCCTCGATTCCGGCTTTCCCCGTATCGACGGTTGAGGGACACAAGGGTCGCATGATTTTCGGCACGGTCGAGGGTCGTAAGGTGGTGGCAATGCAGGGACGTTTCCACTACTATGAGGGCTACCACATGTCGCAGGTAACCTTCCCGGTGCGTGTGATGAAACTGCTCGGCATCGAGTATCTCTTCGTGTCGAATGCTTCGGGCGGTATCAACACCTCGTTCCGCACGGGCGATCTGATGGTAATTACCGACCATATCAACCTGATGCCCAATCCGCTCATCGGTCCCAATATGGCCGAGTTGGGCCCCCGCTTCCCCGATATGCACAACTGTTACGACAAGGAGCTGATTGCCAAGGCAACGGCAATTGCCGAGCGCGAGGGCATCAAGCTGCAATATGGTGTCTATGTCGGTGGTACAGGCCCGACCTTCGAGACGCAGGCCGAGTACCGCTATTTCAAGGCGATAGGGGGCGATACGGCCGGTATGTCAACCGTTCCCGAAGTCATTGTGGCTCGCCACATGGGCGTTCCCTGCTTTGGTGTATCGGTCATCACGAATTGTGGTCTGTC
This sequence comes from Alistipes sp., assembly GCA_017623115.1. Taxonomy (GTDB): domain Bacteria; phylum Bacteroidota; class Bacteroidia; order Bacteroidales; family Rikenellaceae; genus Alistipes. The sequence goes on from JAGAPT010000015.1 coordinate 9,575, forward strand.
GGATGAGATTGGCGACCATGAGGATGTACAACGTCAGGGAAAGAAGGCGGCTGTGCGCATGGAGACGCTCTTCAAAGCGATGTTGCGTGAATTAAAATAAACACCAAAGAAAAAAGCGAAATATTGCGATAAGGAGAAAGTGTCCTGATTGTCTGTGAGTTAGGTTTGGGATTCAGTGCATTGCAGAGGTTGAAAAACAACCTTTTGGCAAAGCTAAGCACAAGTTGAGTTCCCATATCGTTACCAGACAGTTAGGATGCTTTTTGTTGATAAGGTTTTAGTATTCAGCGATTTGCAATATTTTGCATACCCTCGGATAACTCACTAAGAAGTAATTTTGTAAACAAAAAAAATTAGTGAGTATGAGAAGTACATTTAAGATTCTCTTCTATGTGAAGAAAGGCAGCGAGAAGCCCAATGGCAATCTTCCGCTGATGTGCCGTCTGACCGTTGATGGCGAAGTAAAGCAATTCAGTTGCAAGATGGATGTCCCTCCACGATTGTGGGATGTGAAAAATGGTCGTGCTACGGGCAAGAGTCTCGAAGCACAGAAAATCAATGCTACGGTTGATAGAATACGTGTGGATGTAAACCGCCACTATCAGGAGTTAATGCGTAGCGATGGTTATGTTACAGCCGCCAAACTCAAAGATGCCTATCTCGGTATCGGAGTAAAGCAGGAGACATTGGTTAAACTCTTTGAACAGCATAATGTTGAGTTTGCAAAGAAGGTAGGACACAGCAGAACCAAAGGTACATACTCTCGTTATTGTACCGTATGTAATCATATCAAGGAGTTCTTGCAACACACCTATCGCAGAACGGATATTCCGTTGAAGGAGCTGAATCTCACATTTATCAACGACTTCGAGTATTTTCTCCGCACCGAGAAGAGTTGTCGCACCAATACCGTTTGGGGCTATATGATAGTGCTTAAACATATCATTGCCATAGCCCGTAATTCGGGACAACTGCCATTCAACCCCTTTGCAGGATATATCAACAGCCCCGAAAGCGTTGATAGAGGCTACCTCACCCGTGATGAGATACAACGGATGATGGATGCTCCGATGAAGAGCAAGACACACGAACTTGTCCGTGACCTCTTTATCTTTTCGGTGTTTACAGGTTTGGCATATTCGGATGTGAAGAATCTCACCAATGACAACCTACAAACATTCTTCGATGGCAACCTGTGGATTATCACCAGAAGAAAGAAGACCAACACAGAATCCAATATCCGGCTGCTTGATGTTCCAAAACGCATCGTGGAGAAGTATAAGGGTATGGGTAGGGATAACCACGTTTTCAAAGTTCCGAGCAACAGTGCGTGCAATAGTAAACTCAAGGATATAGCCAAGCAGTGCGGAATCAAAACTCGTGTTACCTATCACGTTGCAAGGCACTCGGCAGCCACGACCATACTCCTATCTAATGGAGTACCCATCGAGACCGTTAGCCGACTGTTGGGACATACGAACATCAAGACCACGCAGATTTACGCCAAAATCACCAATCAGAAGATTAGTCAGGATATGGCGGCATTGTCTGCAAAGTTGGAGAATATGGAAAAGAGTATCTGTAACGCAATATAATATTAGGAGTATGAAACGAGCAATAATTACAATAGACGAACAAGGAAGATTACATTTCCCAGATACCAACGCTAATGATATATGGATGAGTACGCAGGAACTTGTAGAGTTGTTGGGTGTAACATTCCCGACACTGAGAAGCAACATAAGAGCCATATACAAAAGCGGTATAGTCAAAGAGTACGAGGCAGAACGATATATTAGCCTGCCGAATGGTAACGGTGTGGATATATATTCTCTACGGATGATAATGGCTCTCGCATTCCATATCGACACCCACGAAGCATACAGATTAAG
>JAGAPT010000001.1 GCA_017623115.1 Alistipes sp.
CGTGCGCAGTTGACCGCACAACGGGGCGACACGCTCATCTACAATGCGGCGGCTGTCCGCACCATGCAGGGCGATGAGGCGGTGCATATCTTGGAGCAGATGCCCGGTGTCGAGGTGTCGGAGGATGGGTCTGTGAAGGTCTTGGGTGAGGTGTTGTCGCGTGTCTATGTCAATGGACGAATGCTCTTTGGCGAAGATCCGAAGGCGGCACTGACCTCCCTGCTGGCGCAGGATATCGTCAATATGGAGGTCTACGACGAGGATACGGATGAAGAGCGCACGGCCGGTCGTCGGTTTGCCGAGAAACAACGGGTGATGAATGTGCGCACGAAGCGCGATATCTCCTCGCTGATTGACGGGTTTTTCTTGGCCAGCTATGGTGCTGACCTTGCGCGTGATATACAGGGTCGCCACCAACAACGCTATGGTGCAGGCGTAACGCTGAACCTCTACTCCGAGAAGCTGCAAATGACCCTGGATGGCTATTCGAACAACATCGGACGCTCGTCGAATCGCTTGCGCGATATGCTGCGCAACCGCCTCTCGACCGGCTCCTATAAAGAGCAGCACTACGCCTATTTCGGCCTTTCGAAACTCTGGGGCAAGAGCCGTCGTGAAGGGCAGGTGGTCGACCTCTCCTACGCCTATAACGACGACTATACACGCTCCGAGTCGGCTACGCAACGCAACTACTTTGCTACGGAGGCCTCGCCGGCGCGTCTCTATGCCGACACGACCCGCCAAAGTTCAACGGGGGGTACCCATACGGTCAAGCTCTATGGCTTGTTCCACCCGGGTGGCCGCCACCAGCTCTCCTCGCGTAACGAATTCTCGTACAGCAGCCCCGAGTCGCGCTCGGAGCAGCGGATTATCAACCAATCCGAAAACCTGAATCAGCAGAGTGAGGTGCTTCAACGCACGTTGAGCGATAGTTATTCGATTAAAAATAACCTGAACTACGTGTGGAACAACCCGCGGGTGGTACGTCCCTATATGTCGCTCAATTCGACCATCTCGCGCAACGATCGTGCGGGGTGGCGTTCCGAACGGCTCGACGAGGGACGTCAGGTGCTGGAGACCGACTATGTGGGACCTCATGAACACTACAATGCCGAGTTCTCGCTGCAAAAAGATATCTACGAGACGGATGGCATGCGCATGGAACTTTTTGCCTCCTATCAACTCGACTACGAGCATAGCCGTACCCGCCAGACGGCCCTCGATGTTACCTCCCCCGTGCAGGAGATTGACCCCACGAATACCTACAACTACACCTACAACTACACGACGCATTCCGAGCGTTTTGCCTATCGCATCAACTCCTCGCTCTATCGCCTGCATGCCACGCTCGATGTGCGCTCGGCGCATATGAATAAGGATGAGTTTTATCCCGACGAGGTCAACTACGACGAGCGGTTTGTCTCGGTGCTTCCTGCCGTGTCGTTTACGCTGATACGTCATGGCCGTCGCATCAATATCTTCCGTTATGAGACCTCGGCGACATTGCCCTCGGTCGAGCAGTTGCGCGATCGCCTCGATAACAGCAATCCGTTGCTGTTGCAGGCGGGTAATCCGTCGCTCAAACAGAGCACCCAACACACCCTGGCCTTGAGTTATCCGGGCAATGTGAACGAGAACAACGGACGCAACATTCGGTTCGATTTGACGGCAAATATCCGCTCGAATCACATCACGCAACGCTCCTACTATTTTGCGGAGGATACGCCGCTCGAGCGGTGGGACTATGTTGCTCCGGCCGGTAGTACGCTCTATACCTATGAGAATATCGGTGGCTCGTTTAATGTGGCGGGTGGGGTGCAATTCAGCCAGCGCATCCAGGCGTTGCGCTCGACCCTTTCGCTCTCGTTGCGCCATAGTTACAACCAGCAGCCGACCTATATCGGCGAGCAGAAGAACCTCTCGCGCCAACATCAACCCACCTTCTCGATTGGGCTGGGAGGCACACAGTCGCAGGCCGTGCGCCTTGGCCTGCGCTCAACGACCACCTTTACGGAGGTGAAGAATACGATTGGCGAGGATACGCGCTACCTCTATGAGCAGGTGGCAGGCCACCTCGAACTGCGGATGTGGAAATTTTTGCTGTGCTACCTCGATTATAATTTGGCACATTGCCACTACCTGACCAATACGGGGCGTGATAACACGACCCAGATGCTCAATGCGATGGTGGGGTGCCAACTGATGAAGGGGCGCATGCAACTCGGCGTAGCGGCCTATGACCTGCTGAATCGTGGCTCGTCATTCACCTCGACCACCTATGCCGACTACGAGATGCAGCAGTGGCGACCCTCCTATGGGCGTTACTTCACGATTAACATCGGCTACCGCCTCAACCGCAAAGCCTCCTCCGAGGGGTATCGTGGCCCGCAAGAACGACGTTAGGTTTGTGTCAATACCACAGCAATAGAGCGATAATAAGTAGGTTGTATTGAAGTGGAAGGGGCTGTCCGAATCATTCGGACAGCCCCGTGTGTTTGCAGGAGATTGGCTCCCGGCCTATTGATGCTGCTCGCGCAACAGGTCCTGAACAACCTTGACGGGCGAGAAGGTCGTGATGGGTACATCGACGAAGATGGTGTTCCACTTCGCCATGGCACCATTCCACAGACCGGGCAGCTCCTGGGCACGCAGGTCGCGACCACCGGCCGACTTCGACGAGATGAATCCCGTAGCGGGGTCGGTGTATTGGCGCAGGTCGAATTTGCCACCCTTCGAGTTCTTCACGCCACAAATCAAATCCACCGGATTGAAGTGCGTAGCCGACTGCATCAGGTGCATATCCTCGGGGGCAATCTGGCTCGATTCGGCAATCTGCAGGGTCTCGGTGCCGTCGTCGTTCTTCACCCAGAAGGGACCTCCACCCGGCTCGCCCTCGTTACGCACCATGCCGCAGAGGCGAATCGGGCGGTCGAGGATAGCCTTCAGCAGGGCAGCATTGTAGTTCTCGGGCAGTTTGACGCAGAGCTGCTGCTCGATGAAGGCGGCTATCGGCTCGAGGTCGGCACCGCCCACCTCCAGGGCCTTCAGATACTCGAACGCACGCTCCTGCAGGGCGATGAGCATGCCGGCCAGAATCTTCTTGTAGCGAATCGTGTCGCCACGACGAGCGTCGGTCGTTACATTGTCGATGTTCTTGATGAAGATGATGTCGGCATCAATCTCGTTCAGGTTCTCGATGAGGGCACCATGACCTGCCGGACGGAACAACAGCGAGCCGTCGTCCTGGCGGAAGGGGGTGTTGTCGGGGTTGACCGCAATGGTGTCGGTCGAGGGCTTCTGCACCGAGAAGGAGATGTCGTAGCGAATGCCGTAGCGAGCCTCGTAGAAGGGCACCTTCTCTTCGAGCAGGCTCTTGAAACCCTCGATGTGCTCGGGTGATACAGTGAAGTGGATGCGGGCAACGCCTTTGGCTGTTGCATAGGCGGCACCCTCGGCCAAATGCTCCTCGACGGCCTTGCGGGCACCCTCGGGATAGGCGTGGAAGGTGACCAGACCTTTGGGCTTTGAGCCGTAGGCAAGCCCCTCCTTGATGATGGCGCTGACGAGCTGCTTGTCGTCATATTCGGCCGGCAATACGGCTTTCAGTTCGGGCCAGAAGGCAAATTGCTCGATGTTTTCGATTAGCTTGTCGATGCCTGCCGTGCGCTTATCCTCGCTGACGAACGAGAACAACTCCTTGAACATGCGGGTTGCGGCACCCGATGCGGGAACAAATTTAACGATGTCGAGCTCCTGGGTGGCTGCCTCGTAACGCTTCACGGCCTCCTCGGCCGTAGCCTCGTCGACCACCACGACGCCATCGGAGGGCGAAGCGGCACGCACGATGCCCAAGAAGGGGAATCCCTGGCGGAAATTCTCGATTTGCTGTTCGACGGCTGCGAGGGTGATACCTCGGGCCTCAATCTGTTGCAGGTCTTTTTCGGTAAACATATTTTAGACGTTTTAGTTGGTTCGGTCGCAATTTATCTTCAAAGTTAATAAAAATTTGATGAATACACGCTATAAAGAACAGATATTTTTCGTTTTTCGTCGTGCCGTTGTCTGCTGCATGTCAATAAATAGTCTTGCACGTTCTCTTCACACGCTGTGTACCCCATGCCCTCAAACCTCGCTGACCGAGCCAATCTCTTTGGCTCGCTTTGTGGTACGATTTTTTGTTCTTAATTGGCTTTTTTCTTGGTTTTTTCATGATTTATGTGTATATTGCAAACGACATATGAAGTTAAATGCTAAAATCTTAAAATCATGAAACACTCCTTTTATCTTTTTGGCATGTTTACGATGTGCCTTCTTTTTAGTTGCTCGAAAGCCGTTAATGAGCCGAGCGCGCAAATGCAAACTGGCTCGGCGGTAGATGAAGTGGCGGATTGCGCCTTGATACGCAGTCTGCACGCTTACAATGACAGCCTCTATGTGGCTCATAACCTTGCAAGAGGTTACAATCCTTTTACCAACGAAGGCTTTATGCCACAAACGAGAAGCTACAATAGCAGGGCTGTGGTGTTGGCCGATGCTTTAGGGGCTTTACGCGGTGGATGGAAAGGCTTCCGATACGGAGCTTTATTTGGCCCGAGTGGAGCAGTAGCAGGAGCTGCCGTAGGTGCGATTTTAAATGGTGCAGTCGCATCGGCAGCTGCTCATTGGGTTGAAAACGGGTCTCTTGTCGTTGACCTCGACAATATTCCAGAGTTAATAGCTTCCGATTCTATTTTTCAACCACAGCCTTTGTATGAAATGGCATTGGCGATAGAGGCGGATGTGTTGAGTTTGCAGTTTTTGGATGTAGGGCTGAATATGGGGCCTGATATCGAAGCAATTGGATTGGCACATAATCTTTTGTTAGATAGAATGATGGGTGTTGGAAATTCCGTAAACAATTTCGATCCTATTGGTGACGGGTCAGATTTGCCTCCTGATCAGCCGATTATTACTTTGAGTTATATAGATGCACTTTTTGAAGATGAGTTTACCGCTGAAATGGTGGCATCTGAAATATTTCAACAAGATTTTGATGAGTTGATTGAACAACAACTGGAGGATATGGCTGATGACTCTATGATGTCTCCATCGGATGACATTCCCGAGATTATTCTTGGTTTATGTTATGAGGCTGTTACCATCTACGAAAACAACTCGAATGATGCGGCAGCAGTGATTAACTTCTACTATGACGAAGTGGCAACCTCCGAAGAACTGACCGAGGAGGAGAAGACGGCTATATACGCCGGTCTATCTGTAATGATTTACAGTTCGAGTTATTGGACAGAGCAGGACTCCGCCAATTAAAAAACGATCAAAAAGAAAATCCTAAAAACTTTCGACTATGAACAAGCCAATCAAACATAAGGAATCAAAATGGGCATCTGCCGTAAACGCCTTTGCGGAGAGAAGCAAAAGAGATTTATTGCTTCATCTCTCTATATTGCTATGCGGGATTAGTATGATCTTAATCATAACCTTACCGGAAGCGTTGCAGTCCTGGGGTATCTATTTGGCTGTAATCACGCTTGTGGTGGCAACAATTGCTATTGTGCGTGTGATTCGAAAAGGGAAACTAAATGAAAAAGAGCAAGAGCAGGAGATATCGTTCTGGATTCCGGTAATCAACATGCTTGATGCTGTTATTTGGGTAGCACTCTTCATCCTCTTTATTTATCTGGTGGCTGTGAAATTAGGATTACTTCCATAAACGCACAGAGGAACTAATTTGCGGAAAATGAAAGGCATCTGATTAACCAAACAACAGGCTTTTGTTATGACACACGCTACCAACAAATGGGACTCGGCATTTCTTTTTTATGCTCCGAAATTCGTTACCCTTGCCATCTTCGTGTCGATATCTTTTACACCCGACTCGTGGACTACCCCGATGATCGTAGTGGGTTTTACGGCGTTGGCGATTGAGGTGGTGCTGGATATCCTGCGCTACCGACACCTCTTCGCAAAACAGGATGAGGAAGAGGTGGAGCAAGTGGTAGAGGATACGCCATCCCACGACCAAGCAAAAAAAACGATGTCCAAATGGGAGAAAATCGAAAAGTGGTACGAGCCTATTGAAAATATAGATACTTATGTCTACTTTGCGTCATTAGTTGTAGTCATCATTTTCATCCTTTGCACAAAATTCGTATTGCCCTGGTTTAAGTAGCGGCCCGGGATGCGTCAAAATTGAAAGGTTGTCGACCTCAAAAGTCGGCAACCTTTTCTTTATTCGGCAAATTTGCATAACTTTGCGCTATGATTCGGGAGTTTAAGCAAATAAATTTGGCTGACCGCAACAGTTTTCATGTGGAGCAAGAGGCGGCATTACTGGTTGAGTTTGACCAAGCCGAGGAGTTGCCCGCGATTTTTGCACGCCACCGAGGTATGCCCTGGATGGTGCTGTCGGGGGGTAACAACATCCTCTTCACGCAGGACTATGCAGGTATGCTCCTCACGCCCGTCTCGGAGCACATCGAGGTGCTCGACGAGGGCGCGGAGGAGGTGCGGTTGCGTGTCGATGCCGGTCTGGAGTGGGACGACCTGGTGGCCTGGGCCGTTGCACGCGATTTGTGGGGTATCGAAAATCTTTCGCTCATTCCGGGCAAGGTGGGTGCTGCTCCCGTGCAGAATATCGGAGCCTATGGGGTCGAGGCCGGTGATGCCATCGAGCGCGTCTGCTACTACGATGTCGAGGCGGAAGCGCAGCGGGTGCTGGAGCGCGCGCAATGTGGCTTCGGCTACCGTGAAAGCATCTTCAAACAGGCACTGAAGGGTCGGGTGGTGATTACAGCGGTCGAGTTCCGCCTCTCACGCCGTCCGATGCCTCGTCTGGGCTATGGCGATGTGGAGCGGGAGGTGGCCGCCCGTGGTGGTGCCACGCTGGGTAATATCCGCGAGGCGATTTGTGCCATCCGACGCTCGAAATTGCCCGATACGGCGGTGCTGGGAAATGCGGGCAGCTTCTTTAAGAATCCGGTCGTGGAGCGTGCTGTGGCCGACCGTTTGCTGGCCGAGTGGCCCGAGATGCCACACTATCCGACTGCGGAGGCAGGACGGGTGAAGTTGGCTGCCGGATGGCTCATCGACCGAGCCGGATGGAAGGGAATGCGTCGGGGTGCTGTCGGGGTACACGAACGACAGGCCCTGGTGCTGGTGAACCACGGTGGTGCTACGGGGGGCGAGGTGTTGGCCTTTGCTCACGAGGTGGCCGCAGCGGTGAAGGCTCGATTCGGGGTAGAGATAACCCCCGAAGTAAATGTGATATAGAGATTATGGCATTGCTGGCTCAGTTTCAACGATTTGTGGAGGAGAATCGCCTCTTTACGCATGACGACAGGGTGTTGCTGACCGTCTCGGGCGGTGTCGACTCGATGGTGATGCTCGCCCTCTGTGTCGAGTCGGGCTATCGGGTCGGGGTGGCCCATTGTAACTTCGGCCTGCGAGGCGCAGAGAGCGACGAGGATGAGCTCTCGGTCATGGAGGCTGCAATGCGCTATGGTGTCCCCTGCTACAACCGTCGCTTTGATACCCAAGGGGAGATGGAGCGCACGGGCGAGTCGATGGAGATGGCGGCCCGACGCCTGCGCTATGCCTGGTTTGAGGAGTTGTGTACAGCGGAGGGATATACGACGATTGCCGTGGCACATCATGCCGACGACTCGATCGAAACCTTCTTCATCAACCTGATGCGTGGCACGGGCTTGCGCGGTCTGACTGGTATCACCCGCCAGCGTGGACATATCGTGCGGCCGTTGATGTTCGCTTCGCGCAAGGAGATTCTGGAGTATGCCGTGGCCAACCACATCCACTATCGGGAGGATTCATCGAATCGTTCGACCAAATACCTGCGCAATAAGATTCGCTTGGGATTGATTCCGCGTATCCGTGAAATCAATCCGAAGTTCACCTCGCTCATGGGGCGCAACATCGACCGCTTGGGCGAGGCGCAACGCTTCATCTCGACAGCGATCGAGAAGATACGCTCCGTGGCCGTTACCTCCGAGGAGGGGGTCGATACGATTTGGCTCGACCGCCTCGATGGCGACTTCTCGCGCAACTTTCTCCTCTATGAATTGCTCAACTCGGCCTATGGTTTTAAGGGCGATGTGATTGACTCGCTCTGTGCTGCGCTCGACAGCGGGTGCTCGGGGCGAAGATTCTATGCCCGGGAGTGGGTCGCTGTCACCGACCGTGGTCGGGTGCAGGTAGCCCGCATCGAGGCCGATGATGCCTGTGCGGTCGAGGTGCCCGAGGGGGCAATGCGCGCCTATGGCGGCAATGCGGTGCTCTACTTCGAGCGGCGCAGCATCGACCTGGTCGAGTCGTTTGGCGTACCTCCTCACATGGCACAGGTCGATGCCGACAAATTGCAGTGGCCGTTGACGTTGCGTCGCTGGCGCGAGGGCGATTGGTTTATCCCCTTCGGCATGACGGGCAAGAAGAAGGTGAGCGATTTCCTGATTGATGAAAAGGTCTCCCTCGTGGAGAAGAGCCGCCAATTTGTACTCCTCTCGGGTGAGGATATTGTGTGGGTGGTGGGACGACGCATCGACGACCGCTTCCGCCTGACCGACGAGACCGAAGAGGTGCTCTCCATTCACCGCGAAATACTTTGATGCGCATATGGCAAAAAGTGCAGTTAAATTCCGTGACTCGGTAGCCGAGTTCGACCGCCTCCGTGGGGAGATTGCGGCGCGCCGTTTTGCTCCGATTTACCTCCTGATGGGCGAGGAGAGCTACTTCATCGACCGCTTGCAGGAGCTCTTGGCCGACTCGATTCTCAATGAGGCCGAACGAGCCTTTAACCAGATTACGGTCTACGGCAAGGATAGCGATGCGGGGCAGGTGGTTAACCTCTGCCGTCAGATGCCGATGATGGGTAGCTATCAGGTGGTTATCCTGAAAGAGGCCCAGCAGTTGCGCCAAATCGAGAAACTATCCTTCTACACCCAGAACCCCCAACCGACTACGATCCTCGTCATCTGCCACAAGGAGAAGAATGCCGACCGCCGTTCGGCCTTCTATAAGGGGTGTGCCGCCAATGGTGTGGTCTTCGAGTCGGTGACACCGCGCGATTATGAGATTTCGGCCTGGCTCGAACAATTTATCGCTTCGCGTGGCTTGAAAATCGACCGTAAGGCTCTCTCGATGCTCACCGACCACCTCGGTACCTCGATTGCGAAGATTGCCAACGAGTTGGAGAAACTGACCGTCTCGATGCCCGAAGGTACGACCCGCATTACCGATGTCGATATCGAGACCCACATCGGTATCTCGAAGGATTTCAACAACTTTGAGCTCTGCAAGGCAGTCGTGATGCGTGATATGAATCGCTCGCTGATGATTGCCGACCACTTCGCCCGCAACCCGAAGGATAATCCGCTGTTGGTGACCATCATCGCCCTCTTCGGCCAGTTCCGCGACCTCTTTACGCTCAACTACCTGCAATGGCTCACACGCCACAAGGGGCGTCCCTTCCCCTCGGATCAGGAGCTGATGCGCATCCTGCGCAAGCCGAGCGTCTACATCGTCGGCGAGCTGAAGCAACAGGCGGCCCTGTGGCCCAACAAGAAGGTGTTTCAGATTTTGGGACTCCTGCGTGAATACGACGCCAAGAGCAAGGGCTTGAATGCCGGCGGAGCCCCCGATGGGGAGTTGTTGCGCGAGTTATTGTTGAAAATTTTCCTGCTGTAAGATGGCTGTCGGCCTCCTTCAAATCATCCACCTCGCGGAGGGACGACCGCGCTTGGTCGGGGAGCATGTTGCTTGGCTCGACCGTGCTTCGCGTGCCCTCTTCGGGCGTGCCTACCAACCCGATATCGAGGCTTTGCAGCGACGCCTCGTGGCCCTCGCCGAGCGGGAGCACTATCCCTCGGCTGTCTCGGGCTTTGTGCGTGTGGAGATTGACGAGGAGGGTCGCGAGCAACTCATCCCGCTCGGCACTTCGCTCTATGCCGGTTATGCCCTGCGCAGCCTGCGCCCCACGGCCATCACCATCCCTTACGAACTCCCGTTGCAAATTGCCGGATCGACGGCTGCCGAGGCGGCACACGAATTGGCTCGCTGCGTGGCTCGACGGCACGAGGCCGACGAGGCTCTTCGCATCAATGAAGAGGGGATTTGCTGCTCGTTGGGGGAGGCCGAACTCTTTGCCCTGCGAGGTGGGGAGCTCTACACTTCGTTCGAGCCGCGAACGGTCGAGGGCAGGTTGTTGCTGCAGGCTGCCGAGACGTTGCAGATACGCTGGCAGGTGGCTCCGGTACGGGTGGCGGAGTTGGGCCATGTTGATGAACTCTTTGCGGTGGATTACCGCGGTATTACAGCCTTGGCCTCCTGTGATGGCCACGCTTTCATGTCGTTGCGAGCCGAACGGCTGGCTGTGGCGATGGAGCGGTTGGCTACCGCTCGATAAGCAGATAATCGGCATAAACAATGCGGGTGTGGGGGTTTGATGAATAGAGCTCCTGCCGAACGGCCTTTGTGCCCCAGCGAAAGAAGAGGAAGCGACGGGGTACACGATGGAGCAGTTGGCGAAGGGTGTCGGTGCTTTGAAGGTGGCAGTGCACCGAGTCACGGTGAATCGCCCCTTTGATGCAGACCCACGGGTCGCTCCATGTGAAATGGCGCAGCGTGTCGAGGAGGGAGAGGGTGTCTCGTCGCACGATGCGCACGGTATCGCGCAACGGCATGTGGAGGTCGAGGCGGGTGGTGGTGACTTGGCGGGCAGCGGCCTGGAGGCGTCGCAGGCGGATGCCGAGCCGTCGAATCGTGTCGGCATCTGCTTGTCGTAACTGCTTTAATTCATGGCAGTTGAGGCGAAGTGCCTCGATGGAGGCGTGGCAGGTGTCGAGTTGCTGCTGTCGGTTGTCGAGCAGCGTGTGGAGAGCCTGTTGGTTGGCCGAGAGCCGTGTTTCGGCCTGATGTGCGCGGTGCCAGCCGCGCATGGCAACGACCGCTGTGAGCGTGGCTGCCAGGGTGTAGTACATCCATAGTTTTTTCAGCATATCATCGGATTTTGGTGCAAAGATAAGTCGCTTTGCAAGGGGCGTTTTCTAAATTTTGCAGACAAAATGTAGGTGCTTTTCGTTTTTATTCCTACCTTTGTACGTTATGGAACGTACAGCCATCTTTCCGGGGTCGTTCGACCCCTTTACACGCGGCCATGCCGCCATTGTCGAGGAGTCGCTCAAACTCTTCGATCGGGTCATCATCGGCATCGGCAACAACTCGTTGAAACGGGGGTTGCTCACGGTCGAGAATCGCAAACGCCTCATCGACGATGTCTATCGGGATAATGAGCGTGTCGAAGTGCATGTATACCATGGTCTGACGGGTGAATTTGCCGAGCAGATGGGGGCTGTGGCCATCATCCGTGGCGTGAGAAACACGACCGACTTCGAGTATGAGCGCACGATGGAGGCCACGAACCACCGCATCTATCCCGAGCTGACAACCGTCATGCTCTTTACCCCTGCTCCGGTGGCCGATATAGCCTCGTCGACCGTGCGTGAGGTGCTCTCCTTCGGTCGTTCGGTCGAGGAGTTCCTGCCCGAGGGGGTTGATATTGCCGATTATTTGTAACGAAAAATTAATTTGACAGAACGATATGGAATTTACAGCTGAAATGATTGCCGGCTTTTTGGGCGGCGAAATCGTAGGTAATCCGTCGGCAGCCGTGCATACGGTCTCCTCGATTGAGGAGGGTAAGGCCGGCTCGTTGGCCTATCTGACGAATCTGAAATACGAACCGTTCCTCTATACGACGGGTGCGTCGATTGTCTTGGTAGACAAGAGTTTCGAGCCTTCGCAGGAGGTGCCGGCGACGCTCGTCAAGGTGGAGAACGTGGCCGAGTGCATCGTGCGCCTGTTACAGATGTATGCCGCTTCGAAACCCCGTCGCAAGGGTATCTCGGAGCGTGCCTCGGTAGCCGAGGGCGCAACGATCGAGGGCGACTCCTATGTGGGTGATTTTGCCGTCATCGAGCAGGGTGCCAAGGTGGGTGCCAACTGCCAAATCTATCCGCAGGTCTACATCGGTGCCGGTGTAACCATCGGCGAGGGTACGACGCTCTATGCCGGTGTGAAGATCTACGAGGGGTGCCACATCGGCAAGAACTGCATCCTGCATGCAGGGGCTGTGATTGGTGCCGATGGCTTCGGCTTTATGCCCAATGCCGAGGGCGGGTTCGACAAGATTCCGCAGCTCGGTAACGTGATTATCGAGGATGATGTGGAGATCGGTGCCAACACTTGTATCGACCGCGCCAAGACCGACTCGACGATTATTCGCCGTGGCGTGAAACTCGACAACCTGATTCAAATCGGCCACAACGTGCAGATTGGCGAGCACACCGTCTCGTCGGCACAGACCGGTATCGCCGGCACGTCGAAGGTGGGCAAGAACTGCTTCCTGGCCGGTCAGGTGGGTATTGCCGACCACGTGACCATTGGTGACCGTGTGAAGGTCGGCTCGAAGAGTGGTCTGGATAAGAATGTACCCGACGATGAGATTCGCTTCGGCTATCCCGCACTGCCGGGTATGCAGTATCACCGTGCTGCGGCTGTCTTCAAGCGACTGCCCGAGATTGACCGCGCGGTGCGTCAGTTGGAGAAAGAGATGAAAACCCTTAAAAACGAATAAAGCGATGAAAAAAATGATGTGGGTTGCGCTTGCCGCAGCCGTGATGGTAGGGTGTGCACAGCAACCCAAGTATACGATTTCGGGTCAAGTGGAGGGCGTAGAGATGCTCTACCTGACCAACAACGATGGCGTGATTGACTCGGCCAAGGTTGATAATGGTGCCTTCCTCTTTGAGGGCACGGTAGCCGAGCCCAAGGTGGCTTATATTGCCAATGCTGCGGATGTGCGTGCTGCATCGGTACGTGCGCTCTGCATTGTGGAGGAGGGTGCAATGACCTTCGGCGTAACCGAGTCGGGCGACTATGTCGTAACCGGTACGAAGGCCAACGATGCCTATAAGGCGATGAACGACGAGGCCTTCAAACTCGTTAGCGAGTATCGCAACGAGGCAACGAGCGACGAGCGTCGTGCCGCCATCGAGCAGGAGTTTGAGGCGTTGGGTGATGCCGCTTTGGAGGCCAATAAGGACAACCTTTTTGGTGTAATGCAGCTGCAGAATGCGGCTTACTCGCTCCCCGCAACGGAGGTGAAGGAGATGATTGCCACCTTTACGCCCGAGATGCAGCAGACGGCTATGATGCAGAAGATTCAGGAGATGGTCGACCAGAAGATGCGCACCGAGCCCGGTCAGCCCTACATCGACTTCGTGCAGGCTGATAAGGAGGGAAACGAGGTTGCCCTCAAGACGGTGGTGGAGAATCCCGCCAATAAGTATGTCCTGCTCGACTTCTGGGCTTCGTGGTGCGGCCCCTGCATGGCCGAGGTGCCCCATCTGAAGGAGGCCTACGATGCCTATAAGGCAAAAGGCTTCGAGATTTTCGGCGTATCGCTCGATAACAATGGCGAGGCTTGGTGGAAGGCCGTCGAGGAGAAGGGCCTGAACTGGCTCCATGTGAGCGACCTGAAGGGGTGGCAGAATGCTGCCGCTGCCGACTATGCCGTGCGTTCGATTCCCTCGAACTACCTGATTGATTGCGCTACGGGTACCATCGTGGCTGTCAACCTGCGCGGCGAGGAGGTGAAGGCGAAACTGGCCGAGTTGCTCGACTAATTTAGGTAAAACGAAATACAGTATCCTATGAAACGATTCATTGGTGTGTTGCTCTTGGGGATGGTGGCTCTTTCGGCCACAGCCAAGGGGCGTGTAGAAGCATTCACGGTGAAGAGTGCGTTGTTGGGCGTGGAGAAGGTTTGCTCGGTCTATCTGCCTGAGGGCTATGACCCGGCAAAACGCTATCCGGTGCTCTACCTGTTACACGGAGCAAGCGGTACGCACCGCTCGTGGATTGACGAAGGTGATATGCTTCGCATCTGCGACGAGACGATTGCCGAGGGAAAGGCGGTGCCGATGATCGTTGTGATGCCGGATGCTTCGGGCGAGGGACCTCGCCACAACGGATTCGGTATGGGTTATTTCAATGTCGAGGGGTGGCCTTACGAACGCTTCTTCTTTGAGGAGTTTATGCCGGCCGTTGAGGCTCACTATCCGATTCGTGCCGAGCGTTGCTATCGCGCTGTGGCAGGTCTTTCGATGGGCGGAGGAGGCTCGGCTGTCTATGCCTTGCGTCATCCCGAACTCTTCGGTGCCTCTTGTCCGCTCAGTGGAGCCCTCGATTCGATGGCTTATAACAAGAAACGTCATCCTGCCTATATGAAGGCGATTGCCGACAACTATACGCTGCGTGTGCTGCGCGAGCAGAGTGACGAGGGGCGTGCCTTGGTGCGCACGGTGCGTTGGTGGGTCGATTGTGGCGATGATGACTATCTTTATATGGGTAACATCCGTTTCTACATGGCCTTCCGTGAGCAGGGAATCCCCATCGAATTCCGTATGCGTGACGGTGGCCATACGTGGCGTTATTGGCAGACGGCATTGCCCGATGTGCTGACCTTTATCTCGGTTGGCTTTGCCAATGCGGCCATGGCCGAATAGCGGTATATGGTTGCGCAGGAGACATTTCGCATCATGGGCATTGACCCCGGCACGAACTACATGGGTTATGGCGTGTTGGAGGTCGAAGGTCGTGCGGTGCGCTCGGTGGTGTTAGGGGAGATAGATCTCCATAAACTGAGCGATCCTTATGCCAAACTGCGCTACATCTTCGAGCGGGTTGGAGCCCTTATCGAGCAGTATAATCCCCGCGAAGTGGCACTCGAAAGCCCCTTCTTTGGCGAGAATGTGCAGTCGATGCTCAAATTGGGACGTGCCCAAGGGGTGGCCATGGCTGCAGCGTTGAGTCGGGACAGGCAGGTCTTCGAGTATGCTCCGATGCGCATCAAGCAGTGTATCACGGGACGTGGCTCGGCCTCGAAAGAGCAGGTGGCCGCTATCGTGTGCCGCACGTTGGCGGTGGATGAACCCCCCAAGCGGCTTGATGCGACCGATGGCATGGCTGTGGCGTTGTGCCATTACTATATGACCTCGAATCCCCTCTATCAGGCTTTGGCCGACAACCGTGCTAAAGGCCTGGGTGGTACGAAAAAGGGGGCGAAGGGGGGCTCGAAGAGTTGGGCGCAATTCTTGGCGGCACACCCCGACCGCGAGATTAAATAAACGCTCCTTGTTATACAACTGCAAAGAATAAGGGTGTGTCCAACAATTGGACACACCCTTTGTTTTACCACTCTGTCAGCAACTCCTCGGCATGGTCGATGATGCGGTCGGCATGAGCCTGAAGTAACTCCTCCCGGGCTCGGAAGCCCCACGATACACCGATGGCGCGTAGGCCTGCGGCGTGTGCGGTGGTGATGTCGACCCCCGAATCACCCACATAGAGCACCTCCTCGCGGGCAACACCCGTGCGTGAAAGAATCTCCTCGACGACTGCCGGATCGGGCTTGAGGGGAACATCGGGCCGTTGTCCGAAGATGACGTCGAAACGAATCGAGGGGAAGTAGGAGCGGATGAGTTTCTCGGTGCCGGCCTGAAACTTATTCGAGGCAACAGCCAGCCGAATGCCTCGCGCCTGCAGGGTGGTGAGTAGTTCCGGAATGCCGGCGTAGGGTGTTGTCTTGCGGTCGATGTGTTCGATGTAGTAGCCGAGGAAGTCGGCACGAGCCGCTGCGACCTGCTCCGCGGTGCGCCACGCCTCGGGGAGGGCCCGCTCGACAAGACGCATGATGCCGTTGCCGACATAAGTGCAGTAGGTGGCATAGTCGTGGGTGGGCAGCCCGCGCAATGAGAGCATGTGATTCGATGCCTCGGCCAGGTCGCCGATGGTATTCAGCAGGGTGCCATCGAGGTCGAAGATGACAAGACGGTAATTTTTCATCGCTTACGTTTGATGTGCCAGCCGATGGCCGCCACGAGGATGGACATGAGCGGGCTCACGAGGTTGAAAATGCAGTAGGGGAGGTAGATGAAGGTCGCCACGCCCAAGACCGTGGCTTGCGTCATGCCGCAGGAGTTCCAGGGGATGAGCACCGAGGTAACCGTTGCCGAGTCCTCGACGGCACGACTCAAGAGACGGGGCTCGAGACCGCGCTCCTCGTAGAGCTCCTTGAAGAGACGTCCTGTGAGGATAATCGAGATGTATTGGTCGGCCGAGCAGAGGTTGAAGAAGATGCCTGCTCCGACGGTCGATGCTACGGAGGCGACGGTGCGACGCACCCAGCGCAGGAAGATGTCGGTGAGGGCACGCAACATGCCACTGCCGGTCATGATGCCGCCAAAGACCATCGCGCAGAGGATGAGCCACACGGTATTCATCATGCCGCCCATGCCACCCGTCGATACCAGGTCGTTGAGCTGCGCATTTCCCGTTTCGATGGCTGTCGAGCCGTAGCAGGTGATGAGAATTCCCTTGAAGGTCGAGAGAAAATCCCCTTGGGTGACCCCTGCCACCTCGTTGATGAGGGGCTGCTGGGCCACGAGCATCGCCACGCAGGCAAAGAGCACAGCGGCAAAGAGGGTGATGAGGGCCGGCAACTTACGGGCAATGAGCACGCCGGTCAAAATAGGTACGACGAGCAACCATGGCGAGAGGTGGAACACCTCGGCTAAAGTCGAGGCGTAGAGGTCGCTTGCTGCATCGCTGGCATGGGGCAACGTGAGGCCGGCGATGGCAAAGACGATGAGGGCTACGACCATCGAGGGGATGGTCGTGTAGAGCATGTAGCGGATGTGGGTGAAGATGGGCACGCCGACTGTCGAGGAGGCCAGGACGGTGGTGTCGGAGAGCAGCGAGAGCTTATCACCAAAGTAGGCTCCCGAGATAATCGCTCCGGCAACCCACCCTTCGGGCAGCCCCATGGCATTGCCCACACCCATCAACGCTACGCCGATGGTGGCAATCGTGGTCCACGAACTACCCGTCATGAGCGATACACCTCCGCAAATCAGGGCCGTGGCGACCAGGAAGTAACTCGGATGGAGAATCTCCAGTCCGTAGTAAATCAGTGTTGGTACCACGCCCGAGACCATCCAGGTTCCCGAGATGGCTCCGATGAGCAGCAGGATGAGGATGGCCGAGGTCGAGGAGCGGATATGCTCGATGATGGACTCCTCTAACCGACTCCACGGCACTCGGTACCCTACGACGGCAATCATCGCCGCCAGGGAGGAGGCCGAGAGGAGGGCTATCTGACTGCCACCGTAGATGGCATCGCCACCGAAACAGCGAATCACAAGATAGAAGAGGAGTGTGAGCAGGATGAGCGGTATAGCCGCCACCCACGCGGCCGGAGTTCGTTGGGATTGCTTCATGGTCTATATGCTTTGACGGGGCAAAGATACGGATAAGTGAGGGCAAAAGCAAGTTTACATGCATGCTACCGAACGGGAGTATCTAAGGCGAAGCCAAAGATACGGATAAGTTGGGAGTTTTGGGGGTGTTATGAATTTTGGGAATTTTGCGAGTACGCCCAAAACATATTCTACTCTCTCCTCTTTAATCCTGCTGTGCAGGCTTGACTTTGCTCCGGCTCGGCTGACTCCGCAAGCGGCTTCTGTCCTCGCCTCTCTCCTCTCTCCTCTTCGCTCTTTCCTCCCAATCCTCCCAATCCTTCCAATCCTCCCAAAACCTCACAAAAAATCAGCCACCCCGAAACCCGAGGTGGCTGAAAAAAGAATAAGCTATCAACTATTTGTTGATTTGAATCTCACGCAAATATACTGCCTTGGATGCCGAGTTGGTAATTGTGATAACAATCTCTCCGGTCACAGCAGTCGGAGTTGTAAACTTATAAGCCGCAGTGCTATTATTAATTTCCATCTTAGCTGTATTAGCTCCATTGCATGTAAAGGTCGTATCACCAACTTTTACTGCTACTGATGCATTACCGGAACTTGCCGTGGCTCCGCCAATTGTTATGGACTCGATTTGACTCCCAAATGTGGTCGAGAGTGTTACCAAAGTAACAGGATTGCCGCTAGATCCAATTTGAACACCATAAGAAGAACTATTCCAACCTAAATAGGAGTTTGTTTTCCATGTGTATTGAGCAGCCCAAGTCAAAGAGGGGGATCCTTTCGTAATGGAGGATAGAGGTGTTGTGCCGTTACCATTAGTGCCTAATTCTCCCGTTGCAAGCGTCCATGTATAGGTTTGCAATGCGTCAGCTGGTTTAGGCTCCGTCGTTGCCGAGGCCGTGCCGGCCTCTGAAGCTTTATGCGTTTGGGGGGTAGCGGGAAGAGCCACAACCGAAATCTCATAGGTGGTTTCATAATCTAAATCCGCAAACGTATAGGTTAACGCATCGTTAACAATCACTGGCGTTTCACCACCGCAGGTTACCTCATAGCTACCTGCATTGGCAACCTCCGTCCAAGAAACGGTAATCGTTTTACCCTCTGCCGTAGCCGTTACGGTCGGTGTAGCCAACTGCTCTTTCTCGGCAATTGTACCGCAGTAGTAAAGGATAATCTGAGCACCAATGCCATTTGTTCCGTAGTTGGAGAAGGTATCACCATCGTAACTGCGCCAAGAGTTGCCTACTCCATCTTTGTGGTATACACCGGCATTGCGTGCTACATCATCATTGCGGAAGGTAACTGCTGCAGCATTCTTCGAATGAGTAGTAATCTTCCAAGCATCTTCTGTATCTCCGACTTTTAAGCCCTGAGCTTCGTTGATGCCATAGAAATAATCACCACCATTGGTCGTAATCACCCAATTACCCGCAGCATTCTGCGCAAAATTCCAAATCATTCCCTCGGGGACGCTTGCCGAATAAGTATTGGTGGTTGTATCGAAAATCTCTTGCGAAGGGAAACGTGGATTAGTTGTCGTAGCCTCGGCCGGCAGATAACCAATAGTGCCGGCTTGATCCTTGGCCAAGATCACATACTTGCCGTCTACCAAATCATCTACCGAGGTGATCAGTGACCATGTTTTTTGCTCAACCACCGGAGCTACGTAGGTGAAGTTAATCGTCTTAATCTTACCGGCCGTGAAGGTGGTAGCCTTGCCCGTAATGGTCTTGGTGCAAACACCGGCATCGGCCGTAACTTTGATGGTCAGTTCCTTGTCGGCAGCCAATGCAAAAGGCTTAACAACCATGTAGAATGTTGCACTCTCACCGGCCAACACCACACCATCGGTAATGCTCAAGCGAGCCGTCGAAGCCGTATATGTGGGATGATTGGTCATCGAGAATTGGCCATCGGCCGTGAAGTGGGGATAGAACGAACCGCAAATCGCCTCGGGAGCCGTCAGAGCAATCTCGGTAACCGTCAAATCGTTAGCGGTGGGATTTGAAATATTGAACTCCACAACGCTGGTGACGTGCTTCATTGTCAACATCGGCTTCTCGCTACCCAGCACATCGGCTACAAAGCCATAGAGAGGTACATCCGTACCGGCGATGTGTTTCATGTTGTCGGGCTCCGTCTGGTGTTGCGAAGAATCCGAGCGCGAACCGATGTAGAAGTAACCACCGATGTTATTCTCCGGATCCTCCTCATTGGCGGGATCCTTAATAAATGACTTATAGGGATAAATCATATACCAATTGTAGAGCGAGTCGGCACCTAACTCATAAGCCGTCTTACCGGTAAAGCGGTTGGTTGCTACATCTTCCTCAGCAATGGTGAACGAACCATTCGAGAAATAAGTGCCATCCGAATTACTGTGGAACAGATTTACCTGGTCTCCACCCTTCCAAACGGTTTTCAAACCCTCATTAGCTGTACGACCTTCATCGGTCGAGGCGAAAATCTCAAAATCTGCGCTGCCTGCGGGCATCACATGCTCCTCTACTGCATCCTTTGAGCAGTTGGTCAGGGTTAATGCTGCGAGCATCAAACCCAGCGAAAAAATCTTCTTCATCATGTCTCTCTGTTTTTGATGTTAAGCATTCAAATCATCACCATCATCCTCCCAGTCACTGATAGTACCATCCGTGCTGGCAGCAAATCCCTGCTCGACGCTCACCGTGAGCAGCTCCAAGGCCGGTGCCTCATAGGCCGTGCCTTGCATCAAGGTCTTCTTCATACAGAAATCTTTTTTGTTGTAAAATTTGTTGTTATTTATTGTGTTTGATTATCAAGTAATTAACAAAACTTTTTCGGTCTCTTTTTTAGGGTCACCTCCCCCTTTTGTTCCCACGGTTTCGATACCCCGACACGGGCTATCGCCACACAGGTAAACAATAGGCTACAAAGGTAGGCATATTCTTGCTGATAACGAAATATTTACCACTTAAATTTAAGCCAACAAGCACTAAAAAGTCCAACTTTCACGAATTTCAGTAAAAACTGCCCCGACAACGCCCTCTCCCAAAATTCCCAACGCCCCCAAAATTCCCAAAAATTCTGCCTGCAGAGAGCTACCCACAGACCACTGTTATCTTTTACAACAAAAAAGATTTCTGTATGAAGAAGACCTTGATGCAAGGCACGGCCTATGAGGCACCGGCCTTGGAGCTGCTCACGGTGAGCGTCGAGCAGGGATTTGCTGCCAGCACGGATGGCGTAATTGACGATTGGGGAAATGGTGACACCATCGACCCGCAGGAGTAATTCGAGTAAGCAACAAAAAAAAGAGAAAAGAGATGAAGAAGATTTTTTCGCTGGGTTTGATGCTCGCAGCATTGGCCCTGACCTGCTGCTCGAAGGATGCAGTAGAGGAGCAGATGAATCCCGCCGGCGCAGGCGCATTTGAGCTTGTAGCCGACTTGGATGGTGGTCGTACGGTGGCTGACGGCATTCAGACCGCATGGGCTGCTGCTGATGCCATCAACGTATGGACGAATGTTTCGGGCGAGAAGACCTACACCTCGCACGGCTCGTTTGCGATTGCCGAGGAGGATCTCGCTACGAGCACCTTCCGTGGTACGCTCGCCGCAGAGCTGACCGAGGCATCGTATGATTGGTATGCCTTCTATCCGTATAGCCAATACAATGGATATAGCAGCTCGTCGCCTGCCAAGACGGCCTATAACAAGATTGCCGATAAGGCCCAGCAGCAGGATGGCAACAACAACCAGAAGCACATTGCCGGTGCCAATGCACCCCTCTATGGTGTGGCTCTGGATGTTGCAGCCGGTGAGAAGCCCGCTTTGCAGTTCAAGCACCTCTCGACGCTGGTGAAGGTGGTTGTTACCAATGCTACGGATGAGCCTATCTCGATTAAGAACATAAAGTTTGAGACCGAGACAGAGAAGATTTCGGGTACCTTCTACACGACGCTGACGGGTGACCCGACTTACCAGTCGAGCGGCGACAGCTACACCTACAACTATGTTAACCTGGCTGTGACAGGTGCGGAGAATATTGCTGCTTTTGATGGCAAGGCCGAGTTCTACCTCAATGTATGTCCGTTTGGTGCCGAAGCAGCCGAGACGGTAACGGTAACGGTAACGGATGGCGGCGATCAGGTGGTGACCAAGACCTATACCATTCCCGTAGGTTCGTCGCTCTCGAAGCCGGGTAAGATTACGACGCTGAACTTTGCGTTTGATGCACCGGAAGAGGTAGAAACAATTGCTGATGGTGATTATGTGATTGTGGCAGAGGCGACCAATGGTTATTGCGCCATGAGTGTACAGGCAGATGGCGATCGCCGAGCTTATACCCTTTTGAATGATTGGAATGCTGAAAGTGCAACGTACACCACCTCCGATGCCGATCTTGTTTGGCAAATCAAAGCTGTTAATGGTGGATATACGATTAGCAACAATGGCCAATATATCTCGTGGGTAAGTGGCAATAAAGCACCTTTGTCTTCGACTGCATATACGGTTGCAATCGCACCTCAAGCAGATGGAACGAACTATATTACAACCAGTGGCGGTATACGTATCTTGGCTAAAAATGCCGACGCACAATATGGGTTTGGGTTCTATGAAACTGCAACAACTAATGGCATTAAGAATCTCTATCTAAAACCCGTTAATTTTGTAAAACTTCCCGATTTGGCTTGGGGTGAGGAGAGCACTGCAATTACCTATGATGATGTAGCGGCACACACAGTAACGGTAACTACCGATGCTACCAGTGTGAGCGTTGCTGCATATGACGATGAGGCCTACTCTATCGCAAGCACCTGGCTAACTACAAGTTATAAAGACGGTGTTTTGACCTATCAGGCAACAAACCAGAATGAGTCTGCTGACCCGCGTAGTGCTTATGTTGTTGCAACCACCTCAAACGAGAATGGCAGCAAGGTTTATACGCTTGTGATTACTCAAGCAGGAAAGCCGGCTACCGGTGGCACGGAGACTACAGTAACGTATGATTTTACCAAGATTGAAGGTTTTTCGACATGGACGACTTCGTATGGGCAACATGTCGTTACCTATGATGAAGCAACGGTTGATTTCACGAAACATAATCGTCAAACAGGAACTATTACAGATTGCCCTGTTGGTAAGGGTGCACCTGTGACGATTGTGATGACGAATCAGTCGACGATTAAGTCAGTGAAATTTGTGTGCAAGAAATGGACTACTAGAGCACAAACAATTACGTTGCATTATAGTATCAATGGTGGTACATCTTATTCAACTACGGGTATTACCTCGACGAACTTCGAGATTGAGAGTACTGAGCTTCCTGCAGGAACCAATGCAGTGAAGATTACCTTCAGTAGTACAAATAATCAAGTAGGTATTGCATCGGCTACACTTACGTATGTAAAATAAGCACGTAGAATTTTTGTATCTCAGCCACCTCGGGTTTCGGGGTGGCTGATTTTTTGTGAGGTTTTGGGAGAGTTGGGAGGACTGGGAATTTTGGGAGGACTGGGAGGAAAGAGGAAAGAGGAAAGAGGAATGAGCGAAGAGGAGAGAGGAGAGAGGCGAGAGGCGAGGACAGAAGCCGCTTGCGGAGTCAGCCGA
>JAGAPT010000016.1 GCA_017623115.1 Alistipes sp.
CGAGAGCTGCGACGTACCGAAGAAGGTGTTGATCACCGACGACAGGGTCTTCGCATTGATCAGGTCAACGGGCGTGAAGACCTCGTTGTCGCGGACGTTCATGCGCTCACGAATCGTGCGGGCCATACGTACGAAACCGATCGAGAACTGATTCGAGAGCTGCTCGCCCACCGTGCGGACACGACGATTCGACAAGTGGTCGATATCATCCACCTCGGCCTTCGAGTTGATGAGCTGAATCAGGTACTTGATGATGGCGATGATATCCTCGCGCGTCAGCGTGCGAATCGCGGGGTCAATCTCCATGTTGAGCTTCTTATTGATGCGGTAGCGACCCACATCACCCAGGTCGTAACGCTTATCCGAGAAGAACAACTTCTCGATAACATCACGAGCCGTCGACTCATCGGGCGGCTCCGAAGCGCGCAACTGTCTGTAGATGTAGAAGACAGCCTCCTTCTCGGAGTTGCACGGGTCCTTCTGAAGCGTGTTGTAGATAATCGAGAAGTCGATGCCCGAGGGATTCTCCTTGTGCAGCAGAATCGTCTTCGTGCCGCTCTCGATAATCTGCTCGATGTGCTCCTCCTCGAGAACCGTCTCGCGGTCTACGATGACGTTGTTACGCTCAATCGAAACAACCTCACCCGTATCCTCATCTACGAAATCCTCGACCCACGAGGTCAGCACACGGGCTGCCAACTTACGACCTACGGCCTTCTTCAGATTCGTCTTCGTTACCTTCACCTCATCAGCCAGGTCGAAAATCTCCAGAATCTGCTGATCTGCCTCGAAACCGATAGCGCGCAACAACGTCGTTACGGGCAACTTCTTCTTACGGTCGATGTAGGCATACATCACGTTGTTGATATCCGTTGCGAACTCAATCCACGAGCCCTTGAACGGAATGATACGCGCCGAATAGAGCTTTGTACCGTTCGTGTGCATGCTCTGGCCAAAGAAGACACCCGGCGAGCGGTGCAACTGCGATACAATGACGCGCTCGGCACCATTGATGACGAACGTACCACGCTCGGTCATGTAAGGAATCGTGCCGAAATAGACATCCTGTACGACTACGCCGAAATCCTCATGCTCGTCGTCCGTACAGTAGAGCTTCAGCTTTGCCTTCAAAGGCACGCTGTAGGTCAAACCACGCTCCAAGCACTCCTCGATGGTGTAGCGGGGCGGGTCGATGTAATAGTCGATAAACTCGAGAACGAAATTGTTTCGAGTATCCGTGATGGGGAAATTCTCCTGGAACACCTTGTAGAGGCCCTCGTTCTTACGATTCTCGGCCGTCGTGTCCATCTGGAAGAAATCACGGAATGATTTCAACTGCACCTCCAGCAAGTCGGGATAGGGAACCCGATTCTTCACCGTGGCGAAGCTGATTCTTTGTTGTGTTTTGGTGTTGGACATCGGTAAAAAACCTTTAATTTTTTGCTTTGACACCCATGATGACACATCCTCATAGACGAGCTTCCATACACAGCCCCACTCTACGGATGTTCTTCATCCTGCGTGTCCTCTATTTCTGCCACCCCGGGAGGATGGCCGTACGCGCGGATTGGAGAGCCCGATGCCGGGATTCACTCTACAATCGGAGAATGCTCGTACGTTCGTTGTTTTCATTTGGTTGGCCCGGCAACCATTGAAAGGCGCGTCAGTTTGTTTTTTCAACCTCCCAAGGGCGTCAAAAAACACGCAATCGATTGATTTTCAAATCATCAAACCAACCTCACCACCCCTTTCAATCGGCCTGGCCGAAGAAAAAGAAGCCCCAGTGCAAGCATTCACTCGCACCTCGGGGCTTGACATGTCAAAGGCGGGCACAGCTCCTAAATCGGCACTCCCGCACTTTAGACCAGAAAAGGCATAGAGCCAACACGCAATGTGTCAAGCTCTATACCTGTTGTCTGAGGGCTGTTTCCACAGCCGGCGAACTATTTCAGCTCTACCTCAGCACCTGCCTCCTCGAGAGCGCTCTTCAGGGCCTCAGCCTCCTCCTTCGAAACACCCTCCTTTACAGCCTTCGGAGCAGCGTCAACGAGAGCCTTGGCGTCGCCCAGCGACAAACCAGCAGCCTCCTTAACGGCCTTGATTACCTGCAGCTTGGCCTGGCCTGCGCTCTTCAGAACAACGTCGAACGACGTCTTCTCAGCAGCAGCAGCCTCACCTGCGCCTGCAGCGGGAGCTGCAACAGCAACAGCGGCAGCAGCCGGCTCAATGCCATACTCCTCCTTGAGGATCTGTGCAAGTTCGTTTACCTCGGTAACCTTCAGGTTCACCAATTCTTCAGCAAGTTTCTTGATATCTGCCATAGTAGTAGATTATTAAAATTTTGTTTGTTTCTTTTGTGATTAATTGTTTCTCTCCTCGAGCGTCTTTACGAGGCCCGCGATCTTCTGACCTGCAGCACCCTGCAGTGCAGAAATAACATTCTTGGCCGGCGACTGGAGCAGGGCGATGATATCGGCAACCAACTCCTCCTTCGACTTAATGTTACACAGAGCGTCGAGCTGATTATCACCTACGTAAACGCAACCCTCAGCAAAAGCTGCCTTCAATACCGGCTTATCCGACTTCTTGCGGAACTCCTTGATAAGCACGGCCGGAGCCTTGGCTACGTTGGTGAACATAATCGAGGTCGGACCCTCCAAAGTGCTTACCAAATCAGCATCAGCCTTCTCCACCTTCTCCAACGCCTTGGCGAAGAGCGTATTCTTTACGACTACGAGCTTCACCTCGTTCTCGAAGCACTTGCGACGCAACGAAGCTGTCTGCTCAGCGTTCAAAGCCTCGATGTTGGTGATGTAGAAGTGAGGATATGCTTCGAGCTGCTCGGCGAGGCTGTTAATAACAACCAGTTTTTCTTCCTTTGTCATCTCTAACTGTCCTCCTTAATTATTTGGTTTCTACTGATTTGGGCTCAATCTGCAAACCGGGACTCATCGTGGTCGAGAGATAAATGCTCTTCACATAAGTACCTTTAGCGGCAGACGGCTTGAGTTTGATAATCGTATTCAGCACCTCTTTCGCATTCTCTACGATTTGCTCTGCCGAGAACGAAATCTTACCTACCGACGTGTGAACGATACCGAACTTGTCGACCTTGAAGTCGATCTTACCGGCCTTCACATCCTGTACAGCCTTTGCAACGTCCATCGTTACCGTACCCGTCTTGGGGTTCGGCATCAGGCCGCGGGGACCCAGAATACGACCCAGCGCACCTACCTTACCCATTACGTTCGGCGTGCAGATGATAACGTCTACATCGGTCCAGCCAGCCTTAATCTTGTCTACATACTCGTCAAGGCCTACGAAATCGGCGCCTGCGGCCTGTGCCTCGGCCTCCTTCTCAGGAGTACAGAGCACCAACACGCGAACCACCTTACCCGTACCGTGGGGCAGCGTTACCACACCACGAACCATCTGGTTAGCCTTGCGCGGGTCTACACCCAGACGCACGTCGACATCTACCGAAGCATCAAATTTCGTGAACGTGATTTCCTTCAGAAGAGCGGCAGCCTCCGAGAGTTTGTAGGCCTTACCGGCCTCCACCTTGGCGATGGCATTCTTTTGGTTTTTCGTCAACTTACTCATCTTCTTCTTTAGTTGTTAGGAAATTCACCCACGACTTTGATACCCATACTGCGGGCAGTACCGGCAACCATGCGCATTGCAGCCTCAATCGTAAAGCAGTTCATATCAGGCATCTTGTCCTGTGCAATCTCACGAACCTGATCCCACGTTACCTGACCTACCTTGTCGCGGTTAGGCTGTGCGGAACCCGTCTGAACATTGGCTGCTTGCTTGAGCTGAATAGCTACAGGCGGCTGTTTTACAACAAAGTCGAACGACTTATCGCTGTAAACGGTGATGATGACCGGAAGAACCTTACCTGCCTTGTCCTGCGTACGTGCATTGAACTGCTTGCAGAAGTCCATGATGTTGACTCCCTTAGAACCCAATGCCGGACCTACCGGAGGCGAAGGATTGGCGGCACCACCTTTGATCTGCAATTTAATAAATGCAGCAACCTCTTTTGCCATAGTTTTCCTTTGTTAATTATTCTTTTTCTACTTGTGTGAAACTCAACTCCATCGGAGTCTTGCGCCCGAATATCTTCACCGATACCGTGAGTTTCTTGCGCTCGTTATCGACAGCCTCGATGGTACCCTGGAAGCTTGAGAAAGGGCCATCGGTGACCTTCACGGTCTCGCCGACGAAGAACGGTATTTCGTTTTCTTCCTCCATGGCGTTGATTTCGTCGACGCGACCCAGAATACGCGCTACCTCTTGTGGACGAAGGGGCGCAGCCACCATCTTGCGGCTATCTTCTTTCGTTTCGCCTAAGAAACCCAACACATTGGGAATATTACGAATAATCATAGGAATTTGGCCTACCAAAGCCGCCTCCACCAGGACATAACCCGGATAGGAAACCTTCTCTTTGGAGACCTTCTTGCCGTTACGGATCGTATAATACTTCTCCGTAGGTATCAACACTTGCGAGATGTAGTCTTCGAGTTTGCCGAGGCGAATCTCCTTATCGAGATACTCCTTGACCTTTCCCTCCTTGCCGCCCACGGCGCGCACTACATACCACTGCTTCTGAATCTCACTCATCGCTAAATGGTGCTATTAACGACCCAGATGGCCAAGCGTCTCGTAGATGAACTCCATCACGTTCTCGAACGTGAGGTCCATAGCCAAAACGACAACGGCGAAGATAGCCGAAGCCACCATCACCACAATCGTCGAGCTCTGAAGCTGCGGGAACGAAGGCCACGTCACCTTATTTACGAGCTCGTTATAGGACTCTTTGATGTAATTGAACATAACTTTCTTCTTCTAAACAAGCAGGAGCAGAGAGATTCGAACTCCCATCAACGGTTTTGGAGACCGCTATTCTACCCTTGAACTATGCTCCTAAAAATGAGAAGCGGTGCGGATTACACCGCTTCTCGTTGGTCGTCGAGTGTATTACTCAACAATCTCCAGAATCTGACCGGCACCTACCGTACGACCACCCTCGCGGATAGCGAAACGGAGACCTGCGTTCAATGCTACGGGGTAGATCAGCTTCACGGTAATCGTGATGTGGTCACCCGGCATCACCATGTCAACACCTGCGGGCAACGAAACCTCACCGGTTACGTCCATCGTACGCAGATAGAACTGGGGACGATACTTGTTGTGGAACGGCGTGTGACGGCCACCCTCCTCCTTCTTCAGGATGTAGACCTCAGCCTTGAACTCCGTGTGAGGCTTAATCGAACCCGGCTTGGCAACTACCATACCGCGCTTAACCTCCTTCTTGTCGATACCGCGGAGCAACAGACCTACGTTATCACCGGCCTCACCCTCATCGAGGAGCTTGCGGAACATCTCAACACCCGTACAGGTCGAGTTCAGCGACTTCTCGCCAAGACCGATAATCTCAACGGGATCACCAACGTGGATGATACCGGTCTCGATACGACCCGTTACAACGGTACCACGACCCGTGATCGAGAACACGTCCTCGACAGGCATCAGGAACGGCTTCTCGTTCTCACGTGCCGGAATGGGTACATACTCATCTACAGCATTCATGAGCTCCATGATCTTCTCCTCCCAAGTGGGCTCACCATTCAGACCACCAAGAGCCGAACCGCGGATGATAGGAGCGTTGTCGCCGTCGAAGTCATACTTCGAAAGCAGGTCGCGAACCTCCATCTCAACGAGGTCGAGCATCTCGGGATCGTCAACCATGTCGCACTTGTTCAGGAAGACAACGATGCGGGGAACGTTCACCTGCTTAGCCAGCAGTACGTGCTCGTTCGTCTGGGGCATCGGACCGTCCGTTGCAGCAACTACGAGGATGGCACCGTCCATCTGGGCAGCACCCGTTACCATGTTCTTCACATAGTCGGCGTGACCCGGGCAGTCTACGTGAGCGTAGTGGCGGTTAGCCGTCTGATACTCAACGTGCGAGGTGTTGATCGTGATACCACGCTCTTTCTCCTCGGGAGCGTTGTCAATCGAGTCGAACGAGCGGAGCTCCGACAGACCATTCTTAGCCAGAACGGTGGTGATAGCGGCCGTCAAGGTCGTCTTACCGTGGTCTACGTGACCGATAGTACCGATGTTTACGTGCGGTTTGGAACGGTCAAATTTTTCTTTTGCCATAGTTGTGTTAAGTTTTAAAGTATAATAATGTTTCTCACTTTATTCCGTTTTATGGGTTCGGCTGTTTGCCACACCCGAACCCTTGAGCGGAAGACGAGGCTCAAACTCGCGACCCTTAGCTTGGAAGGCTAATGCTCTATCAACTGAGCTACTTCCGCAAAAACATACCGCATCAGAGCAGGTTTTCTCGCATCGACAACACAAAGGCAGCCCAATCAGGCCCCCTTCATCCTACAGAGAATAGCTTTTAATCCCTCTCCACCCAGCAAAGAGCGATCTTCTCAACCCCTCTCTACCCAGCAAAGAGCAACTTTTCAGCCCCTCTCTACCATTCAAGGAGTGACCTTTCAGCCCCTCCTCGCTTTGTCGCCCGAGTTTGCAACTCCAATCGGCACGCTTATAGTGGGAAGTGATGGATTCGAACCACCGAAGGTAAAAACCAGCAGATTTACAGTCTGCCCCATTTGGCCACTCTGGTAACTTCCCAAATCGCTCGCGACACGCCACATCGTCTATTCAACTCCGCGCAAGCATCGCTTTTATTCGCGCCCTCTCGACGTTTGAGCCGATGGAGGGACTCGAACCCACGGCCGCCTGATTACAAATCAAGTGCTCTGCCAACTGAGCTACATCGGCATCTTTCAACCGTTCGGAATGCAAAGGTAGGCATAAAAAATTTACCGACAAAATTTTTGGGCAAATTTTTCGAAAAAACCTCAACTCAAAGAGCGGTGATTCCCATCCGCAAAAAAAATCGGGCGGAAATCGGGTGCAAAGATACTTAACTTTTGCGAATAAACAAATTTCGCTCATGCTTTTTTTCATCCTACCACAAAAAAAAAGCGAAGCCCAAATTAGGACTTCGCTTTCGCGTGATAACAACCGTTTCCGGTTGCGACTATACCTTATATTAATAGCCGGGGTTCTGATCTGCCTCCGTCATCGCCGCATTAGCATCAATAGCGGCCTGCGGAATGGGCCACAGCAGTTGCTGGCCAATAGCCGAAGCAGCCGTACCCTTCAGGTAGACATTGTAGAGGTTGTTGTACTCCACCAACTTCTGCGTACGGCGCAAATCCATACGGCGGTGGCCGTTACCGAAGCTCTCACGAGCCGACTCCTCCAGAATCTTGTCGATTGTCACCGTCGTCTCGGGAGCAATACCGGCACGTACACGCGTCTCGTTCAGGCGAGCCAGTGCATTCGTGGGGTTCTCAGCCTTGAGATAAGCCTCGGCAGCCACGTGGAACATCTCGGGCAGCGTGATGAGGTGCACATCGCGGAACGACTTGCTGTAATACTGCGGATTGGTGGCGTCGTCGAATTTGCGGCAGGGCTGTACCGACCACGTCTTGGCCAGCGCATCCGTCAAATCATACTTGTGCGTACCCTCCATATCGGGGTTATACTCTGCTTTATAGGTTCCCCACGGCTCCATCACCCATGTATTCTCCTTCTGGGGAATGATGAAGGTGTTCTTGCGGTTCTCGGGGTCTTGTGCACGCCAAGCCTTGATGTCGTCCAACGTCTCCCAGTGTGCGGGATAGTAAACACCGACAATCTTACCCATGGCCGAGTTGCCATTGGCATACCAACCGAAGTAGTCACCAATCGCAGCACCCGACGCATCGTTCTTGAAGAGCGTCGTCGACACCTTCGAGAAGTCCTCCTTCACGAGCAGCTCACGCAGGAAGGTAGCCTCGTAACGCTTATCGGCCTTCTCAAAGAGGTAGAGCATACGGAGCGTCGGAACGAAAGCCGAGCGGCCCTGCTTCATACCCTCCTCGGCACCACCATAGTAGTTCGAGAAGTAGGCCTGATAGTTGTTGTTGCAGTTATCCTTGTCATGCACATCGCTCGAGAACTCCAGGTCGAAGATAAACTCAGCGTTATCGTCACCCGTGCAGTCAGCAGCCCACAGCGAAGCGAAATCAGCCGTCAGCTTACGACCGGCAATCACCTGGTCGGCATACTTGGCAGCCTCACCGAAGTAGCTTTTCTCATTCAGATCCCATGCAGCCGAAAGATAGGTCTTGGCCAACAGCGCCTTGGCAGCCTCAATCGAAGCCTCGCCACCACCGGCCGTAGCAGTCGATGCCTTCAGGTTGTTGTTGGTAATAATCTCCGTCAGCGTCGAAATCAGGTAGTCATAAATATCCTTGGCCGTAGCACGCGGGTAACCCGACACTGCACTTGCTGCGAAATCCTTCACCAGGGGCACACCACCGAAGTTGTTCACCATCAGGTAGTAGAAGTAGCAACCAATGAAGCGGGCCTCATCGATAGCCTTTGCCTTTACCGCCTCCGAAACCGATGCACCGGGAGCATAGAACTCCACCGCACGGCAGGCGCGAATGGCATCGAAGCAGTTCAGATAGAAATCCTTTACCAACTCATGCTCGGGGGTCATGTTAGCCCACTTGTGCAGAGGCTGGTCGGCAGCATTACGTGCATCGGTATACATATCGGTACCCGAGCAGAAGTAGTTATCCTCGTTGCCGTTGTCATAAATCAGCAACAATTTGCCATAGGCATCATTGACGAGCGACTGGAAACCGGAGGCAGTTGAGAAAAACTCCGAATCGGTTACGCTACTCTTATTCTCGGCCGTCAGGAAATCGTCGCATGCCGTCAGCGAGCAGACACCGACTAACGCGGCCAGATATATTAATTTTTTCATATTCACTTCTGTTTTTTGTGCGTTTTATCTCCGAAGAGTTAGAACTTGATGTTGGCACCAAACTGATAGGTAACCGAAGCCGGGCCACCGTCTACGAGCGATGCATTTGCCCACTCAGGATCGAAGCCTTCGTAGTCGGTCCAGCAGAACGGATTCAGGACATTCACATAGAGGCGCAGGTGCTTCAGGTGAATCTTCTTCATCCAAGCCTTCGGGAAGGTGTAACCCAGCGTGATGTTCTTCACCTTCACGAACGACGTGTCGTGATACTGATAACCCTCCTGTTTAGCATTACCCTTCGACGAGAACCAACCACCGGCAGCCTTATCCGTGTTGTTCGGGAAGGGGTACTTACCCGGTCTCGACTCGGTCAACTGCACGATATCACCGGCCTCATTCATGGCATAAGCACCGGCCGGAACATAGAAGTCGAAGGCCATCTTCTGGCGACCACGGTCGTTGTAGTCCATGTACTGCTCGTGGAAGTACGAACGACTCCACTGACCCTGCTTCGTGTAGATGGTGAACGAGAAGTCGAAGCCCTTGTAAGCCATCGTCGACGAGAGGCTACCCATCCACGTCGGATCGGTGCAACCAAAGATCTGCTTATCGTTGTCGTCGATCTTACCGTCGTTGTTCCAGTCATGAACACCCATTTCGCCCTCATGCCAGCCATACTTATCGTAGACCTCCTTGAGCGTGTAGTGGATGTCGCCATCCTTCGTGTGCATCGTCACACCGTCGTTCGAGATAACGGCCGTGTGCGTATAGTCACGCAGCACGTTCAGACGCTCACCCAGGAACCAGTTCTTCGTGTAGTCGTCACCATTGGGCAACTCCTTAATCTTCGACCAGTTGCGCGAGAAGTTCACATTCACATCCCACGAGAAATCCTTCGTGCGGATCACACCGAAGTTCAGACCCAACTCGATACCTGCATTGCGAATCGAACCGATGTTGGTCGTAATGCTCGACTCACCCGACTCAACAGGTACCGTCGAATCCATAATCTGACCATCCGACAGACGGCTATAGACGTCAGCCGTTACACCTACGCGGCCATTGAACGCCGAGAAGTCGACACCGAAGTCAAACTCCTTGACCTCCTCCCAAACCAGACCGGTATCCACCAGACCGTTCGGATAGTAGCCCATCACTTCGCTACCGCCAATCACCGTATACGAAGGACCGGCAGCCGTCGACGAGGTTACATAGTCACCTACGTTGTTGTTACCCGTCACACCATACGATGCACGCAGTTTCAAGTTATCGAGCCAATCGACATTCTTCAGGAAGTCCTCCTCCGACATACGCCAAGCCACAGCTGCCGAGGGGAAGTAACCCCAACGGTTATCCTTTGCAAAGCGCGACGAACCATCGGCACGGAAGGTTACGGTAGCCATGTACTTACCCTTGTACGAGTAGTTGACACGGGCTGCCAACGACACGAGCGACGACTCGGTGTAAGCCGACTTCATCGTCTTGTTGGCCGAAGCGGTCTCCATGGCATGGAACGTCAACTTATCGTTCGAGATACCCTGACCCGACATCGTGTAGGTCTCGGTGTTGGTAGCATACATCGAGAAGAGACCCATCGCATTCAACGAGTGGTCACCCCACGTCTTGCTATAGTCGATTTGGTTATCCCACGTCCAGTCGAGGCGGTTCGTATTGATTACCTCGGCCGAGTTGGTCTTCTTAGCCACATAGTAAGCCGAGCCCTGCGGGAACTCATTCGTCACACCCGTACCGAAGAAGATACCCTGACGGCTGTTGTAGTAGTTGGGCGAGAAGGTGGTCGTGAATTTCAGACCATCATAGAGGTTGAAACGCATGTAGAAGTTACCAAATACCTGGTACTTACGCGTCTCGTTGACATACGCATTCGGCAAAATGAAGTCGATAAGCGGGTTGGGTGTCGAGGTGAACGAGATACCGCTCACACCCGGCTTACCCGGAGCTGCATAAAGCTTACCCTCATCATCCCACGGCGAGAGCACGGGAGCAAACCAGAAGGCGTTGTTGTAAGGCGAATAGGTGTTCGAGCCATCGGTCGTAAAGTCGTTCTGCACCGTATAGGCGAAGTTGGCCGACATACCGAGTTCAACAACCTTCGAGAGTTTCGAGTCGAACGCACCCTTCAGGTTCAAACGCTCATAGTCGTTGGCCTTGAAGACGTTCTCCTCACCCTGATAACCGACACCAAAACGATAGGCCGTCGACTCCGAAGCACCCTCCATCGAGAGGAAGTGGTTCTGCTGCGTAGCGGTGCGCAATACCTGATCGGCCCAATCGTAGGTCGTGTTGTTCATGTAACGCTGATAGATAAGCGACTGCTTGTAATCCGTACCGCTTGCTACGGGGAACACCGACGTATCCTTATTCAGCGTATAGGTCGGATGACCCTGGCTGTCGACGCTTACCAACTCGTTGTAGCGAGCCATACGATAGTCCATAAACTGGCGCGTATCCATGAACTCCGGCATGCGGGCCACCTTACGAACACCATAGTAACCATCGTACGAGATTTGCATCTGGCGAACCTTACCGGCGCCCTTCGAGCCCTTCGTGGTAATCATAATCACACCACCCGAAGCACGCGAACCATAGATAGCCGTCGACGAAGCATCCTTCAGCACGTCTACACGCTCGATATCCTCGGGATTGAGGAAATCCATCGAGCTTGCCACGATACCATCGATTACGTAGAGCGGTTCGTTCGATTTGGTAATCGACGACTGACCACGAATCTGCATCGAGAAGCTACCACCGGCACGCGAGTTGGACTGCGTGATGTTGACACCCGGCACCGAGCCCTGCAGGGCCTCCTCCAGGCGAACCGTACCGCGGGCGGCGATATCCTCGGCTGCTACCGAGCCCACCGAACCGGTCAGGTCGCTCTTCTTCATCACACCATAACCAACCACCACGACATCTTCCAGTGCCGTGGCATCCTCCTCCATGACAACTTCAATGAAGGTGCGGCCGTTAACGGGAATTTGCTGGGTCTTCATACCGACATACGATACGACCAGCACATTTGTCTTTGCATCGGGAAGGTTCAGCGTAAACGAACCGTCAACACCCGTGCTTGCTCCGAGAGAGGTTCCTTCGACAACTACAGCAGCACCAATAATCGGCTGATTGTTAGCGTCTTTTACCCCCCCCCTTAACGTCTGAGCCTCAGCAGCAAACGCCAGGCTCCATCCCAACACAACGGTCAGGACGAACTTAAGAGTTAAGTTCTTCATAACAGAAATTAAGTTAATAAGTAGGTTGTTTGCACGTCCCTGAATCGGCAAAAATTCAGGAAATCGTATAACAAAGTTAATTATATTTTCAAAATACGCTACACCATTG
This sequence comes from Alistipes sp., assembly GCA_017623115.1. GTDB lineage: Bacteria > Bacteroidota > Bacteroidia > Bacteroidales > Rikenellaceae > Alistipes. Next base: position 12,215 of record JAGAPT010000016.1, read on the forward strand.
GTCGTTTTTTTTCTATTTTTTTTACTCACCGCCCAGGTATTAAAAAAAGTCCATCGGCCAAAGACCGATGGACTTTCATGTGTTAGGCTTGACTACTTATAACTTACGACCAGCACCTTCGAGGATTCCCAGAAACGAACCGGATCGGTGATGACGAGTTTCAGGACGGTTTTATCGGCACCCTTAATCAGTTCATACGATCCTTCGGGGTGAGAGGTAACGACGGTAACCCGCTTTTGGCGAATCGGCACCTCGAACAGGTCGCGCGAATCGGCCTGCAAGAAGAAGTCAAGGTTGTTCCCCTTGGCCATCTTAAGCGTGCGGCCAATGAAACCCTCTTTATCGATGACCTGCGCCTCACGCAGTTTCTTCTCCTGCCCTACAATATAATATATGGTATGCAATCGACCATCGAGCGATGTCTTATCGGCCGTCAATGCATCCACATCGGCACGATGCGCCTGCTGCTCGGCCGTCAACTGCTCGTTGAGCTGCTGCACCTCAACACTCTTGGCAGCCACCTCGGCACGCAGTTCTGAAATCTCGGTATCCTTATCGGCCAAGCGGTCATTCATATCCGCAATCCAACGCTCCAACTCCTTGATGCGCAGGTTGGCCTTGCGCAGACGACCGGCCGAGCGTTGCAGGTCGGCAATCTTCTGTCGATTCTCCTCCATGAGTTGTTCGATGGCGGCCAAATCGCTGTTAATCTGGTCGACGGGACGAGCAAAGCCCTCCTCCTCGGCCTTCGTAATGATATTTTCACGCACCTTGATTTGCGCCAGATTCTCCGATATGGCATTGATATCGGCAAAGACAGCCCGAATCAGCGAGTCTTTGGCGGCCACGACCAATTCGAGTGAATCGCGTTGCGAGGCAGTCTGATCAGCCACCTGCTTACTTACGCACGAGGTCAAGAGCACCACTGCTCCGACCAAAAGTATCCATTGTTTCATATTCATTGAGTTTGATGAATATGCGAAGATACAAAGAACTTGCGGAAAATAGCACAAATTCTCAAAAAAATAAGGCCAAAACAGCTCGATTACACATCGAGCCATCCTATTTTGTACGATATTCGGAATATCGCGAATGATTCTGCCATCCCATTTCTTCCATCCTCCGTATCTTTGTCTAAAAGCAAACCAATAGAACCCAATAGCGACATGAAGATTACCAACCGGATCCGGCCCTGTCAAGCAATCATCCTGACCCTTTTGAGCTTTTTCCTGCTCGACACCGCACTATATGCGCAAGCAGACCAACAACCGACGTGCATCTATGTGGAGGCCAAGGAGCGCAACAAAGAGCATCCGAATCTGCCAAAATGGAAGAGGTATCCTGCACGTACCATTGCTTGTCTGGCCGACTCTCCGCAGCAGGCCGACCGCATCACCCGACGTGGCAGTTGGCAGGAGGTACGTTTTCCGGCCACCGGCTACTTTCACACCGCCAAGCACAACAACCGGTGGGTGCTCGTAGACCCCGAGGGGTATCTCCATCTCGAAGCAGCCGTCGTGGGTATCCGCCCGGGAAAGGGAGAGACCAACCGAGCCCATTTTGCCACCAAATTTCATGACACGACGGACTGGATGAACCAAACCATCGAACAACTCGTCTCTTATGGCTTCAATGGCGCCGGAACGTGGTCAGACGAAGCAACCATTCGAGCCTACAATCAATCCTCGCAAGGAGCCCTCTTCTCCTGCAGCCCGATGTTGAATCTCATGTCCGGATATGGGCGAAAACTGAAAATCACCCGACAGTTAGCCGGCAACACAGGCTACCCCAACCAATGTATCCCCGTCTTCAATCCGGGCTTCGAGGCCTACTGCGAGCAGGTCATTCCCGCGTTGGTCGCCACGCATAAAACCGACGCCAATGTGCTTGGATTCTTCTCCGACAACGAGCTGCCTATCAGCAAGAAGAATCTCGAAGGCTACCTCACCCTTCCCGAAGACGATTACGGTCGCAAAGAGGCCGAACGATGGTTAGAGCAGCAAGGCATCACAGCGGCACAAATCACCGATGCGCATCGATGCGCGTTTGCCGGCTATGTCAGCGAGCGTTACTACGCAACCGTTCGCCGCATCTTGAAGAAGCATGCCCCCAACCACCTCTACCTCGGCAGTCGGTTGCACGGTGGGGCGAAATTCATCCGCGAAGTGGTGGAGGCTGCCGGTCGCCACTGCGATGTCATCTCGTTCAACTATTACGGATTCTGGACCATTCGGAAACAGGACATCGCACACTGGGAGGAGTGGGGCAAAAAGCCCTTCATCATCACCGAGTTCTACACCAAGGGCGAAGACTCAGGCTTGGCCAACACCTCGGGAGCCGGATGGAATGTGCGCACCCAAGAGGCTCGCGGCATCCACTACGAAACCTTCATCCTCAACTTATTGGAATCGCAGCATTGCGTAGGCTGGAGTTGGTTCCGCTATCAGGACAACGACCCCACGGCCAAAGGCGTTGACCCCTCAAACATTGACGCCAACAAGGGATGCTTCGACAATCAATACGAGCCCTACCTCGATTTAGTGAAGCACATGCGCGACATCAACACCATCAAATATGCATTGATGCAACAAGCCCTGCAGCAACCATAAGCATCCAAACGCTTGCCCCATCCCGCCTCTCACCCCGACGGCTGCTCCATGCACCAACGGGGTGTTTTTCGTGCCAAACGCGTGGTTAGGATACCTCGGGGTGCGTTGCGGCTGTCAAAATGGCAGATTTTCCGGAAAAATCACTGCCAAAAATCGGTTGGCACACGGATTGTTGTTATCTTTGCGTGCCGCAAGGCTAAAGATGTGAAAACAGAAAAACAAGTATAAATCTAAAACAAACAAAAACTATGCATGTAAAACCGTTATCGGATCGGGTCCTGATTCTTCCCAATCCGGCAGAAGAGAAGACCGCAGGTGGTCTGTTTATTCCCGACACAGCCAAGGAGAAGCCGCTGGCAGGTAAAGTCGTAGCCGTAGGCCCCGGCACGAAAGAGATCACGATGGAGGTCAAGGAGGGCGACACGGTGCTCTATGGCAAATATGCCGGTCAGGAGATTCAGGTCGATGGCACCGAGTACCTCATCATGCGCCAGGCCGACATTCTGGCGATCATCTAATGTTGAATCTGTAAAAAGCGAACACAATCATGGCAAAAGAGATTAAATACAATGTAGAGGCGCGTGAGCTCCTGAAGGAGGGTGTCGATGCGCTGTCGAATGCCGTTAAGGTAACGCTGGGCCCCAAGGGACGCAACGTGATTATCGATAAGAAGTTTGGTGCACCGCAAATCACCAAGGATGGTGTATCGGTAGCCAAGGAGGTTGAGTTGGAGGACCCGTTTGCCAACATGGGTGCCCAGATGGTCAAGGAGGTTGCCTCGAAGACGAACGACGATGCCGGTGACGGCACGACGACGGCTACGGTATTGGCACAGGCCATCATCGGTGTCGGCCTGAAGAATGTTACGGCCGGTGCTAACCCGATGGACCTGAAGCGCGGTATCGACAAGGCTGTGACGACGGTTGTCGAGTCGCTGCGTGAGCAGTCGCAGGAGGTGGGCTCGGACTACGCCAAAATTGAGCAGGTAGCCACCATCTCGGCCAACAACGACTCGAACATCGGCAAACTGATTGCCGAGGCAATGGCCAAGGTCAACAAGGAGGGTGTCATCACCGTCGAGGAGGCCAAGGGTACCGAGACGCATGTTGAGGTTGTCGAGGGTATGCAGTTTGACCGTGGGTATATCTCGGCCTACTTCATCACCGACCCCGAGAAGATGGAGGCACAGATGGAGAAACCCTTCATCCTGATTACGGACAAGAAGATTTCGACCATGAAGGAGCTGATGGGTGTTTTGGAGCCCGTAGCCCAGAGCGGTCGTGCGCTGGTTATCATCGCCGAGGATGTAGACGGCGAGGCACTCTCGGCCCTCGTAGTGAACAAGCTGCGTGGAGCCCTGAAGATTGCTGCCTGCAAGGCTCCGGGCTTTGGCGACCGTCGCAAGGAGATGCTGGAGGATATCGCTACGCTGACCGGTGCTACGGTGATCTCGGCCGATAAGGGCATGAAACTCGAGGATGCTTCGTTGCAGATGCTCGGTACGGCTGATAAGGTAACCATGACGAAGGAGAACACGACCATCGTGGATGGTGCCGGTTCGAAAGAGGCCATCGCTGCCCGTGTAGCCCAGATTCGTGCTTCGATTGAGAAGTCGACCTCGGATTACGACCGCGAGAAACTGCAGGAGCGTCTGGCCAAGTTGGCCGGCGGTGTTGCCGTTCTCTATGTAGGTGCTGCCACGGAGGTGGAGATGAAGGAGAAGAAGGATCGCGTTGATGATGCCCTGGCCGCTACGCGTGCTGCTGTCGAGGAGGGTATCGTGCCGGGTGGCGGTGTTGCCTACATCCGTGCGACGACCGCCTTGGAGGGTATGAAGGGCGAGAACGACGACCAGACGACCGGTATCCAGATCATCAAGCGCGCCATCGAGGAGCCGCTGCGCCAGATTGTGGCCAATGCCGGTGGCGAGGGCTCGGTAGTCGTGAATAAGGTTCGCGAGGGTGAGGGTACGTTCGGATACAACGCCCGCGACGACAAATACGAGGATATGATTGCTGCAGGTATCATCGACCCGACGAAGGTGTCGCGTGTAGCCTTGGAGAATGCCGCCTCGATCGCCTCGATGTTCCTCACCACGGAGTGCGTCTTGGCCGAGAAGAAGTCGGAGCAACCGGCTATGCCGGCCATGCCGGGTGGTGGTATGGGCGGCATGATGTAATCCGCACACCACAACACCAAGCAGGGGCTGTCCAACACGTTGTGTTGTGACAGCCCCTTTCATATCATCGGACAAAAACACCCCCGAACAGGAATCGCATGCCCGGGGGTGATGGTCTCTTTTGCAGGAATGTGATTACTTCTCCGAGGTCGGTCGAACCTGGAACACCGCCAGGAGCGTCTCCTTTTCGAAGAGGAGCAACATCTTCCCATCCAGGTCGTAATTGGTCGTCTTGGCCAACACCTCAATAAACTTCGCTTCGGTCTCGGCATCGGGGCAAAGCATACGGGTCGAGGCGGGAGCATCGATGTGCAACGCCTGCTTGTCGCCCAGCGTATAAGTGGCCGTAATGCGGTTGCAGGCACCCATGGCGGCAACCTGCTGCTCTTGGTCAAGCAGTTGCAGGGTATACTGCTCCTCAACGGGCTGCATCGTAGCTCCTCCCATCTGGATCAGTTGCCACTCGGTACCCACCAGGGGTTGTTGCTGTTTGCGTTGGCGCGAACGGCAGTTACAACATCCGGCCACGATGGCCGCCAGGAGCATGAATGAAAGTAGGCGAAAAATTGTTTTCATTTTTTATCGGTTTTATAGACGCAAAGATATGGAATATATTTGTATCTTTGAACGTAAAAACGAATTTCAGACCATTTAACGTATCAAACTCATGAAAAAAGTAATTGCTTCGCCCCTGGCTCCGAAGGCTGTGGGCCCCTATTCGCAGGCCATCGAGGCCCATGGAACACTCTATATCTCGGGACAATTGCCCGTGGATGGTGCTACCGGCACCATGCCCGAAACAATCGAAGAGCAGACCCACCAGTCGCTCAAGAATCTGGGCCACATCCTGCGTGAGGCGGGCTACGACTACTCGGATGTAGTGAAGACCACCGTATTGCTCGATTCGATTGCCGACTTCGCAGCCATGAATGCCATCTACGCCACCTACTTCACGACCGATATGCCGGCACGCATGTGCTATGAGGTAGCCAAGTTGCCGATGGGTGCGAAGGTCGAAATCGATGCTGTTGCCGTTAAATAAGCATTTCTCCCGAAGTATGCGCAGATACCTATTGCTGCTATTTGCCCTCATGGCGACCCATGTCGTGTCAGCCCAGATGGCCAAACCGCAACGCTCCTATGTTGATTATACGCTCCTCACATCCGAGGCCGATGGCACATATGCCTTGGGCGAGGTGGCTGAGTTACGCCTGCTTGCCACGGCCGGAGGCAATGGTTTGGATGGAGTGCAGGTGCGTTTCGATATTGGCAACGATGGCATGACAGCCGACCTGCATGGAACGACCTTCTTCCGTCGGGGCGAAGCCCGTGTCACGATTCCTGCCATGACGGAGCCCGGCTTTCGCCACTGCTCGGTGCAATTTGAGGTGGCGGGCAAGACGTATAAAAAAACGGCTGTCGTGGGATTCGGCATCGACAAAATCGAGCCGACCATTGCCCAGCCGATTGATTTCGACCTCTTCTGGCGCAAGACCCTGAAGGAGGCACGTGCCTGCTCGTTGCCGGTGGAAGTAACGCCGATACCCGAGCAATCCACTGATGAGATTGAGGTGCGCATGGTGCGCATCCCCGTCTTTGGTGCCGAGTCGTGCATCTACGGCTATCTCTCGGTGCCTCGGGACGGCAAGCCGCATCCGGTGCTGTTTGTGCCTCCCGGAGCCGGTGTAAAACGCATCCATCCCGACAAGCAGTACGCCAAGCAGGGCTTCGTGACGCTCGTCGTCGAGGTGCACGGAGAGCCCATCAATGCGTCGGACGAGGAGATTAAGGCGGCGCAGAAACGCATTGGCAACTATGTCCTGACAGGCACAGACCACGCCTCGGAGTACTACTATCGCCGCATCTATGCCGGTTGCGTGCGTGCCATCGACTACCTGATGACCCTACCCGAATGGGATGGGAAGCACGTCGGTGTGACGGGTGGCAGCCAGGGTGGAGCATTGAGCATCGTGACGGCAGCCCTGCATGAAGAGGTGGATTTCGTGTCGGCCTTCTATCCCGCATTGTGCGATGTGAGCGGCTTTCTGCATGGTCGTGCCGGAGGCTGGCCACGCCTCTTTACGGCAGAGAAACCTTTGGAGCACCTCAATGCAAAGCGTGTGATGCGCACACTGAGTTACTACGATGTGGTGAACTTTGCCCGTCGCGTGCGTGTGCCGGGCTTCTACTCCTATGGGTTCAACGACCGCACCTGCCCCCCGACCTCGATGGCTGCTGCGCTCAATTGTATCAAGGCACCCAAGCAGCTTATTACCACACCGGCTTCGGCCCATTGGCGTTATCCGGAGGTCAACAATCAGGCTACCGAGTGGATGAAAGAGCAGTGCAACCAATAGCCGATGGCTATGCGCGAGCACACCAAGAGGGGGATGCAACATAGTGTTGCATCCCCCTCTCTTGGTTTTCCTGCTCAAACCGCAGCATTAGCTGATATTAAACGCTCGTAACGTATCGTTAAGCGATGTTTTTTTATCGGTCGACTCTTTGCGCTGCCCGATAATCAAGGCGCAGGTAACGCTGTATTCACCGGCGGGGAACTGCTTGCGATAACTACCGGGGACAACCACCGAGCGAGCCGGTACATAGCCCTTATAGGTAACAGGCTCGGGGCCTGTAACATCGATGATGTGGGTCGAGCCGGTGATGACCGTATTCGAGCCGAGCACCGCCTCGCGGCAGACATGTGCCCCCTCGACCACAATCGAGCGCGAGCCGATGAAGCAGTTATCTTCGATGATGACCGGCGCAGCCTGCACGGGCTCCAAGACCCCGCCAATGCCGACACCACCCGAGAGGTGAACATGCTTACCGATTTGTGCGCACGAGCCGACCGTAGCCCACGTATCGACCATCGTACCCGTATCGACATAGGCACCGATATTGACATAGGAGGGCATCAGGATGGCTCCCGGAGCGATATAGGCACCATAACGTGCCACGGCCGACGGCACAACACGCACACCCAGCTGGTCGTAGTCGTGTTTGAGTTCCATCTTGTCGAACCACTCGATTTCGCCCCCCTGCATCTTGCGCATCGGCTGAATCGGGAAGTAGAGGATGACGGCCTTCTTGACCCACTCGTTCACCTGCCAGAGACTCTTCTCGAGGTCGACAGGCTCGGCCGTGCGCAGTTCACCGGCATCGACCAGGCGAACCACTTCACGAATGGCTTCGGCCGTTACGGGCTCTTTAATCAGTTCGCGATTCTCCCATGCGGCTTCGATTATTTGGCGTAATTGTTCCATTGTCATGCGTTTTTTATTTCCAACTACCAAAGGTAACCATTTTTTTCGTAACTTTGTCGGCATAAAAGCAAAAAGGATGAAAGTTTACAAATTTGGTGGTGCGTCGGTAAAGAATGCCGACGGAGTGCGCAACCTGCGCACGATTATCGACGAGGAGCAGGATTTGTTCATCATCGTTTCGGCCATGGGCAAGACAACCAACGCCTTGGAGCGTGTTTTTACCGCCCTGCAACGAGCCGATAAAGCTGCTGCACAAGCCGAAATCGACCAGATTCGTCAAAACCACGCTACGATTATCGAGGATTTGTGGCACGGCCCGAAACACCTCGAGCGTGTCGAGGCCCTCTTTGCCGACCTCGAACAATTTGCCGCTGAAGGCGTTTATCATCCCGAGGAGGCCGAGGCGTGGTACGACCGTATCGTTGCCTATGGCGAGTTGATTTCGACCACCATCATCTCCGAATACCTGAATAAAGCGGGGCTGCGCAACTGCTGGATTGACATGCGTCAGGCCCTGCGCACCGAGCAACGGCACAAGGATGCCGAGGTCGATATCGAGGCCTCGACACCCTTGCTGAAAGAGGCTGTGGCGCACGCCGACACCTCGATTTTTGTCGGTCAGGGCTTCATTGGCGGGGCTCCCGACGGCACGACAACCACCCTCGGACGTGAGGGCTCGGACTACTCGGCGGCCGTCGTGGCGCATATCCTCGATGCCGAGTCGATGGCGGTGTGGAAAGATGTCGACGGTGTACTGAATGCCGACCCGAAGATTTTCCCCGATGCTGTGCAGATTGTCGAACTGAACTACCTCGACACCATCGAATTGGCCTATAGCGGTGCACAAATCATCCACCCGCGCACCATCAAACCGCTGCAAAATAAGAACATTCCGCTCTATGTACGCCCCTTTGGCGATAAGCGCAAGCCGGGTACGGTGATTCGTGGTATGTCGGCCAAGGTCGATGTACCTATCCTCATCCTGAAGAAGGAGCAGGTGTTGCTGACGATTCGTTCTCGCGACTTCTCGTTTGTCCTGGAGGAGAAGTTCGCCACCATCTTCTCGCTGCTCGAGAAGTTCCGCATCAAGGCCAACCTGGTTCACAACTCGGCAGTCAACCTGAGCCTCTGTGTCGATAAGAATTGGCACATCGACGAAGCTATTTCAGCGTTGCGCAAGGCCGGTTTCGATGTGATGAAGGCCGAAGATATGGAGTTGCTGACCATCCGTGGCTATACAGATGAGTTGTGGAAGAAGTACGCCCGCACGCCGCAGGTCTTCATCAAGCAGTCGACCCAGTCGACCGTGCGTATCGTGCGCAAACGAAGTTAAGAGGTCTATCAAGAGGCTATGCGCTACCATTTCGACCTGCTGGGCTCAACCAACGACGAGGCTCGTGACACGAAATATGGTCATGGCGACATCGTGTGGGCCGAGCAGCAAAGTGCCGGTCGAGGGCAGCGTGGCCATACCTGGCTCAGCCCCGAGGGTGAGAACCTCACCTTCACGCTCGTTACCGAACCACGATTTTTGCCAGCCCGCGATCAGTTTCTGCTCTCCGAGGCCGCTGCCTTGGCGTTATGCGACACCTTCGCTACTTTTGGCATCGATACACGCATCAAATGGACCAACGACATCTATCATGGCGATCAAAAGTTGGTCGGCATCCTCATCGAACACTTCTATGCGGGACTTACCCTGCGTCGTACACTGATTGGCATCGGCATCAACATCAACCAAACACAATTTGACCCCTCGCTGCCAAATCCCACTTCGATGCGCCTCATCTCGGGCAGGCTCTTTGCACGGGAGGAGGTGTTGAGCCGTTTCGAGGAGTGCTTTGCAGTGCGTTTCGCACAACTTGAGGCGAAAGATGCCAAACGCCTCGAGGCCGATTACCACGAGCGACTCTACCAATTGGGGCGCGAGCAGCGGTTCCGCCTTCCCGATGGAGCTGAGTTTATGGCTCACATCGAGGGTGTTGCATCGGACGGAGCACTGATGCTGCGCCATGCTGACGGCCATGTGTGCGACTATCGCTTCAAAGAGGTCGAATTTGTGGTAAAAAAATAGCAAATGCGCTTGCTGTTAGAGAAATAACAATTATCTTTGCGTCAGAAATTATCAACTTATCAAACAGAAACAATTATGAGCAACGTACCGGCAAATCTGAAGTATTCGAATGACCACGAGTGGTGCCTCTTGGAGGGTGACGTGGCAACCATCGGTATTACCGATTTTGCACAAAGCCAATTGGGCGACATCGTCTTTGTCGATGTTCCGACCGTAGGCGAGACGCTTGAGGCAGGCGAAGTCTTCGGCTCGATTGAGGCCGTGAAGACGGTCAGCGACGCATTCCTGCCGATGGGCGGTGAGATTTTGGAGTTCAACGAGGCCGTTGATGCCGATCCGGCATTGGTCAACCAGGATGCCTATGGCGAGGGTTGGCTCGTGAAGGTGCAGATCTCGAATCCGGCCGATTACGATGCACTGCTCACTGCCGAGCAGTATGCCGAGCTCATCGGATAAGATATACCTTGCAGTTGAATTAAAAAAAAGAGATAGAAAAGTATGGCAACTAAAGTTACTGTGGTTGGTGCCGGCGCAGTCGGTGCAACCTGTGCCAATGTATTGGCAGCTCGCGGCATTGCCAGCGAGGTTGTATTGGTGGATATCAAAGAGGGTCTCTCGGAGGGTAAGATGCTGGATATGTTCCAGGCTGCCGCTACGTGTGGCTACAAAACCAAACTCACGGGCGTAACGGCTACCGATGCCGAGGGCTACAAGCCGACGGCCAATTCGGATGTCGTCGTCATCACCTCGGGTATTCCCCGCAAGCCGGGCATGACACGTGAGGAGTTGATCGGTATCAACGCCAACATCGTAAAGAGCGTCGTAAACAACGCTTCGAAGTGGTCGCCCAAGGCAATCTTCGTCATCATCTCGAACCCGATGGATACGATGACCTACCTGACGTTGAAGGCTTCGGGGCTGAAAAAGAACCGTGTGATCGGTATGGGTGGTGCGCTCGACTCGTCGCGCTTCCGTTGCTACCTCTCGAAGGCTTCGGGTGTCGGCATTCAGGACATCGACGGCATGGTTATCGGTGGTCACGGTGATACGACGATGATTCCGCTCTTGTCGAAGGCCTCGATTAAGGGTGTTCCCGCTACGCAGTTCCTCTCGAAGAAGAAGTTGGAGGAGGTATCGGCTGCCACGATGGTGGGTGGTGCTACGCTCACAAAAATGCTCGGCACGTCGGCTTGGTATGCCCCGGGTGCTGCCGGAGCATCGGTTGTTGATGCTATCATCAACGACACGAAGGCCGTAATCCCCTGCTCGGTATACCTAGAGGGTGAGTATGGCCAGAACGACATCTGCATCGGTGTTCCCGTTGTCCTGGGCAAGAAGGGCATCGAGAAGATCGTGAAGGTCGAGCTGACGAAGGAGGAGCAAGCAGCATTCGAGGCCTCGGCTGATGCTGTGCGCAAGGTGAATGGTGCTCTCTACGAGATTGGTGCCTTGTAATTCCAGGAAGTCTTCCCAACACAAAGAAACCGCTCTTTACAAGGAGCGGTTTTTTGTTTCTGTATGGGGACTGATTAGTTGCGTCCAAGCAGAATCTCGGCCTGTGCAATGGCGGCATCAGTCACCTCCGCTCCGGACAACATCTTGGCAATCTCGGTCGTGCGTTCCGCCTCGCTCAAACGACGAATCTGCGTCTTGCTATCCGACTTATACACCACAAAATGGCTCGCACCCTTTGAGGCTACCTGCGGCAGGTGCGTGATATCCACCACCTGCATACGCGATGAGAGTTGGGCGATAATCTCACCCATGGCATCGGCAATACGTCCCGAAACGCCCGTATCAATCTCATCGAAGAGGATGGTCGGCAGCTGCATTCGCTCGGCCAGCATCGCCTTCAAGGCCAGCATCACACGCGAAAGCTCACCACCGGAAGCAATACGTTCGATGGGTTGCGGCCGCACATTGCGATTTGCCGAGAAGAGGAACTGCACCTCATCGCCACCCATCGGCCCCACCTCATGAGGCAAGAGTTGAATCGTAAAGGTTGTCTCGGCCATCCCCAGGCGGGTCAGCGTCGTTAGAATCGCCTCAGCAAAGGCGGGGGCTGCCGCCTCTCGCGCCCGATGCAGTTGCGCAGCCAGCGTGGCCACCTCCTGCTCAGCTTGCTGCAAGGCCGCTTCGGCCGCCGCCAACTGCTCGTCGCTGTGGGTAATGGCATTCAACTGCTCCCGGCAACGATCTCGCAAGGCGATTAACGCCTCCTCGTCAGCCACACGATGTTTCTGCTGCAGAGCAAGCAAACTATCGAGGCGAGCAGTCAATTTTTGTAACCGTTCGGGGTCGGCATCAATGCGCTCGCTGTCGGCAGTCAGGCTGCGATTCATATCCTTCAACTCCTCCAAGACGGAGCGCAGGCGCACGGCATACTCTGCTGCCGGAGCATAGTGCTCACGGATATGCAACAACCCCTGCTCGCCCTCTTTGAGTCGGCTCAAGACACCCGTCTCCTCCTCATCAAAGGCATTGCGCAGTTGCGTAAAGACCTCCCCGATGCGGTCGGCATTCTCCAAGACAGCCAGGTCAGCCTCCAACTCGGCCTGCTCTCCCAAACGCAATTTGGCAGCCTCCAACTCTTCGCATTGGAAGCGCAGCCACTCCTCATCACGTCGTCCCGCTGCAGCAGCCTCCCGCAGACTCGCCAACACACGACGCTGCTCCAGCATGCAACGATAGGCCTCGCCATAGGTGGCACGCAGGGTGGCATTACCGGCTACCGTATCGAGTGCCTCGGTGCGGAACTCGGCAGACGAGAGAATCAGATTCTGGTGCTGGGAGTGAATATCGACCAAACGCCTGCCCAACTCACGCATCACACTGAGTTGTACGGGCATATCGTTGATGAAGGCACGGCTCTTACCGGCCGGCGTAATGAGGCGTGTAAGGGTTGTTTCGAGGCTGTAGTCGAGGTCATTGGCCTCGAAGAAGGGCTCCAAATCCAACCCCGCAAGGTCGAAGGTGCCCTCAACCCGACAATTGCGTGTCATCTCTTTGATGGCCGAGCCCTCGTTCTTGGCTCCCAGCAGGAGCGACAAGGCACCGAGCAGAATCGACTTACCGGCACCCGTCTCACCCGTAATGATATTCAGGTGCGGATCCAGCTCCAATTCCAGCGCATCGATGAGCGCGTAATTCTCAACCGTAAGACGACGTAACATGATCTATTTTGCGAGTAAAGATGCTATCTTTTCAACGATGCGCCGTGCCACCTCCTGCTTCGACATCAACGGCAGAGCCTCCTGCCCCTTGCAGTCGACGAAGGTAACCTTATTCGTATCGCCACGGAATCCGGCTCCGGCATCCCGCAGGGAGTTCAGCACCACGAAATCGAAATTTTTCTTCACGAGTTTCTGCTCAGCATGCGCCTGCTCGTTATCCGTCTCAAGGGCAAATCCGACCAGCAGACGCTCCCCCTTCGCTGCCCCCAATTCGGCAGCAATATCCTTCGTGCGTTTCAAGCGCAGGGTCATTCCCTCCTCCTCGTCGGTTTTCTTGATTTTCGAAGTCGCCACCTCCATCGGGGTATAGTCGGCCACGGCGGCGCACATCACGGCACCATCGGCCTCTGCAAAGGCTTGCTTCGCAGCCTGATACATCTCCTCGGCCGTGAGCACATCGACCCGCTCGACACCCACGGGTGTAGCCAATGCCGTGCGTCCACTGACGAGCGTTACACGCGCTCCGGCACGTGCCAATTCATCAGCGATGGCATACCCCATCTTGCCCGATGAGTGGTTCGTGATATAGCGCACCGGATCAATCGGCTCGATGGTTGCCCCTGCCGTCACAACAAAATGACGACCGGTCAGCGGCTTTTTTTTTTCGGTAAAATGAGTTTTGAGGGCCTCGACAATCTCTTCGGGCTCGGCCATACGCCCCTTGCCCTCCAGACCACTGGCCAACTCACCCGACCCGGGCTCGACAATCGACACGCCGTGTGCCGCCAACTCGGCAAGGTTGCGCTGTGTCGTATAGTGGGCGTACATGTCGAGGTCCATTGCCGGAGCCACCATCACCGGACAACGTGCCGAGAGGTAGGTAGTCAGCAACAGATTATCGGCCACCCCCTGTGCCATTTTGGCCAACGTGTTGGCCGTAGCGGGGGCTATCAGATAGCAGTCGGCCCACTCGCCAAGCGAGACGTGGGAGTTCCACGCTCCGTTTTCGGGATCGAAGAACTCGACCAGAATCGGGCGACGCGAGAGGGTTGCCATCGTCAAGGGGGTAATAAACTGTTTGGCCAAGGCGGTCATTACGACCTGCACCTCGGCTCCTTCGCGCTTCAATAAACGACAGAGCATGGCCGCCTTATAGGCCGCTATGCTCCCCGTAATACCCAGCAGTATGTGCCGTCCGGCGAGCGGACTGCTTTTCTCCGATGCCATGGGCTTCTCGTTTTTGTGTGTTGCGACTACTTCGTCGTCTTACCCTCGCGGTAGTAGAGCTCGTCATCGAGGAACTCCTCCGTCGCGATGATAGCCGGCTTCGGCAGACGCTCGTAGTAGCGCGAAATCTCAATCTGCTCACGATTCTCGAAGGTCTCCTCCATCGTATCGGTCGGCGACGAGAAGTCAGCCAACTTGCGGTTGAGCTCGGTCTTGAGTTCGGTCGAAATCTGGTTGGCGCGACGAGCGATGATGTTGATCGACTCGTAGATGTTGCCCGTGTCGGCATCCAAATCGACCAATTTACGCGTTACCGTGTTGTTCGGGATGTTCTTTTTAATCTCCATAGCTCAAATATCTCTGTTTTTTTGTTTCGCTTACATTTCCTACTGCGCCTGCTCCCCTGCCGGCTCCTCCTCCGCCTTATTGCGATCGAGGTAGTCGCGTGCCTGAGCCGCCATCTTCTCCACCGCCTTCATGTGTTTCGACTCGGGGAACTCCTCACGGAACGAGAGGTAGGAGTCGAGCATAGCCAAATAGCGGTCGGTCTGTTTATCGGCAATCGAGTTCGAAGCCAGACGATAGCTCGAATCGACAATCAGGAACATAATCTCCTCGCGACGCTTCGACTCGGGATAGGTACGCAAGGCATTACGCAGGGCGACAATAGCCGACTTATAACGACCGATTTTATAATAGGTGTAGGCGTTCAGGTAGCTCTTCTCATGCAGACGCTCGGTCAATTCGACATTCATCTCACGGAACGACTCGACATTTTCACTCTCGGGGTAGCGCGAAATAAATTCGTTGATGGCGATGATAGCCTTGCTCGTTGTCGTCTGGTCACGCGACGGGCCGGGCGACATTTGATAGAAGCAGAGGGCATACATACCTTCGGCATCCTCGATGAAGGCACTGCGACCAAAGCGACGACGGAACTCATCGAGCAACACCGATGCCGTATCAAAATCATGATTCTTGAATTTGCATCGAGCGTTATAGAAGGTGATGGTATCCTCGCGTGAAGTACCGACATAGTAGTGGTGAACACCCTCGAAGAGGGTTGATGCACGCGACCATTTTCCACGCTCGTAGTACTCCAATGCCTTGGCGTAAATCTGATCGGGCTGTCCGCTTTTGAGCAGAGCATTGATGCCGGCACAATGGCACAACACGACCATCAGAGCCAACCCCGTGAGAATGTGTAAAATTGTTCGCTTCATCTGTTTTGAAATCGTTTACGGCGCATTATCGCGCAAAGTTACGCAAAAAGAAACGATTTGCAAAATAAATTTCGTATTCACCTCATCGAGTTTTTTCACCGATAAACACATACGAGCCACATGGATAAACTCCATGCGGCTCGCGATTGGTTGTGCACAAGGGATTATTTGCGCGGCCGGGGAGGCATCTGCCCACCTGCCGGACGGCCACCCTCGGAGCCACGCTTCTGATGTTGACGCTGCATCTGCTCGCCCTGCTTCTTCTCCAGGTCGTAGAGTTTCTGAATCTGCTTCGGATTGAGGAACGTGCGGAACTCCTTATAATATTTCTCGCGCACATCGATAATCGCACGGCTCATGGCAAAGCGGGTGCGAATATTTTCATCGATTTGCTCATCGGTCAGCGGCTCCTTGTCTACACCCATCTGCGCATTCCCCTTCTTGGGGTGGTGCATCCGGTATTTGCCACGCAGTTCGCGCATCTCGGTATTATACTGCTTGTAAACCTCGATAAAACGAGCCGTATCATTGTCGTCGAGCGTCAACGCCACAGCCAACTGCTTGCAACGATTCTCCATCATCGCCTCCTTACGCACCTCACGCTGCTCGGGGGTCATCTGTTTCTTTTGCTCCTGGGCAACACCTTGTGCCACCATCAGTACGGTTGCCACGGCAACCATCCACCATTTTTTCATCGTGTTCATTTTTTTTACGTAATACATATAGGTTCTTTATTCGTAGGAGACAAAAAGGTCGGCCTCGTAGAATTCGACCCAACCGGCCAGCTCCTCATTCGACATCGTCTCGTTGTAGGCATAGAGCTGCTCGGTGGCCATCGGCTTCGTCTCACGCATCGGCAGCCAAAGCATCACACCCACCAATACAGCCGCCGCCACGGCTCCTCCCAACCAAATCGGCAGACGCATCAATCCTCCTCGCGGCTGCTCGACACGACGCATCAATTCCGCCTCGTTCTGCGCAAAAAAATCCTCGGGCAGGCGGTAGGGCATCCGTTTGCCCACCTCGTTCCAACGCATTGTCTGTTCGCTCATATCCCTCTCCTCCTTCATGAATTTGTTTCTAAATAGGTGCGTATGCGGTTGCATGCCTGATGATAACTCACCCGCAGCGACGCGGCACTCGACCCCACCACCTCGGCTATCTCATCGTAGCTCATCTCGTCGTAGTAACGCAGCGTGAAGACCGTGCGTTGCTGTTCGCTCAAGGTGAGCAGAGCCTGCTGAAACTTCACCCCGGCACCATCCTCGTAGTCGACATACGAGGCACTTTCGAGCCTCCCGAGCAACACCTCCGAAAGCTCCTCGGTCGATAGTGGCCGCTCTCGATTGCGATTCAGATGGAGGTAACAGCCGTTGGTCGCTATCTTGTAGAGCCACGCCTTGAGCGCCCGCTCGTCGCGCAACGAGGCCACCGAACGCCACGCCTGCAGCAACGTATCCTGCAGGATGTCGCGCGCATCTTCGTGGTTCACCACCAGGCGGCGGATGTGCCAATAGAGCGGCTCCTGATATTGTTTCACCAAGGCATTAAAATCCATCGTTGCTCGGTTTCGTGTCGTTTTTGGGTGTTTCTGTTTGGTAAGATACTTATTTTTGCCGAATGTTAACAGCCCTTCGGTAATTTTTGCTGAAAATTTGGAGATAAGGAAAATTCACACTACCTTTGTCTTGTAGTTAAGCACAAATAGGGTTCTGACCTTTCGAGGTCAGGATTCTTGTTTTTTTGTTGCTTGAAGAAAACCGAAAAATAATTAAAACCAAAAA
Organism: Alistipes sp.; assembly: GCA_017623115.1. GTDB lineage: Bacteria > Bacteroidota > Bacteroidia > Bacteroidales > Rikenellaceae > Alistipes. Next base: position 29,750 of record JAGAPT010000016.1, read on the forward strand.
GATATGGCTAAAGAGATTATCTATTTGACCGCCGAGGGTTACAAGAAACTCAAGGATGAGTTGGACCACCTGCGCTCGGTGGAGCGTCCGGCTGCCGCGGCTGCCATTGCCGAGGCTCGCGACAAGGGCGACCTGTCGGAGAATGCCGAGTATGATGCTGCCCGTGAGGCACAGGGACTGCTCGAGATGCGCATCGCAAAGTTGGAGGAGACACTGACCAACTCGCGCATCATCGACGAGACGAAGATTGACAAGTCGAAGGTGCAGATTCTGAGCAAGGTGACGCTCCTGAACAAGAACACCAACAAGCAGATGACCTACACGATTGTTGCCGAGCACGAAGCCAACCTGCGTGAGGGCAAATTGGCCATCGGTACGCCGATTGCCAAGGCGTTGCTGGGTCACAAAAAGGGTGACGAGGTAGAGGTAACCGTACCGGCCGGCATCTTGCGTTTTGAGATTCTCGATATTTCGATCTAACAGCGCACACCTACCACAAAACGATTAAGCGAGCGAGGTTGCAGGGGCTTTTTCCTTGTAACCTCGCCCTTTTTTTCATCCATTTTAGGTATTGCCCGCTTGCCTTGATACACCTACTTTTGCAGCGGTAAAAAATCGCAAAAAAAATCAAACTCAAACAACAATGAAGTATTTATATGGTGTAGTATTGACCTTATTGGTAGCATCTGCCGTTTCGGCACAAAATAACCGTCCGACCGATGCTCACCTCTTTGGTCATGTCGTGGAGAGTCGCACAAAGAATCATGTCCCCTATGCTACCATCGTCTTGGCCGGCACGACCATCGGTACAACCACCGATGCAACGGGACACTTTTTGATCAAGAACCTCCCCTTTGGTGACTATACGGTCGAAGTACGAGCCCTGGGCTATGCCACCCAACGTCAAGAGGTCTGCCTGCATAACCCGGGAACCGTCGAGGTCAATTTCGAGGTCGAGGAGGAGGCCGTATCGGTCGACCAGGTGGTCGTCTCGGCCAACCGCTCCGAGACATTGAAACGAGAAGCCCCATCGTTGGTCAGCGTACTCAACTCGGAACTCTTCGAACGGGTATCCACCAGTTCGCTGGGTGGCGGTCTGTCGTATCAGCCCGGCGTGCGTGTCGAGAACACCTGCCAGAACTGCGGATTCCCGCAGGTGCGCATCAACGGCCTCGATGGTCGCTACTCGCAGATTCTGATCGACTCACACCCCCTCTTCTCGGCACTGACCGGTGTCTATGGCTTGGAGCAGATTCCAGCCAACATGATTGAGCGTGTCGAGGTGCTGCGTGGTGGTGGCTCGGCCCTCTATGGTTCATCGGCCATCGGTGGCACGATCAACGTCATCACCAAGGAGCCGACACGCAGCATGGCCGAGATGTCGCATACGATCACCTCACTCGGTTGCAGCTCCGCCTTCGACAACACCACGACACTCAACGCCTCACTGGTTTCGGACAGCGGCAAGGCGGCCATCGCCGTCTTCGGGCAGAGCCGCACAGCGGATGGCTACGACATCAGCGGTGATGGGTTCACCGAACTGCTCGACATGAACTCCGAGGCTCTCGGCATGCGTGCCTACTTCCGCACAGGAGCCTACTCGCGCATCACGGCGCAATATCACCGCATCAAGGATTATCGTCGTGGCGGCGACCAACTCGAGGTACCTCCCCACGAGTCGATGACCTGCGAACAGGCCGATCACACCATCGATGGCGGAAGCCTCACCTTCGACTGGTCATCCCCCGACCGTGCAAATCGCGTCAACGCCTATGCCTCCTTCCAGAACACGGCACGCAGCAGCTACTATGGAGCCTTCCAAGACCCCGATGCCTATGGTCGCACACACGACCTCACGGCAGCAGCCGGCGTGCAGTATGTACATGCTTTTCAACGCCTGCTCTTCATGCCGTCGGAGTTGACCCTCGGAGCTGAATACAGCCACAACGACCTCCACGACCGCTCGATTGGCTATGGCATTGACACCCGCCAGAAGGCCAACATCTATGGAGGCTACTTCCAGAACGAGTGGAAAAACAAGAGGTGGTCGTTCCTCCTCGGAGGCCGCCTCGACAAGCACAACCTGGTCGATGACCTCATCTTCTCGCCCCGTGTCAACCTGCGCTACAACCCCACCGAGTCGCTCAGCCTGCGTCTGAGTTATGCGGGTGGCTACCGTGCTCCTCAGGCCTATGACGAAGACCTGCACATCGCCATCGTGGGTGGCGAGCGCACCCGCATCCGCCTGGCCGACGATTTGAAGGAGGAGCGTTCGACCTCGTGGAGTGCTTCGGCTGAGTGGTATCACACCTTTGGTGGCGTCGCCACCAATTTCACGGTCGAAGGATTCTACACGACCCTCGATGATGTCTTTGCCCTGCGTGAGATCGGCCACGACGCCACCGATGGCGCAACCATCCAGGAGCGTTACAATGGGTCGGGAGCCACGGTCGGAGGCGTCAACCTCGAGGGACGTGCCGTCTTCTCGGCATGGTGTGAGTTGCAGGCCGGCTTCACGTGGCAGGAGAGCCGCTATCAGGAGCCCGAATATTGGAGCGAGAACGAGACCGTACCCCCCTCGAAGCGGATGTTCCGCACCCCGAACAGCTATGGCTACTTCACACTGCTCATGAAGCCGTGGAAACCCTTCGAGATCGACTTTACGGGTAACTATACGGGGCGCATGCTCGTGCAACACTACTTCCCCGAGGGGGCTACACAGCTTGATACGGCAGTCGAGACCCCGCGCTTCTTCGACCTGAATCTGCGCATGGCCTACACGCTGAATCTGTACAAGGATGTGCAGATGGAGGTCTTCGGCGGTGTGAAAAACCTCTTCGACTCGTTCCAGGATGATTTCGATGCCGGAGCCGAGCGTGATTCGGGTTACGTCTATGGCCCCATGCTGCCGCGCAGCTGGTTCTTGGGGGTAAAGATTCGCTTCTAAATGAATTTTTTGCCGATTTATTTGGAGCGAAACGAAAAAACCCTTATATTTGCACTCCGATTTACCACAGGTAGGTCGTAGATGGTGGATGTAGCTCAGTTGGTTAGAGCGTCGGATTGTGGTTCCGAAGGTCGAGGGTTCGAGCCCCTTCTTCCACCCTTGAGCAGAAAACGCTTGGAGGTTTCCAAGCGTTTTTTTTGTGTCAAGCCGTCTGTGAGCACGCTCACACGTTTGCCTAAAAAAAACGACTGCCTCCGGCAGGTTTTCTGCCTGCGTAGCAGAGGGCGTTTAGGGCAGGGTTGCCGAAATAATGGTGTTGGATTTTTTAGCGGTATTTCGACGAGTGCTTCGCACTTCGAGCCCCTTCTTCCACCCTTGAGCAGAAAACGCTTGGAGGTTTCCAAGCGTTTTTTTTGTGTCAAGCCGTCTGTGAGCAAGCTCACACGCTTGCCGCAAAAAAACGACTGCCTCCGGCAGGTTTTCTGCCCGCGTAGCAGAGGGCAGTTGGGGCAGGGTAACATACGAGTACAAAAAAGGGAAAGATTTTCCTCTTTCCCTTTCCGTACCCCCCCCCAGGGGCTCGACTGCGCTACTTGCGTAGGCAGTCGTGTGCTCGAAAGTTTACACCCTCCCATCCTCCCTGAAAGGGAGGCGCATTCAGGGTTCTCGCCCGAGGGTATAAAACAAAAAATCCGATGGAAAACCATCGGACCTTTTGTTGTACCCCCTCAGGGCGTGGCATATACCCGCACAGAGTGGCGTAGAACGAATAATCTGCGGACATGGTTTGCTATAGGTTTCGATTTTTTGTCTAAATCGTGTCTAACTTCGCAAACCTATCTTATATATCCAATTTTCTACAATAACAGTGTACCAAAAACTCTCTGGACATCAGCAAAAGTCTTACACTTAACCACTGTCGCATCGAGTTTAATATCCTTTTCTTTGTGTTGAGTACGCTGCACAACATCAAAGATAACCTGGATGTCCTCTGGGATGTTAATAGTCTCAATCTTGATTGAAGACTGATTCTTCATTATAACATTATAGTATTCGTCAACAAAACTTCTTGTTGCGAATTTAACACCTGCGAAATCCACAACTACAGATTCGCTCCCAGTATTATGTATATATAGGAGCAGATCAGCAACAGCAAACCTGGACATCAGATCGGGTTTAAGCAATGTGGCTATGTCAATGGTCTTATACATCTTTATTATTCTTCGCAACTACTACTCTATTATTTCCCAAAAGCCACCTTTATCAGCACCTACTCGACGGATATACTTATTTCGCATTTTTTTAATATTGTTACCGATCGCAGTAACGCTAATGCCAATAGACTCAGCCAATTCTGATTGAGAAATATATGGATTACCAGCGATTAAACGCAATATGGTAATTCTGTTTTCAGTTAACTTATCTCCGTTTTCGATAGCCTTTTCTACCAACTTTTCTATCAACTTATCCGTATTTTCTACCAACTTTTCTGCTCCTCCATCTCCATTTTCTACCAACTTTTCTGTTACCCTTGGGACAGAAACTTTCAAAATAAAGTCTTCAGTATGAAATGACAGAGGTGCTGCACCATTAACTTCCAGCTCACGATACATACGATCAACGCCCTCGCCATACTCTTTGACATAATGATAGGTCTTTAAGAATGCGGCGATCTTTGGATTACGCGAGAAATGGGTGCTGCGAATATTAGATGGTCTTACCATTCCAGGCAGCTTACCAGGACTCTCAAATACGATACGATCATCAAACATTTTAATTTGGATCTCAGTACCTTTTATGTTGTAGGCTCTGTGACAACATGCATTTACAACCATCTCCTGGATAACAAATTTGGGGTAATCTCTGCGTGTTATAAACTTACCTGATTGTTCCAAGAAAGTGTGTTCGGCAACTTGTGTTTCCAGGTACTCAACAGTCTTTTCTACCTGCTCCAGGATTGTGCCTTCAAATACAACATCCTTAATTACATTCATTTCCGCACCAACTTTCTCTTCAACTCCATTAAAGCGTATGAAGCGTGTACGAGCACGAGGTAGATAGTTCTGAGGATTCTTTCCGAATAACAGCATGCAAGCGACACTAATAACCTCGTCCCCATTCTTATCGATAGTCACGAAATGGTTATTCTCTCTCAAATACTCCATCGGTGATTTGTTATATCCCAGCAAATTTACATATTTAGCCACAGCATTCATATCCAAATCATGAACTGTCGCCCCATAAACAGCCGTATCTTCAAATGAACGCTCACCCTTGTCGTACATCAATTGTACTCGTTCATCAAATGTCAGCTTGCGACTCTTGTCGCCAACTCGCATGAAAGCTTCATCTGCTTGGTTGGTATGAAGACTCGAACTGGCAGGAATATGCATCAGTAGAATACGATTTTCATTACCATCCTTATCTGTGCAAGGCATGTAACTACATGTTACCGAAATAGAAGGGTTGCAAAAGTCAAACGGAACGCGTAATAATTCGTTCAGTTTTTGGGTGTCTTGATCTACACCTTCTATTGTTCGCGTCTTATCGGATACGCCAATAGCAATTACACCTCCGTCTGCATTGGCAAATGCAACAACTGCGATTGCTAATGCCTTAGGGTCAATTTGAATGCTCTTGCAATCAAAAGTCTGATCTTCTTTGCGGCTTTGTATATCTTGTATGGTCATGGTCTACTTTTTATCAATAGTTAGTCATTGCTTTCCTCAGTGCAAAATTACATTTATTTTAACATAACACTATGTAAATTCTAACTTTTTCTTTATTTTCTCGTTGCCATCCATTTTTACTGTAATAATCGGTCTAATTCCTTATTTATTAAGCCAATAAATACCATTCCAAAACTTAACAATGGCTCAAACTCGTCTTCATCTTCATTGGAGAGAATATTGCTAACACACAAGCCATGAATATATTGAGATAAATGAGAAGATATACAATCGATAATATCCTCCCTTTTATCAATTAGTTCGTATAATTCTTTCCAAGTATATTGATTATTTTTAGCTTTTCTATGACTCCCCAAAATTTTGTACTTCCAATTAGAACTCTCAATACACGTGCGTCTATGAAATTCTGGATACGATGTAGCATATTTGTGATTAGCCAAAATCTCATTACAATGGTTTATAACGCTTTTATCAGATTGTCGTGTATCTGTATATCTATCATTAAGTGCTTGGAATGCTTCATGAGAGATAGTTCCATTATACACTAAATCATGTTCCATCGCATCAACGCGTGACGATAGTCCATCTTTGACATACAGATAATGCCTATATATTCTTTCATCTTCATCTTCTGATGCATATATTAACCTATACACAGCCAGAGAATCAGCAAGCATTCGTACAATAGCATTGGCAACCACATAATCTTGTAGCCTAACACATACGAAAACTAATGTATCGAGCATCTTTACACTCTTCCTTAAGATTGCTAAACCAAAGCCATTAATATCATCGACATTCAACGAAGAAGATGTTGGCACAATTGTATCAATCTTATCACTCGCGATTTGCATTAGTAATAAAAGAGTATCTTGGGCAGATATTCCCAATTCTGCTTGCGTTTTATTAACAATCTTCATTGCTATTCAATTTTCTCGTATTCTTCGCGTGTAATTGGTGTTTCTGGATCTACAATAAGAACCTCATCGTAGGTAAGATTATAAAGTTTATATACAAGATAATCTATTTTATTCTCTAACGATTTTGTATCAGCATGTATGTCAATCTTCTTTGCCTCAAGAATCTTATTCACAAGTTCGATATATGGGACTTGATTATCCGCTATGACTAATGGCAAATTATCGACTTCATATCCATTGACATTACTATTGGTACTTAAAAGTTTAAAAATATAATTCAACAATGAACTATTCAACAAAGCTAATGCATATCTTGGGTTTATATCTGGTAAAAAACGACAATAATTGACAGAGTTCGCACAATATGTATTTCTGCCTATAGTCATTTTAAGACGTATTCGTTCGTTTACGCCAGTTATACCTTGCATTATAATTCTTTCTTCAGCAAACAACTCTGGTGATACATTCTTAATACTGGTTAAGATATCTCTATTTACAAAGAAAGTCTCTCCTTGACTCATCTCTTTCCTTACTATAAATCGATCTATATTTGCTCCACGCAACATTTTGGCATCGCCACTATTAGATGTAAATGCTGGCTTACAAAATGTCATATCCAATTCGCCTGCATAACATTTCCCGAATTGTACTAATGGCATAGATTTAGAATATACTTTAACTAAAATTTTTGAGTCATCAATCTCAGTTAAAGGTATGGTCATGTTAACTTTATCTACACTTTCAATATCTTTGATTGTGAATACGCTAAACGGCTTATGAGTTTCAACAAATCTCTCCCTATTTATTCTGATCCCAAAAGGAGTGTTGTTGCGTTCTTTTGATAACTGAAGAATGCATACAGATATCTTCGCATTCTCAAATACGCGCTTTTTGGGGTTATCCCTCTCAGGGAAAGCTTCAATTTTGTAGATTGTATAGTTTTCAAAAATAAATCTACGCAATCTTGCGGCACTTAAATCGCAAGTGTATGCTAATGGAAAAATTTCACTAAATACTCCCTTTGTACATAGATAATCAATACTTCTAATGATAAACAATCTGAATATATTTAGCATTCCACCCTGAGCGGGCTTATATATTGGAGATGTCTTATAGAAGTCCAATATCTCTGGCTCAACAATTATGGATTCACCTTTATTTTGTTTCTTATTAAATATTCCATAAGGAGGATTTCCTATTACAATATCAAAACCATCCTTAACACCGAACATCCAATCAGTATCAAAGAATGATGCCGCAGAGTTTTGGTCGAACATATTCCATGACGCAATTTGATTAACTGCACCTGATGTTAGGAAGCCATCGCTTGCTAATTTTTCAGCCAATCGAGTGCGTAACTCTGCAAGTCGATTCTTCCAGTAAGCCTTCTTCGAGTATTTGTCCGCACTAAAAATCTTATGGTTTGCCTCTTTAAGTTTATTCTCCAACTCAATTATATCAGGAGTACGCCCCAAGTTGTTGCCTGTCTTTGCAAGTGGAATAAGTGAGTTGGCTGCCACAAACTTAGCCTCAAGGTTAGGCAATGGTCTAATACCAAAGTTATTCACTGGATCGTTTGTCGTCTTTTGATCAACAACCAACGAAATGAAGAATCGTAGTTTGCTTATCTGAATTGCAATTGGTTGGATATCTACACCATATATACAATTTTCAATCAAATAGAGTTTGCGGGCATAGTCTGGACGATTGATACTCTTGTCGAAGTTACGCTCAATGTCTGCAACCATCTCTCTTCGTTCCTCATCAGTGGCTGTGCGATATGCTTCAGATGTCTCACTAATAGCCCTATTTAGCATCATCTCCTTCCACTGCTCATTGGTAGGGTCAAGTTGCGAGAGGATATGTACCATCTGCTGCAACATGCCAACAGGGAAGGCTCCAGAACCACACGCAGGATCAAGCACCTTGCAATGATAGATAGACTCCATCACTTGTATCTTCTGCTCATTGGTTAGTTGGATGTCATCATCCACATAACTAATGAGTTTGCGGTACTCGGGCTCCAACTCATCGCCTACGGTACGCTTCAAGTGTGCAACAAGGCTTTCATCAACCATATACTGCACAATCTCACGAGGGGTATAGAATGAACCTGTCTGCTTGCGGGCAGTTGTCTGTGTTTCGGGATTATATGACGCCAAAAGGTTCTCAAACACTTTACCCAGCAACTCGGGATCGAGCGATACATCTTGGTCGAATGGCGTATTCTCTTCAATAGTAAAGTTGTAACGCTTCAGGATATTAATGATACCATTAACCATTACACGACTCTTCTTCTTGTCGTTATACCACAGCGACAAGTCCACAGTATGGTCTTCAATAAAGAATAGATAATCTGGAACAAATAGAGCTTTTTTAACCTTTTCTCTATCCGAAAAACCATCAACATAATAGTCCTCATTCTCGCGGTCTAAACAATCGAATAATCCACCATTAAGGAACGGAACGGTCGCGTTTGCAATCTTCAGAAAACGCTCGGCATCCTTAAAGTGCTTCTCATAACGCATTAGCTTATGATTACCATGATCTGTATAATCAGCGTTGCTAAAACGCCTCTCAGAAATGGTGTCTTTACCCTCTGGGGTAATAGGACTATTCAGCATCGCAAAAAAGAGATTCTGGAGGATAGCTTTGTAATATACGCTCTCACCATCCATATACATCAAATCGGTTATCCGATCTGGTGTAAACCCTTTTATAAGTTTATCAATCTCTTCTTTGTCAAAGAACTCTTCGGGGATTAAGTTCTTTTGTTTCAGAAACCACACAAATATCAGTCGAGTAACAAGGCGGATAGCGGCTTCGGAATTATATCTACTATCATCACTCGTATCACCTAATTTATTCGGGAATCGAACGACCTTAACAGCCCAAGCGTACCAGTCTGAAAGCTCTTGATAGAAAGCTTTTGTGAGAACCTCAACAGAGAAACGACTTTTAAGATCTTGTTCATCAGCAACTCTTTGTCGCTTATTCAGATACTCATTTGGTGTATAGCAACCTACTCCCTCTCCCAAGTAATAAGAGTAACGACGAGGATTGGAATATGTACGAGTAACGCTTGGAGAGTTTTCACTCAACCCCAATGTAATCTCAATTAGAGAGAAGCGATAGTTTGCATTGTTATCTTCTGGAACAAAGATGACTAAAGCTCGACTCTCACCTTCATCAGCCAACAAACGGAAAGCCTCTTTAGACAGACCAACACGAGCGTCATGTTTTGATTTGTGCTTAATTTCAAGCACAGCCAAATCAAGCTGTTCGCTTGAGCCAAGTTTCACTGCGCTGGTGGCATATTTTGTCTGAGTAGCGAACTCCAACTCGGTTGTTTCCTGTACAAAATCCTCAGGTAAGAACTTTGTTCTTAGAAATGTTACAAATTCGCTTCTATTGTAGGCTTTATTAAACTCCATATCCTAATCTTTTTATGCTTGCGTAATCTCTTCTGCCAATATAAGGGTTTCCTCGCCATCCTCAACCTGGCTGCTTATACGAATAATTCTGTTCAAATATTCTTGCTCAATCTCTTTGGGCAACAGTGAGTATTCGTCTGGTTTAAGTTGATTTATAAAACGGATTTCGTAACCAGATAAACCATCGTTTTGTGCGACTGCTAATAGGTCTTTCAAATAGTCTATGTTGGTAATTGCCTTCGTCTTAATCATCGCCTTTATTTTCGTAATAGCCTTGAGTAGTTCTTGGGGATTACGACTTTTAGACTCAGACTTAAACAAATTCTGTTTGACATTTTGATAGACCTTATCAAATTCTTTGGTCAGATCACAAGCAGCTTCTCCTGGTAACGCTTCAAACAGAGCAAACGCTTGTTCTGCTGTCAGCTGTTCAACAATGTCTCCAATGCCTATCTTAAAGATGTAATCATTGCCCTTTTTGCCAAACATTAGTACACCAGAATGAGACTTTTCAATCTTACGACCTGTACGAGCTCTATGAGGTATTGCAAGAGCCTCTTCATAAGCCTTTGTGCCTTTGAGTTCATCCAATAGTTTGCGATAGGGACTATCCCAAGAGGACTCTTCGCTAACCTCCAGCTCTCTACGATAACGCTCTTTGAAAAATGCTCGCACCTCTTCATCCTTAGTAAGAGCCTTTGTATCCTCTCCCATAATGGCATGAATCATAGCCATTTTCAAGGTTGATATCTCTTTTGTGCGCGTCTCGCTCTCACCTACATCTGTCGGGAAGTAGTTGTAGATATACAACTCCTCAAACATCTTTTTGTTGATGCGGTTTATACGACCAATACGCTGGATGACACGAGTCGGGTTGTACGGAATATCATAATTGAAGATTGCTCCTGCGCGATGGAGATTGTAACCCTCAGAGATGGCATCTGTCGCAACTAATATTTGATAATCGTCTTTCTGTAAACTCTTTTTGAGTCCAGCATCAAAGTTCGCTCTAATCCTATCTTTGTTTGCCTGTGATGCATCTTTGGATGTATACTTAAACACAGGAAATCCAGCCTCTGCTAAACATTGTCCCACATAATCTGCAGTGTCTGCAAATTCACTAAATACGATAATTTTTCGTTTGGGGTCTTCTTTAAGACTTTTTGCGATAATAGCCTTAAAGGACTCCAATTTAGGATCAACAGATATAATGCCCTCTGAGCCAAACCACTTATATCGTATTGTTTTTAATAACTCAATATCCCTCTTGACATCTTCCACAAATCGAGGGTCAATGTATTTCATGTCAATATCGAAAAAGCCTCGCTTATTATATTGTTCCAATGCGTCTTCGATTTCGGTCATACCATCTTCAGTATCAGTATAAAAATCTTCAACCAAAGGCAGATTACCCTTTTTGTAGATAGGTACTTTATTACACTTATGTACCCAAGCAAGAATATTTTCACTTGATTTAATCATAAAGTCAAGTGAAGACTTAAATGCTGCTACCGAGCTCTCAAATCGGCATACAAGCAAGTGTCTCATAAACTTCGAGACATTGGCTTGTCGTCCTACCAAGAGGTTAAATTCTACACCCGTTTTCTTCTCCAACTCGTCTGCTAACTCTCCTTTAAGTTCCGCAGGGACATATAGCACTGGAGAATATCGTGCTGCCTTAAAACGATAAATACCATCGGGTCGTTCGGTTGAGCCGTCAATTAAATCCAATGTCTCGAGGTATAGCTCACGAACAGAACTTAAATCATACTCCAACTCAATAGGGTCGTTTGGAACAATGAGTTGAATGCCTTGCCTATCCAAGTCCTCTTTATACTGCGGGATTTGAGTTAAGTCCACTCTTGAACGACGCACTACCAATGGACTTATAATTGAACGAATAGATTTTGCTATGCGCTCCGCCTCCAATTTAACCTCTGCATCTCCAATATTGCCCTTGCGCTGATTTTCTCGCAACTTTTTGTATGCATCAATAAGGTCTCGAAAGGCAATGCCCAGATTTTCCACAGTCCTTAATGTCGATTTGGATGGAATCTGGAACAATTTAAGCATCGAATAAATATCGTCTGGACGATTATTAAACGGAGTAGCAGTTAACAAAAGCACCTTATTACCACTACATAGATTATGCAGGTTTGCGTAGTCCTGTGTATACTCATTTCTATATCGATGAGCCTCGTCAATTACTATAAGGAATTGTTCGCCATCTCGTTTTATCTCTTGGAAGTGATTTAAGGCTTGCTCTATTCTACCTCCACTATACACAGATGCGTTAAAACCAAATTCGTCTTTATAAGTTTCCCACTGATTTGACAAGTGAGGAGGACAGATTACGATTGTCCTCAGCTTTAAGTTTCTTGCAACTGTTGATGCAATCACACTCTTGCCTAAACCTACTACATCAGCGACAATTGCTCCATTGTGGTTTTCAATAGCATTAAGAGCAAGCTGTACCGCATCTGTTTGATACTTTAAATTGGAGTATCTACCATCCGTAATGTCGTATGGTGTTAAGACATTCTCTTTGGTCGGAATTGCAAAATATTCATTTAGCACACGAATGTACATGAGATATGGTGCATACAACTTCTCATACCAAATTTTCTTTATTACTTTGTCGTTGAATTCCTCAACGGTATTTTCGTCAATAAGAACAACGGATGTGTCCCACAACGCATCAAATATTTTTCTTGCATCGACAAAGGTCTGCTTGTCGTTAAAACGAGCATTTATCTCAATGCGTCCCGCCAAACCAGCATATGACAAATTGCTTGATCCAGTGATTACACTACCTGGGAGTTCACCACTTTCATTCACCAAATCAGAATACTCGAAAATATATAGCTTGGCGTGGCACGGATCTTCAGTTTTACGAATTTCAAGAGTTCCATTCTTTATTTTCTCGTAAAATAACTTAAATGAGGCTAACTTCTCCTCACTATCAAGAAAATCACTTTCATTGAATAATTTTACAAATTGAGCAAAATAGTCTTCTCGAATTTGACCTCTTGATTGTTGAGATGAGGTCAATGCATTTATCTCTCGGATATGTTTGGTGATTTGGGTGTCGACATCCAAGCCTACAAGAATACGAATATTCTTATCTGCAAGACCCTCTGACAATAGATTGTAACCAGAGTAATAGAAATACCCAACAAGCATATCTACAGCCTGTGTTTTTGGTAATATTCCATTGATGATCTCCGCAAGGAGTTTCTCTTGGTTAGTAATAAATGTATTTTGACTCATACCCATAGTAGTTACATATTTCTAATCCCGTTGCAAATCTCCACATATATTTTGACAACTTATGACAATCGCCAAAATTTTTCGATTACGGATATAAACCTTGCAACATACAAAAATAAGCAAAATTTAGCAGACGGAGTCGGTTTTTGGGAAAAAGTTATTACCTTTACACTGAAAATGTTTCACTTACTAATAGTTACTGCCGCAGCAACTTATAGAAAACACAATAAAAATAGCAATCATACAGCCCGTCTTGCGCAACGCAGGATGGGCTTTTTTGTTTCAAATATTCACATTTACTCACTTAAATCAAACAGCTATGAGAGCAATTTTTGAGAGCCGCTTTATGCAAGTGGCACTATCTGGCGGCAGTCAGATGACCGATGTGGAACTCAACTCTGAGTTCGAGCGTTTCCAGCACGAGGTGCGCAACCTTTTGATGAGCGACAATGGTTACCTTGCCATTGACTTTACCCTCCGAGACCTGTTGGCGCAGTTAGAGGGCGCGATGTGCGGCAAAAAAAAATGAGCACCTCCGCACACTTCTCAAGCGGGCAAAAGCCAACCTCCGCACCTGCATTGCCCAGAATGAAAAACGCCTAACCTTCCCAGAACTCTTTACACCACTCTCTCCTCCAACTCGCTCACCGTATCGGTGGAACGATAAATTCACAAAGCGAGACCTCATAGAACTCGCAACAGCTCTTGAAGCCACACAAGCGGTAGTAGACTCTAATGGTAAACCCGCATCATTTACTCAACTTATAGAGCATTTCTCGTTCACATTCAATCTATCGATTAGCTCCAAAACCGCCTATAATGAACGAGAATACATACGCAATGTAAGGCGCAAATCATCGGAATTTATACACCGACTCGAACAAGCACTTTCTAAAAAAGTGTAAATTTCTCAACGCTGACATACAGCATTTTACAAACTATTTTGCAGGGACTCCAATAGGGACTCCCTGCATTTTTGATTTCTGCACTTCGGAACTTTGCACCCGAAAGCTAACGATAAAAACCGAAGAGTTATGAGGATTGAAGATTACGAAAAGTTCATACGCCAGGAACTTATGAGGTATCGTTCCGAGGTGGAGAAGATCGCTTCGCAGCGAATGGTCTCTTTTGAGGAGGAGTACATCGCAAAGAACAAAGCCGCCAAGATGATAGGTGTAACACCTCGTACCATTGACCGCTGGTCTATTGAGGGTTATATCAAGCGAGTTCGCGTGGGAGGTCGCATCTATTTTCAGCGCGAGGAGGTGCTGCGTGTAACTCAGCTGTACAATTTCGGCATTGGGGCATTGGCTACGGCACATCTGCATCAGCCATTTAACAAATCACTATTGGAAAACAAAGAAGTTACAGAGTCGTATCGATGAACTACCTGACGGAAATACGGCTCTTCTATGATTGGCTGGAGACACACCATCTCTCGCCATCATCCATCGCGCTCTGGCACGGATTGATGTATATCGCCAATCGTGCTGGGTGGGAGGAGTCGCTGTGTATTCCAATCAGCCGTATAGAGAATCGCACCCAGCTATCGCGCACCTCAATCTATCGAGAACGGCAACGCCTCCAGGAGGCGGGTCTGCTCCGCTACATAGAGCGCGAGGGAAGGCTCTCTTCCGTCTATCATCTTCAATCATTCGAGACACGCTTTGTGTGCCAATCTGGTACACAAGCCGACACACAACCAACAAATGCCGAAAATTTTGTGTCCCAGGATATGTCCCAAATTGGAACACAAAGTGGGACACAAGTTGGGACTATATATAAACTAAACGAAACTAAACAGAGAGATAATATTTTTACATCATTAGAAGAGCCACAGGGCGTCATAGCATCAAAGGGAAAAAGAGAAAAAAGTTCCGCGCAAAAAGAGAAAAAGCGAAAGCCGAACTTCAACGCCACAAGTTGGCTCGAATCACTCGAAGAGCCCTGGAAGGAGATTATGATGCTATGGTTTGACTACAAAGTATCAAGACGCGAGGAGTACAAAACAGAACTCGGAGCTCGAAAATGTCTATCACTCATTCGCAGGCTCTCGTCTAATAACGCTGACACAGCGCAGAAAATCATCGACCAAAGTATGGCTAACAATTGGGCGGGAATCTTCGCCCTCCGCGATGGTCTGGCACGAGGACATCCGCCAGATGGTCGCCAGTACGGACAGCGCATTGGTCAGATCATCCAAAGTGATGACGACCAGAAGCGACAACGATATATCGACAAACTAAGGAATGCAGGTAAAAAATAGAAAACTATGAGAACAATATCCGAGGTCATCGCGCAACTGCGAGAAGACAAAGTATTACTAGACACACAGATTAATAACTATTCTTGGGGCGACAAGACAAGATGTAAAGAACTATTTATGCATCTGTTTAAGCGACTAAATCCTACCATAGAACGCTACGAGTATTTGCCAGAATATGACGAGATCATTGATTGGATGACAAACACCCATGGTAAAGGTTTAATGCTTATGGGGGATTGTGGACGAGGCAAGAGTATCATTCTTACACGCGTTATCCCCGTCTTGTTAGGTATGCAGGTAAAGAGAAGAATATACCCCGTGCATGCATCGGAGTTTGCTTGGGTATACGAGTTCGCAAAGTCAACAATAGGATTTCAACCTAACGATACAAACCTCATCTATCTAACAAAGGCAGAGTTCCCAATTATTGACGAACTCGGTGTAG
>JAGAPT010000017.1 GCA_017623115.1 Alistipes sp.
GCTGCCGGGTACGGTGATGGCCGTGAAGGTCGCCGTAGGCGATACGGTTGCCGTAGGTCAGACGCTGCTCGTGCTGGAGGCCATGAAGATGGAGAACAACATCGACTCGGATCGCGCCGGTGTCGTCAAGCAGATCTGCGTGCAGCAGGGTGCTACGGTCATGGAGGGTGATAACTTAATCGTCGTTGAGTAACGCTATGTTCACACTGCTTCAATCCTCTAACTTCGCACTCGAAAGCATCGAGAAGTTCTTCTCCTCGATGGGCTTCACGGCCTTCTTTTCCGAGATGGGATGGGGAAATCTGGTGATGATTCTCATCGCCTTCTTCCTGCTCTATCTGGCCATCAAGAAGGAGTATGAGCCGATGCTCATGATGACCATCGCTTTCGGTATGCTGCTGACGAACCTCCCCGGAGCGGGCCTCTTCCACAGCGAACTCTTTGCCGGAGGCCATGTGCACTGGGCCGAGTTTGCCAATGGAGCCGGTCTGCTCGACTACCTCTATCTGGGTGTGAAACTCGGCATCTATCCCTGCTTGATTTTTGTGGGCGTGGGTGCCATGACCGACTTCGGTCCGCTGATTGCCAACCCGAAGAGTTTCCTGCTGGGTGCTGCTGCACAGATTGGTATCTTCGCAACCTTCTTAGCCGCCTTCGCCCTGGGCTTCACGCCCGAGCAGGCCGGTTCGATCGGTATCATCGGTGGTGCTGACGGCCCGACGGCTATCTTCCTCACCTCGAAGCTCGCTCCCGAGTTGCTGGGTCCGATTGCCGTTGCCGCCTACTCGTATATGGCTCTCGTACCGGTGATTCAGCCCCCCATCATGCGTGCGCTGACGACGAAGAAGGAGCGTATGATTAAGATGAGTACGCTGCGTACCGTCTCGAAGAAGGAGCGCATCCTCTTCCCGATTATCATCGCCACCATCGTTTCGCTCTTGCTGCCCGATGCTGCTCCGCTGATTGGCTGCCTGATGCTGGGTAACCTGATGAAGGAGTGCGGCGTGGTAGACCGTCTGTCGAAGACCGTGCAGAACGAGTTGATGAACATCGTCGTGATCTTCTTGGGTCTGACGGTGGGTGCTACGGCTACGGCCGAGGCCTTCCTCAATGCCAAGACGTTGATGATTCTGGCCATGGGTATCGTTGCCTTCGGTGTTGCTTCGGCTTGCGGTGTGCTGTTCGCCAAGTTGATGAACTGCTTCCTCAAGGAGGGCAGCAAGATCAACCCGCTGATTGGTTCGGCCGGTGTGTCGGCAGTTCCGATGGCCGCCCGTGTCTCGCAGAAGGTGGGTCAGGAGGAGAATCCTTCGAACTTCCTGCTGATGCACGCCATGGGCCCGAATGTGGCCGGTGTGGTCGGTTCGGCCGTAGCAGCAGGTCTGCTCCTCTCGTTCCTCGGATAGGCGACCCGCGCCACGTAAAAAGATAACAGCGTAACGGGCTTCACCACCTGTTACGCTGTTATTTTGTTACGGCTGTTACGACGTTACACCCGTTACACCCGTTACGTTGTTACACTGTTACGGTGGTGTTCTTTGTTTGGGATTTTTTTGTTATTTTTGTACCATCGTACCACCCTGCCTTATGACGAAAGCCAAAGACATCTACACCTTCCGCGATGCCGAGAAGCAGCTGGGTCCCGTGGCCTTTACGACGATGCTGAAACCGGCCGGCTCGACTTGCAACCTCGATTGCCACTACTGCTACTACATAGACAAAGCCGTACAATATGGGGGCAAGCAGGCTGTGATGAGCGACGAGTTGCTGGAACGCTACATCCGCCAATACATCGAGGCCAATGAGGTCGACCTGGTACAATTCTGCTGGCACGGAGGCGAGCCGCTCCTGCTGGGAATCGATTTCTATCGTCGTGCACTCGCTTTGCAGGAGAAGTATGCCGACGGCAAGCGCATTGAGAATGTGTTGCAGACAAACGGCACATTGGTCGATGACGCCTGGTGCGACCTCTTCGCTGCGCACCACTTTCTGGTAGGCATCTCGTTAGATGGTCCGGAGGATATCCACGATGCGTTCCGCCTGACGAAGGGGGGAGAACCGACCTTTGCACGGGTCATGCAGACCATCGAACGCTTCCAACGCCATGGTGTGGAGTACAACACGTTGAGTGTCGTCAATCGGCTGTGTGAGGGGCGAGGGCGAGAAATCTATCGGTTCTTCCGCGACACGGTTCGCAGTCGGTACATGCAGTTTCTGCCTGCCGTGGAGCACGTAATCGACAAATCCGGCTTTCATCGTCCGCTGATTGTCTCTCCCGAGCACGAGGGAGCCCGATTGGCCGAATGGTCGGTTTCGGCAGCCGGCTATGGGCAGTTCCTGTGCGACCTGTTTGACGAGTGGGTTGTGCAGGATGTGGGACACTACTTTGTGCAGATGTTCGATGCTACGTTGGCGCAGTGGTGTGGGGTATCCCCCGGCGTCTGCTCGATGGGCGAGACGTGTGGCGATGCGCTGGTCGTCGAGCACAATGGCGATGTCTATTCGTGCGACCATTTCGTCTATCCGGAGTATAAGTTGGGGAACATCAGCGACACCTCGTTGGCTGCGATTTATCGTTCCCGCCAACGGGTCGATTTTGGCATGGCGAAGCGCAACACACTCCCTGCCGAGTGCCTGCGGTGCACCTACTACGTTGCTTGTCGGGGAGGCTGTCCCAAACATCGTTTTGATACGGGGCGTGATGGATGTCGCAAAAACTCCTTGTGCGAGGGGCTCTATGCCTATTTCCGACACACAGAGCCCTACATGCGCTACATGCGTGAATTGCTCTCCAAGCAGCAATCTCCGGCATGGGTCATCCCCTTTGCCCGTAAACGCATGGGGCTGATGTAAACAGCCCCAGCACTCGCCTCTCGCCTCTCGCCTCTCTCCTCTTTAACCCTGCTGCGCAGGCTTGACTTTGCTGCGGCTCGGCATACTCCGCAAGCGGCCTCTGCACTCGCCTTAATCGCAAAGTTACTCTCTCTCCACGTCTCTCACGCAGCGGGAACTCGTTGAGAGGTGTCCCCCATCGCCGAGGCTATTCTCCATGTAGATGTTGCGGGAGTCTCGTGCCCAGCCTGTTTTGCGTTGGCCATTGGGGTCGGTTTCGGTCGGCTTGGGGTTGTTGCCGGCCATACCATACGAGTAGTAGGTGCGGCTGTAGGCCTGCGACACGCCACTCCAGAACGAGGAGGCGCAGTAGAGGTGCATGATGGTCAACTCACGCTGATTGGGCAGACGATAGCCCTTCGGACAATAGGGGTTGTTACCGAGCGAGCGGTCGAGGTTGGCCTGCATCGTGGGGAAGTTGATGGAGGAGAAGGTGGGGCTATCGACCGATGTAGCCTCAAACTGCCAATAGAGGCGGTTCTGCGCCGACAACTCATCCGAGTAGACGAGGTCGACACCCTCCTGCCCGAGGTAGCGAATCGATTTGGCATTGAGATACTCCAGGTCGAAGAGGGGCACAGCATCGGTACCCTTCACCTGCACATAGTCGGTAGCCACATCCGTGAGGGAGGCAGCGTCGGAGTCATCCATACCCAGGTTACGCACACAGCGAGTCTCCCAGGTGGTCATACGTCCCCACTGGGTCGAGCCGGCCAGGTCGCCCGTCGAACAACCCTCCTCGGCCCAGACAACAATCGGGGAGTTGCTGTTCGAGCCCGAGCGGGTACTCGACACGACATGCTGACGCCACACCGCCTCGTCGTTGCTGGCACGCTCCTGTGCCGAACGCTTATACAGACGCGCCTGGTTGTCGATGCCATCGGCACCCATCCACACCGCCACGAGCTGCTTAATCGAGGCCATATACCACCGCACCTCACCCGGGTCGATGATGCCGTTACCGTTGTTATCGCGGTTGCGCGCCATGCACGACCATTGCAGGTATTTGTAGTTGGCATCGCCATCCGAGCCATCCCGCATCTCCGACTCCTCGTTCGTAGCCCGCAGATTGAGGTAGGTATCCCAGCGTTGTCCGACGGCAAATTGGGTATCGTCAGCCCCCACCAAGCCCCACTCACGGAGCGTATTGAGGCGGCCGTTGTAGTCATCGTCATTACCGCGGTCAACCGCCGTGCCGGGTCCCACAGCATTGTAGGCCAGGTTCGGGTATTCGTCGGTATGCTCCATACCCCATGCCGTGGTCAGCCCCTCATGATTTTGGTTGTAGACCGACTGTATCGAGCGTTGCTGAATCGTGTAGGAGGAGCCCACGACCCGACTCTCCTTGTCGAGGCTCTCCTTCATATCCGAGAGGATGTGCATCAGACGCATCTCATCCTGGTTGACCACACGTTTCCAGAGCAACGGACCTGCCACCGAGGTGAAGGGGTGCTCCTCGTAGTAGAACTCGTTGACGAAGGCCGTGACGGCCAACTTACCATTGCGGTCGAAGAGGTTGGCCTCGCCCGCATCGTAGGCACGCTTCTGGTCGCGCAGCAACTTCACCAGCTCGTCGACATACATCGTCTTGCCATCCGACGCAGGATAGGGATTTCCCGCCGCATCGACCTTCGTGCTGTGGGGGATGTAGAGCTCCCGCTCCTCGGAGTAGATGTTGTTCCACTTCTCGTTGACACGGAACTCCACCCATTTGAAGTCGAGACCCGTCGTCACATCCGTACCATTCGACACGGTCGGCTTACCCTCTCCAAAGGGGGTGCGGACATACCAGGTCACGTCATCCGCCTTGATGTATCGCTGGTCGAAGCTCATCACGTGGGTCGTATAGTGGGCATCGCAGTCGAAAATCTCCTGCAAGGCGATGGTTACCTCGCCCGTGGCTCCGGGGGCATTCTCGGTGATACCCTCCATGTCGTCATTCGAGGTTTCCACCTCGACCCGGATGTCGTTCACGCCATTGACGGTGATGGTATAGGTGTAGGAGGTGTTTCGTTCGGTCGAGAAGTCGGCCGGACCTGCGTGGGAGAAGTCGCCCAGATGGATGACATAGCGCACCTCGGCATTGAGCGTACACCCCTCCTGGGTGATATCGCCCAACTGATAGTCGGTATTCATCACCAGACGTCCCGTCAGCACGACATAGGTCGAGTTGTCGTTGGCATACTCCCACTCGCCATTGAGCCCCTCCGGGCTCTTCACCTGCCGCTCACGGTCGGCATAGGCGGAGGGTATCTGCTTGGGTTGGAGGGCATTTTCGAGCAGGTAGCACGAGAATCCGTAGCGCACCTTGTCATCCTCGGTCGTCGAGGCATCGCCCGCATCGTAGACCTCCTCCACCTCGACATTCTTGGTCGGCGTATCGAAGTAGCCCTGTGCCGAGTCGGTGGTCGGGAGTCCATATTTGGCACGCACCTCGCGGCTCATCAGGTAGGTATCGGCCGAGACGTTGCACACCTGCCACTTCTTGACCTCGAAGGATTCGATATCGTCGTTGCCCACCTTGACCCAGAAGCGCACCTTGGCATCGAGGCGTTTGAGTTCGAGCGTACCACTCATGGCAGCCGTATTGACGGGCGAGAGTTCACCGGTCATCGGGAAGTAGCCGCTGCGCTCGACAAACTCCTGATTCAGGGCCACCACCATATCGAGCAGCTCCTCCTCACGCTGGAGACGGTTCAGCGCCTCGGGCGACATCGAGACCATCTTCGAGTCGATGTTCGCAATGGCAAAGATTTTACACCCCGTGCGTGCCATCGTGTGGAGTTTGACCGTTCCCGAGCACTCCTGGCTATCGCCTGTCGGCACCGTAACATACCATGCATCCTCGTCAGATGCCTCGACCGCTGCCACCGAGCCCAACGCATCGGCCACGTCGAAGTAGCGACCAAAGAGCTTGTTGCCGTCGCCATCGAAGAGGTAGAGATAGAGGTTCCACACCTTCGCCTCGTCCGAAATCTCGGGCATCGTTTGGCGCGACACGACCCTATCTGTTGCCGACGACGCACCGAAGCGAACCAGCAACTCCACCGGCTCACCCTCCGCCACGAGCGACGCATCGTCAATCGGCGACTGCGTACACCCGACCAGCACAAGCAACAAAAACAGGTACCAGACTCTTCTCATCATCCACTCTCCTAATTAAATTCCACCTCTTCCTCCTTCTCGTTCCAAGGCAAGACGCGGAAATTAAACGTATCACTCGTATCGTTGTAGTAGGCATTGATCTCCACCACGATGTGTTGGTTGCGCAACTGCTCACGCATGGGGGTCACGGCCGCCGTCACAGGGTCGATGACCTCGATTTGGCTGTTGGTCAGCGAGGCGGTCTGCCCGTTGAGTTCCTGGAGCAGCCAATCGCGGGTCGTATTCGACACATTCGCGAAGGATACCGAGCCATTCGTATCGCGCAGATAGTAGCGGCTGCTATAGTAGATACGCAGGTAACCGCTGTTCATACGGAACGTGAGGAGGTTACTGCTTGACGAGCCGGCTGTTGTACTCCGATAGTAGCGATTGCCGGTCGCCACGTTGGTCATATAGCCGCTGCTCGTACTGCTGAAACGCCACATGGCATGCTCCTGGGAAAGGGCATCGGTCAACTCCTCCACCACCGCCATCTGGCCATTGCCGTCATCGACCAGATAACGCTTCGTCGAGCGGTTGCGCAACAGATAGGCGGTCGAGGTATTGATGGCCGTAGCATCACTCAGGATGCCGCTTCCGACCCCCACGTCGAGGGTCATCGTATAGGTCGAAGCACGATTCTCGAAGAGCACCACCGAATAGATGGTCGCCTCGGTATTGGCCGGCACCGACAACTCCGCCCCACCCGTATACTCGGCCAGCGTCGGCAGTGCCCGATAGTTCACCGTCCCGGGCAACACCCCGTTGTGGGGCAGCAGGTAACCGGTCGAGGGGTTGAAGTTGCTGAACGCGATGTTCTGAATTGCCATCTCCTCATCCGAGTGGTTGAACATCCGCACCTCGAACCACACCAGCGGGCGCAGCATATCCACCTGTTCGGTGGAGTTTCCGACCCCGATTTTTACCTCCTTGACGGCTGTCAGCAACATCGGATGGGTCGCATCCATCGTGGGCGTCGTGCGCCCCGTGAGGGCCGTAAAGAGGGCATCCCGCTCTGCTGCGCCAAAGGTCTGTCCCACGGTCAGCGTTGCGAGCAGCGTGCGTGCTTCGCTCAGCAGTGTCCGCTCGGTATTGGCATAGGCATAGAGCAGATAGTTACCGATGTCGAGGTTCTGGAAGGTTACCCGACGTATCTGCTGTTCGCTTCCCGTCAGCCCCGTCAGCTGCACCTTCTCGGAGATCATTCCTACGGGATTCACCAGCACGAGGGTCAAATCCTCCATGCCACCACCCTGCATGAGGTTGCCATCCCCGGGGGTCACGGCACGGCCTGCGGGGGTCGATGCCACCACCACCGTGAGCGACCCGCGCCCCTCCTTCGGTGGCACCGCAGCCTCCTTCGAGCAGCCAATCAAGAGCAGCAGCAGCCCGAGTATCCACATCCTATGTCGGTTTCTTCCTCTCATCTCTTCTTGCTCACCTTGCACGCTTATTGAAAGACAATATCTCCGACCGACCCGGCCACCTCGTCCCACTCGGTGGTACGCACCTCGACATCGAAGCGATCGGGCTGCACGGTGATCAGGTAGATGTATTTGCGACCGGCACGCCACACCATATCGTTACCCGCACTATCCTTGGTCGGCAATTCAAGGGTCATCGTCACCGTATCGGTCGTGGTCCACTTCACATCGACCGTAAAGGTGATGGAGGGTTTGGCAACCCCCTCGCCCACCACCAACGATTGGGGCAGGAAGAGGTCAAACTCCTCGGGGTAATCATCCGTCGAGGCCGGAATCACCCTTCCTTCGGCCGAAGACCACTCACGCAGACGCTCCGAGTTGAAGATGTTCACCGGATCGACATAGCTGCGCGACCCCTCGGCATAGACCCAGTCGTGGGTCACATCGGGCTGTTCGTCGGTCGAGTCATAGGGCAAGGCACCGATGTAGTTCAGGCTCGTGAAGAAGTAGTTCTTGAGGCGGTACTCGCACTCCGCATCCACCGAGCAGAACTTCACGGCCACCGCTGCCAGCGTATGGTGGAATTGCAGCGGCACGGGTTGTCCGTTGTTACCGGCCGGACACCGCGTATAGGCGACCATCAGGTCCTCGTTGCGGGTCAGCATGCTGTATTCGAGGGCTAACGTGCGGGCCGAGGCGGTACCCATCACCGGGGCTTCGGCCGGCCAATAGGCACGGAACTCGTAGTTGCCGCCGGGTTGCCAATACTGCACCGGGTCGTAGTTCCACCCCGAGGGTGAGGGTGCTGCGCCATTGTAACGCACACGCACATTGCGAAAGACCTCACGCCGATCGCCTGCGGCATTGTACACCCAATCGCCATAGACGGCCAACGCATGGGCTCGGAAGTCGCTCTGGTCGGTTTGGCCAATCAGCGTGGCAGCACGCCCCTTGACCTTCGGCTCCGTACCAAAGGTAATGGCACGCGGTGCATCGGGCTGCGGCTCGGGACGGGGCTCAACGCTCCCCTCCGACTTGCTGCAACCTGCGCTCCACGCCACGACGACGAGCATCGCCAGAAGCCATCTGTTCCACATACGAGGTCTATTCACTTTTTTTTCGTCATTAGGGGATAGCAAGGGGGTCAACCCTTACTATCCAATCCATTGTCCACGAGGAACAAAGGTGTTTTTTACAGTTGATAGGTTCGATTAGATCGAGATTACGCCATCGACATTCTCCCAGTCGACAACAGCCGGAGCGAAGTGAATCTCATCACCTGCCGGGTCGATATCAATCGTGTAGGTGATGTTCTTACCCATCTCCCAAGCCGGCACGGCGGGGAACTCGACAAACTCCTTCGTCACAGGCTCCTGCAGCACCGTAGCACTCTGACCACCCGGAGCGGTCGTCGTAATCGAGTACTCGATGGTAATCGACTGAGCACCTACTGCAAGTGCCTGCGGCAGGATGAAGTAGTTCTGGGCGGGCTGTGCGCTACCGGCACCATAGGTGCGGGCCGTCGTCGTCAGCACCTGGTCAACCTCCCACGACTTCGACACGGTCGAGCTCGTATTCGACCATACGTTGTAGGGCACCGTCGTAATCGTGTTCTGCCAATCAACCACCGTAGCACCGGCATCGTGCTTATTGACAGTCTTCAGCGTCACGCTACCCGTGTCGTAGATACCGTTGATGGTAATCTTGTGTACCGTTACCTCCCACTTCGTTACGGCATCGGGCGACTCGTTCTTGTTGTCCAGACGGAAGACCTTCACCAGGAAGTTCAACTTGGCCAAGGCGTGGTGGAAGAGGGTCGGAACACCCGTAAAGCCATAGTTCACGGTGTTGGCCGTCTGCTGCATCGCCTTATCCGAGTAGAGCAGGTCGACCGGATTGGCAGCGTCTACCTTGAACTCCTGATACCGCAACGTCTGCTGCACATCGCTATCGCTAATCTGGGGAACAGCCGCATTAGCCGCATCGGCATTGTAGGGTGCATAGCTGATGAAGTCGAGGTGACCCTGCGTCGGCCAGAAATAGGTCTCATCCTTTGCAGCCCAGTAGCCGTTACCATCGGCAATCTTGTAGACAACCTCGGCATTGTCGATGTAGGTCGAGTGCACGCCGGGGGTCTCCGAGTTCTCGTAGTAGGCGTAGGTACCGAAACTCTGATTCGTCGGATAGGCTACCTCGGCACGAGCCTGTGTCGGCTTGTACTTCGCCACCTCGAAGGTGATCTCCTGCCGGCCGTCACCGACCTTGGCACCATCCTCCTTCACGCAACCGGTGAGTGCTACACCCACGAAGGCTGCCAAAAACATCCATTTTTTCATTGTTGAAAAGGTTTGAGTGATTGTTTGTTAATTAAAGTTATTTGTGAGTTTAATTATTATTGCTTGTTCTTTGTCAATGTTTTGGTCCAATCGGAATCACCTCTTCGACATCCTCCCAATCATCTACCTCGGGGTTAAAACCGCCGCCCGTATCGGGATAGATCGGTGCCGGAATATCCCACACCTCGTCGATGAGTAACCAGTGTCGCTCACGCGCATCCTCGGTGGCGAATATCGGCGTCATATCGACCACCTTCTGGTGTTTCTCGCCATCGCGGGTCAAGACGCTGATCACGACCCGCAGTTCGCTCTTCGAGGCATCGAGCCGCCCGAAGGTATTGAACGTACCACACAGCACCGACTGATTCGCCTCCTCGATGCGGGGGTCGGTGCTTTGGTGCATCTCGAAGTAGACCGATATCGGCTCCTCCTCCATGCGCTCGTTCACGCCAAAACGGTTGGCCGGCACCAAGCCCGAAAGCACCGCTACACCGGCGGCATTGGCGGCCATATGGTCGGGGCTCGTGATACGGATCTGTATATAATAGGTATCGACCACCGTGTGAGCATCGAGGTCAATGCGCATCACATCGGGGTGGATATCGACCTGCAAGGGGGTTTTACGTGCCACCATCAGGTGGTCGGGCTGGTAGCAGACACGGCCTATCTCATCGGCACGACTGCCAAAGCGGGCGTAGAGTTTCTCGGAGACCTCCTGCGTATAGCCATAGATATTGTCGTAGTGCTCCTCGTCATCGATCTGCACCGTCTCGAGGTCGAAGTTGTAGCTCAGCACCCGATACGCCCCCGGAGCGAGGCGAATAGCTGCCCCCAACGTCTCGTAGCCACGCTCGTCGATGGTGCGGTTGGTCAGGAAGCCCTGTGAGAGAATCGGTGTTCCCTCGGAGCCATAAATCAAGGCTCGCAACGCCTCGGAGGTAATCTCGGGACGTGCGACCGCCTCATTGTAGATGTTGCAGGTGACGTTGTTGATACCCTCCGTCACGAGGTGCACGTTGAGCAGTGCCCGATCCTCGGGGTCGGTCAACGGACGACGATGACACGCCACGCCAAGCAGCGCAACGCACAGCACAACCGCTATCCACCCCATCCGTATCATCGGCGACCTCCTTTCTTCTTGGTGTACGAGAGGTGCAGCGGCCACACCAACGCCACCTTGAGTTTCGTCGGGCCGAACCAGTTTTTCCGCCCATGGTCGTAGTGGTCGCGCCACAATTCGCTGTAATCATCGGCCGGGAAGTAGTGGCGGTAGGCCGTCGAGAGCCACCCCACCGAGAGGGAAAATTCGAGGCGGAAACGGCGTGAGAGCGACATCACATAGCCATAGGTCACACCTGCCGACCAAAATTCGCCCTGGTAGCAGGCATCATAATCGCGCTGGAAGTCATATTTGCCCGACATGCCGTAGAGCCCCAGGAAGTGGCCACGGAACTTGTGGGCGTGGTAGTGATTTTCACGGAACCAATAACGCCCCTCGACCCCCATTTCCCAGAGTTGGAGGCAATACTTGTTGCCCGTCTCCCACCACGGGAACACATCCTCGACAGCCACCGACCAGTGGTTGCCAATGGGCACCTCGACCTCGAAGTTCAAGGCCGTGGCAAGGTCGTACAACAGATTGGTTTTTAGCCCAATGGTGAGTGTATCACGCTCGGGGGGGGTACCGGCAGTGGCGGCAGAAGCTGCACCTTATGCAGCCTTGTCGGCTCAATGACCCACGATGTAGCCACACCGGGTGCCGGCAGGGCAATCGGCTCGCGCAGCGCAATGGGATGCGAATGCACGATGCAGACCATCGAGTTACGAATACGCGGGTAGTAGGTTTTGTAGAGGTAGCGGTAGACCGGGTCGTTGGTCAGGCGACGCTTCTTGGTGGCAATCGGCACCGTGTTGTCGTCGATGATGCCGAGTACCCGCTCGATGGAGGCTGCAGACAACTCCTCGTCGCGCTGCACATGTTTGCGCAGTTGTTCCCACGACTCCCCCTCGTGGTTGACCGTCAGGCGGTCGCCCAGTGCAGGATAGTGCTCCTCCATATAGGCACGCATGGCGCGGGCACGCCGTTGCGAGAGGCGTTGGTTGTGGTAGTAAGGACCCTCGGGCGAGGATTGGGAGATGATACCCACCGAGTCGATATGCGCGATACCGATGGAGTCGATACGCTGGCGGATGAGCGACAAGGCACGGTCGTTACCCAGATAGAGCGTGTCTAACACGGCATTATCCCAACGGAAGTGAAGTTCGGTAAAGAGGCTGTCGGTCTGCATCTGGCGAGGTCGCTCACCAGGCGTTTGCGCCACCGCACACCATGCCATGCACGAGAGCCACACCACAAACCCATATTGCATCCAATTTTTCACCACTTCACACAAGCGAAAATTATTGCCAAAATTAGCAAAAAAATCCTGCGTTGGCAAATTTTAGACCCACAATTCGGGGGGGGGTAGCGCCACTTTTTTTGTCTTTTCTACTCCAAAAAGCCGCTATCTACAAAAAAAAAACGACCAACAGGATAAAACCGTCGGTCGGCAGGAGGAAAAAGCCGTCAGTTATCAATGGGTAAACACGCGCCCCTTCTGCTTTATTTGCTGCTCATATTTCAGGCGCGAAGGGGTCGGATACTGCAACCGGTCGAACTCCTCGACGGCATTGCGAATATCGGTCAACAGCTGGTCGGCCATATCCCGCGAGAAACCCTGTCGCACGACCACACGCATGACGACCATCTGCTCGATGTTCTTCGGCATCGTGTAGGCGGGCACCATCCAACCACTCTGCTTCAGTTTATCCTGCAAATCGTAGAGCGTCCACTTCGCCGTTTTTTCATACTTGGGACACATCTGCCAGATGAAGAGCGGATTCTCAACCTCCTGCGAGTAGTTGCGGAAGCAGGCCATCTTGCCAATCTGTTCGTGGCAGTAGCGGGCCACCTCCATCGAGGTCTGCTGAATGGTTCGATAGCCCTCCTCGCCATAGCGGATGAAGTTGTAGTATTGCCCCAGAATCTGCGCTGCAGGACGCGAGAAGTTCAAGCCCACCTGCGTGATGTTGGCACCGAGGTAGTTCACCGAGAAGGACATCTCCTCGGGCAGATACTTCTTATCACGCCACACGACCCAACCCAGGCCCGGATAAACGAGGCCGTATTTGTGTCCCGAAGTAGAGATCGAGTAGACCCACTTCAGGCGGAAATCCCACTTGCAGGCCGGCTTCGTGAAGGGGAGGATGAAACCACCCGAGGCGGCATCAACGTGTATCGGTATCTCGTAGCCCGTCTTCTTGTTGTAAGCCTCGAGTGCCTTGTCGAGTGCCTCGACATCGTCGTTCAAGCCCGTCCACGTCACACCACAGATGGGCACGATGCAGATGGTGTTCTCATCGCACATGGCCAACGCCGCCTCAGGGTCGAGCGTCAGATGCTCCTCCGTGAGGGGCACGGTGCGCAGTTCGATCTGCCACAACTGACAGAACTTCTCCCACACGACCTGATAGGCCGAGCTCATCACTAAATTGGGCTTGTCGCAGGGTTTGCCCTGTGCCTTGCGGCGGGCTCGCCAACGGAGCCAGGCTGCTACACCTCCCAGCATGCAGGCCTCCGAAGAGCCGATGCCGAGGGCACCCGTCTTCCACTCGTTTTTCTCGGGGGTATGCCACAGGTTGGCAAGGATGTTCAGGCAACGGCCACACATCACCGCCACACGCGGATACTCCGTCTCGTCGATGTAGTTGATGTTAATCGCCTCGTTCATCAGGCGTGTCGCCTCCTCCTCCATGTAGGTGGTCACGAAGGTCGCCAGATTCAGTTCGGGGCGGGTCTCGGCATAGGTTTCGTCCTTGACCAGCCGATAGGCAGCCTGGGGCGTGGTACCCTTCTCGGGAAGCGTCTCGGTAGGTGCTGCACCGCGCAGGGCAGCTGTCGAATAGACCTCAGTGGTGAGGTTGTCGCGCTGTTTTTGTTTGTTCATCATAACGCTGTGTTTTGAAAGATATGCCTCCAATGAGGCACAAACTGTGCCAAACACACACACCTCCCCTACGCCTGAACGGCTCCCGAAAAATAATTAAAAAAAATGGTCGAAAAAATTTGGAATTTCGGTTTTTTATGCACTATCTTTGTGATATCAAAATAATATCACTAAAAACCGACACAATTATGGAGAACAAGAACTACACCTACACGGGTTGGAAATGCAACGGCATTGTTGTGCTGTTGCTCGATTTGGTCCTCATGGGACTCGCTATCTGGTCGATTGTCGAAGGAGGCACACGTCTCGATGCCGGCAACCTGCCCTACGGCGGATGGTTTCTCGGTGGCGGTATCGCCGCTCTAATCTTGTCCCTCGTCAACCTGGGCGGATTCATGCTCCTGGAGCCCAACGAGGCGCGCGTGATGCTCTTCTTTGGCGAGTATCGCGGCACCTTCTACACGACCGGATTCTGGTGGGTAAACCCCTTCCTCTCGGCCAAAAACATCTCGATGCGTGCCCGCAACCTCAATGTCGACCCCATCAAGGTCAACGACAAGACGGGTAACCCGATTATGATTGGCCTGGTGCTCGTATGGCGCATCAAGCAGGATGATATTTACAAGGCGGTCTTCGAGATTGATGCCGCCACGGCTGATGGCACGCCCGTCTCGGCCTCGAAGCGCATGAACATCCTCGAAAACTTTGTTTCGGTGCAGTCGGATGCAGCCCTGCGTCAGGTGGCAGGCTGCTACGCCTACGACAACAACGATGCGAAGAGCGAGGAGCTGACCCTCCGCTCGAACAGCGAGTCGATCAACGAGCAGTTGGAGCGCACGCTGAATGAGCGTTTAGCCATGGCGGGTATCGAGGTGATGGAGGCGCGTATAAACTACCTCGCCTATGCTCCCGAGATTGCCGCCGTGATGTTGCGTCGTCAGCAGGCCGATGCCATTATCTCGGCCCGTGAGAAGATTGTCGAGGGTGCTGTTTCGATGGTCAAGATGGCCTTGCAGCAGCTCTCCGAGGAGGAGATCGTGGAGCTCGACGAGGAGCGCAAGGCAGCCATGGTATCAAACCTCTTGGTCGTATTGTGTGCTGACGAGGCCGCAACGCCGGTGGTCAATGCAGGCACTTTGCACCACTAAAAAGAGGAAAGAGCAAAGAGGAGAGAGGAGAATGTGTTTTGGGCGTACTCGCAAAATTCCCAAAACTCGCAAAATTCCCAATCCTCCCAATCCTCCCAATCCTCCCATTTGAAGCCATAGCATGGAAAAAGTTGCACAAAAGAGTTTCGTGCTGCGCATCGATGCAGCGACGATGAGCGAGTTGGAGCGTTGGGCCGAGGATGAATTTCGCTCGGTCAACGGCCAACTGCAATGGCTCATTGCCGACGCCCTGCGTCGTAGCGGACGCTTGAAGAAATCGAAAAAAAACAAACAAGATGATACGCCTGCCCAACCTTAACCGCATGCGTGCCGCCAAGCGTGAGCAACAGCGCATCGTGGCACGTTTCGAGCGCATGGAAAAACGCAATCGTCGCATTACGAATTGGCGAAAAATCATCGGTGGAATCATCCTCTTGCTGATTCTCATACCGCTACGCTCCGACGACCCGAATATCGCCCACGGCATTGCGAGTTGGTGCGCCATCGCAGCCTACCTCCTGCTGGGGCTCTACGATTGGCATCGGTTCGCTCCCCTCACTCGTTGGCGCAAAGCCTCATCGATGGCCGTAGGTGGAGGGGGCGCATTACTCGTCATCCCCTTCATTCTCCTCCTCTTTGGGAAAATCAGTTGGCAGGAGGATCGCACCTTCTACCTCCTGATGTGGGGTGGCGCCTTGCTGATGGGCATTTTGCTGCTCGTCAGCCGCTACCAAACCCGTCGCATCAAGGCCGAGAGTGCCGAGGCGATTGAGCAGATGCGTCGTCGTGAAATGCGACGTAAAAAATTGGAACTGTTATGAAAAAAATCGTCGTATTTACCGGTGCCGGCATCTCGGCCGACAGCGGGCTGAAAACCTTCCGCGACAGTGATGGTCTGTGGGCCGAATACCGCATCGAGGATGTCTGCACCCCCGAAGCGCTGGCCCGCAACCGCGCCCTCGTCGTCGAGTTCTACAACAAGCGTCGTCGCGAATTGGAGCACACCCTGCCTAACGCTGCTCATCATGCCGTAGCAGCGTTGGAGCAGCACTTCGAAGTCGAAGTCATCACCCAAAATGTGGATGACCTGCACGAACGTGCCGGATCGAGCCGCATCACCCACCTGCATGGCGAGCTGCGAAAACTCCGCTCATCGCGCAACCCCGAGCTGATTGTTCCGTGTGAGGGCTGGGAGCAAAAACTGACCGACACGGCTCCCGATGGCTCACTCCTACGACCCCACATCGTCTTCTTTGGCGAGTCGGTGCCGATGTTCGACCAAGCCTGCAAGGTTGCCGCCACAGCCGATGTGTTCGTCGTTGTAGGCACGTCGCTGGCCGTCTACCCCGCCGCTTCGCTCGTGCATTACATCCGCCCCGAAGTACCTATCTACCTCGTCGACCCCGGCACACCCGATGTGCGCCTCATTCGCAATCCGCTGACCCACATCCGCAAACGGGCAGCCGAAGGAGTGCCCGAGTTAGTCACAAGGTTGGTCAATGCGTTGAAAATTGAAGCGTAAGTCTTTCGTGCTTACGCTTTTTTTTCGTACCTTTACGCAAATTTAGTTACAAAAGAGATGTTGGAGCAATACGATACATTCTTAGCCATTATGGCTGTCATAGCCGTGGTGGTCTTTGTAGCCCTGCAATTTGTCGAAGCAGGCTATGGCTATCTGTTCAACCCGAAGTTTGGCCGCCCCATCTCGAACAAGGTAGGCTGGGTCTTGATGGAGAGCCCTGTATTTATCGCCATGACCCTCCTCTGGTGGTGTTCCGAGCGTCGATTCGAGGCAGCACCGCTCGTGCTCTTCCTGCTCTTCCAAAGCCACTATTTCCACCGCTCGTTCATCTTCCCGCTGCGCCTGCGCGGCAACTCGAAGATGCCCCTCGGCATTGTCGCAATGGGCATGCTCTTCAACACGCTCAACGCCCTGATGCAGGGCGGCTGGATCTTCTACCTCGCCCCCGAGGGGTTCTATGCCGACTGGTTTTCTAAGCCCTACATCTACCTCGGAGGGGCGATTTTCCTCCTCGGCATGGCCATCAACCTCCACTCCGACCACATCATCCGCTCACTCCGCAAGGAGGGCGACACA
Organism: Alistipes sp.; assembly: GCA_017623115.1. GTDB lineage: Bacteria > Bacteroidota > Bacteroidia > Bacteroidales > Rikenellaceae > Alistipes. The sequence continues at coordinate 17,029 of JAGAPT010000017.1, forward strand.
CGCCACTATATCCCCTATGGCGGCATGTTCCGCTATGTATCGTCGGCCAACTACTTCGGTGAGTTGACCGAGTGGATCGGCTTTGCCATCGCATCATGGTCGTGGGCAGGCGTGGTCTTCGTGCTGTGGACCTTTGCCAATCTGGCACCGCGTGCCGCCTCGTTGCGTCGTCGCTATGCCGCAGAGTTCGGCGAGGAGTTCACCCGCCTGAATCGCAAACGCATCCTTCCGTTCATCTATTAGGATTATGGAATCGAAACTCTTTACTCCGTTCCAATTGGGGCCTTTGACCCTCCGCAACCGCACGATTCGCTCGGCGGCGTTCGAGTCGATGGGCAAGGACTTCGGCCCGACCGAACAGCTCAAAAACTACCATGTGAGCGTGGCTCGGGGCGGTATCGGCATGACGACCCTCGCCTATGCCTCGGTAAACCGCAGTGGCGTCTCGTTCAACAAGCAGTTGTGGCTGCGTGAGGAGATTGTCCCTGCGTTGCGCGACATCACCGATGCCATTCATGCCGAGGGGGCTGCCGCAGGCATCCAAATCGGCCACTGCGGCAACATGACTCACTGGTCGACGGCCGGCTCGTTCCCCGTATCGGCCTCGAACGGATTCAACCTCTACTCCCCCACCTTCCATCGTCGTCTACGTGCCTCGGAGTGCATAACCATGGCGAAGGATTTCGGCAAAGCCGTGGTTACGGTACACGAAGCAGGTTTCGACTCGGTCGAGGTGCATGCCGGACACGGATACCTCATCTCGCAATTTTTATCGCCCTACACCAACCATCGGCGCGACGAGTTTGGCGGCTCACTCACAAACCGCATGCGCTTTATGCAGCTGTGTCTGACCGAGGTGATGGAGCAGGCTACCCGACTCGGAATGGCCGTGCTGGTCAAGCACAACATGGAGGACGGCTTCAAAGGGGGTATCGAGGTCGAGGAGTCGATCGAGATTGCCAAGGAGATCGAACGCCTCGGCGTACACGGCATTGTCCTCTCATCGGGCTTCGTTTCGCGTGCCCCGATGGCGGTGATGCGTGGTCGCATCCCCACCAAGACGATGGGCTACTACATGGGATGGAACGAGTGGTTGCAGAAAATCGTCGTCTCGCTCTTTGGGCAGTGGATGATCAAGCAATACGACTTCAAGGAGTGCTTCTTCCTGGAGAATGCCAAGCGATTCCGTGAAGCACTGCAGTTGCCGTTGGTCTATGTCGGAGGCTTGGTATCACGCGAGGGCATCGAACGTGTTCTGGGCGAAGGGTTTGAGTTGGTGCAGATGGCGCGTGCCTTGATTAACGACCCTGCATTTGTCAATAAGATGCGTGAAGGCGATCTCACAACCCGCTCGGGGTGCGACCACCGCGACTACTGCATCGCCCGCATGTATTCACGCGATATGCAGTGTTGCCACAACTGCACCGAGGAGATTCCCGAGCGACTATGGCGCGAACTGCGAAAGATTAAATAGGGATGAAACGAGGTCAAATTGAAAAAGGGTCAGCCTGGGCACTTGTTACGGGTGCCGGCTCGGGTATCGGACGTTGCTATGCACAACGGTTAGCGACCTTGGGATACAACCTCATCATAGTGGGCAATCAGGAGCTCCCGCTCCGCACGGCCGCCGAGGAGATTGCTCGCCAGGCAGGTGTTCTGGTTCGCCCATTAGCACTCGACTTAGCACGTATCGATGCGGCCGAGGAGTTGTATGAGGCCGTGGCTGCAGCCGGTATCGAGATTGATGTGCTGATTAACAACGCCGGCATCTTCTCCTTCTGCGATGTTCTCTCGACCGACGAGGAGCGCATCGAGCGCATCCTGCTCCTGCACGACATGACCGCCACGAAGCTCTGTCGCCGCTATGCCACCCGCATGATGGAGCGTGGCATTCGTGGTTACATCCTCAATATGTCCTCCTATTCGCTCTGGATGCCCTTCCCCGGATTGGCCGTATATAGTGCCTCAAAAGCCTATCTGAAAGCCTTCTCGGTGGCCTTCTCGAAAGAGGTCGAGGAGCACGACATCCACGTTACGGCCATCTGTCCGGCCGGTGTTGCCACCGACCTCTATGGCCTTCCCCCGAAGCTGCAACGCCTCGGCATCCGTGTCGGAGGGTTAATCACGGCCGACCACTGCGCCCGCCGTGGGTTGAGTGCATTGTGGCGTAGTGTGCGTTGCTCGGTGCCCGATTGGTGGAACCGTCTCTGGATTCCGCTTCTGGTGAGCCTTCCGATGTGGATGTTACGTCCTCTACGTCGTTATACCATGAAATTTCAAAAATAGATGATGTTGCAATCGATTAAAAATATTGTCTTCGACCTCGGAGGGGTCATCGTCGACCTGGAACTGGAGCGTGTCCGTGAAGCCTTCCGCGAGATTGGTATGCCCCGCATGGCCGCCCTGATGGACCCCTGCTACCCGGCAGCCGTCAACGAACTGCTCGAACGAGGAGCTATCACCTGGGAGGAGGCGTGCGACGAGATGCGTCGTATCGACAACCTCCCGACCGTTACCAACGAGCAGATAGCCTGGGTCTACGCCGAGTTCCTCGCCCGTGTTGATGAACGCAAAATCGAGCAAATCGAGGCACTGCGCAAACAGGGCTACCGCACCTATATGCTCTCGAACACCAATCCGGTAGCCTACGAGGTGGTACGTCAACACTTTCTGCGTGCCGGCCGACAAATTGAGGCGTGTTTCGACGAGATTTGTCTCTCGTTTGAGATGAAAATGCTCAAACCCGACCCGCAGATCTTCGAGGAGTTGATTCGCCGCACAGGGATCCGTCCCGAGGAGTCGCTCTACATCGACGATGGAGCCCGCAATGCGGATGCTGCCCATGCGCTCGGCTTCCACATCTTCTGTCCCCCGACCAATGGGCAGTTTGGGCAGTTGTTTGAGGAGTAGCGAGTTTTTATTCGGCCACAAGCGTGGTGGTTCAAAAAAAATGATTACCTTTGCGCCATCAAACACTCGGGGTGTAGCGCAGCCCGGTTAGCGCGTCTGGTTTGGGACCAGAAAGTCGCAGGTTCGAATCCTGTCTCCCCGACAAACTGAAACAAGCAAAATCCCGCATGTAAGATGCGGGATTTTTGTATAGAGCGGAAAGGCGTCACGCAGTGGGCTCTGCCCACGAAGCAGCCAATCTCTCCCCGACAAAGAAAACAGAAAGCCTTGCATCGCAGGATGGCAAGGCTGTTCTTCTGGATAAGGCTTTCGATCATTACTTAATCTTACGGCGATTCAATTCTGCGGCATAGGCCTTCGCATTTCGCTTATGCTCGGCAAAGGTGCGGGCAAAATTGTGATATCCGTCAAAGGTGGGGCGAGCACAGAAGAAGAGATAATCGTGCTGCTCGAAATTGAGCACCGACTCAATGGCCTGCTTGCTCGGCATGCAAATCGGCGAGGGAGGCAACCCCTTGTTGACATAGGTATTATAGGGCGACTTATACTTCAGGTGTTTATGCAGGATACGGCGCAGCTCAAAGTTCTGCATCGCATATTTCACCGTCGGGTCGGCCTGCAGAGGCATTCCCTTGCGCAGGCGATTGATGTAAACACCGGCCACACGCGGCATCTCATCCGCTTGACGAGTCTCTTCATAGACAATCGAGGCCAAGGTCATCACCTCCCAGCGCGACAACCCCGAGCGTTTGCGTTTGGCATCCCGCTCCTCGCTCCAGAAACGTGCATACTCACGCTCCATGCGTGCAATCAGCTCCTCGGGCGTCGTGGTCCAATAGACCTCGTAGGTATCGGGCAGGAACATCGCAAAATGTTTCAGCGAATCGAGTCCGGTCGACGGCTTTCCCTGCGTCGTACCTATCAGCGCACGATGAATGGCCACCGAATCGGCATCGATCTGACCGGCCAACTTCGCCGCCAACTGAGCCGGAATACGCACATTGTTCATCGTCAAACGGACCGGAGTCTGTATGCCCAACTTCAACGCACGCACCACCTCTATCACATCCATCCCGGGGGTCAGCAGGTAGTGTCCGGGCTTAAAGGTCTGCTCCAGATTCAGTCGCTTGGCATAAAGACGAAATGCAGCTCGATGCTTCAGATGCGGCATCAGCGAATCGTTCAGCGCCTGATAGTCGGCATGGCGGCTCAGGAACAACTCATACGTCTCACGCACAGCATTTCCCCGAAACTGCACAATCCCAATCACGGCCATCAATGCACCAAGCACTACCCCACCGAGAAACACCCGGCACAACACCACGCGAAGTGAATTTTTCTGCATCTTTTTCTATTTTTTTTGCAAAGATAGGGATTTTTTTCTACTTTTGTGCCCCGGGTGAGTCTTATACGACCAGCTCCTGCAGAATCCCCCAGGTGTGGAAGCAAGCAAGGGTATGCGGTTGTAGCGGTGCGATATAATCAGCTCACCCTTTTTTCATCTAACGGCCCTGCTTCCTGTGGAGCCGTTTTTTTATTTTTTTGAGGGAGGAGGGCTTTCCGCTTCGCTATTCCCAATAAAAAAGAGTTCCCGAGGGAACTCTTTTGTTACCAATTCAAGGCCTCCATCAGCGTTTAGCCACCAAGATACCCGCCTCATAGAGGAGATACAGCGGCAGAAAGACCACCATCAACGTAAAGGGGTCACCCGAAGGAGTGATAAATGCCGACAAGACCAGCAATGCCACCACTGCATAGCGGCGGAACTCCCCGAGCATACCTCGATTGACCACACCAAGGCTCGACAGCAACCACGTCATCAGTGGCAACTCAAAGACCAACCCCATGATAAAAATCATCCCCAGGAAATTGCTCATGTAGGAGTGGAGCGCAATCTGATTGGCGATGGTCGTGCTCAACTGATACTCGGCCAGAAAACGGAACGTGAGCGGAAATACCAGCAGATAGCCTACGGCACATCCCAGGAAGAACATCACCGTACCGGCTAAAAAGGCCACCGAGACACTCTTGCGCTCGTGCTGATAGAGTGCCGGGCTGATAAACCGCCATATCTCATAGACCAGATAAGGGAAGGCAACCATCAAGGCCAACCAAAACGAGGTGCTGATATGGGTGGTGAACTGCGATGCCAATTTGATGTTGATAATCTCCACCGCAAAGGTATCTGCTGCCATCTGCGGAAAGAGCCCCGTGGCAGCAAGCCACCGATAGAGCACAAAGTCGGAGGTGGTGGGAGCCATGACAAAGTGCTCGAAGAGATAGGGCATGGCAATAAAGCCCCCTATCACGCCGACCAGCAGCACGACAACCACACGAAACAGACACCACCGCAAATCTTCGAGGTGCGACCAGAAGGTTTTTGTCTCCTCCGTCATACCTTCCACGACCTATTTCTTCTCGTTTCCGGCCTCCTCGATATCCTTCTCGATGCCGTTCACACCCTCTTTGAAGCTGCGAACGCCTTTACCGATACCCTTCATCAGTTCGGGAATCTTGCGGCCACCGAAAATCAGCAAAATAACCAATGCGATAATGACAATCTCGGCCATGCCCAAATTGCCCAAGAACAATAACTTACTCATAATCTTTTCGTTTAAGGTTTATAATCATCTATTTAGTTTCTAAAATGTCAGTCGTACACCCACCAGGGCATTGATGCCATATTCGGGCATCGTAGGCAGGTCATACAGGTCGCTATTGAGCAGGTTGCGCCCCTCCACAAACAGCGCCATCATGCCCGACATGCGCCACTCAAAGTCGAACTGTACATCCACAGCCGAAGGCATCTTATAGCGGTCAATAAGTCGCTCTTCGATGACTTTTGTGTCATCACTCATCACCATCGACCACCAACGCTCGCCCTGCATCACAGCCCGCAAGCCCACACGCACCTTACGACCCTCATAGCGAACGCCACATTCTGCTTCCCACTCGGGGGCTCCGTGTTGCAACTTATGCTCATCGTCGTAGGCATAGAACCGCGCAGCTGCATCCAGCACCCAGTTGGTAGCCGGTCGATAGGTCACCTCGGCACCCATCGTATAGCGCGTCTGACGCTCCTGCCAGGGCACGAACCAACCGGCAGCATACATCGTCGGAGCAGCCTCATCGAGCACCGGCAACAGCCAATAGATATGGTCATCCTGCAAGGCCCCCTCCAAATAAGCCCGATAGCGGAATCGGTTATTCTTCGAGTAGCCCATCAAACCACCGCGCACGGCCCACTCGGGGGTGCTCTTCATGAGCCACGTCGATGCAGGCAGGTAGGGATTTTGCGTAGCCAACGACTGAAAATCATTCGTCTGCAACCGTCCATCCATCTCCACAAAGGGTTTTACGGCCGTTTTTATCAGGTTGAACTCCAGGCGCAGATAAGGGAACACGTAGTGTTTCGTGCGCTCCTCGGTCGCTGTTTCGCTGCGATTGTAGTAGTAATCGACACCCACCTCCATCGACGACCGCGCGAGGTGACGGGCATAGCGTATCGTACTCGAGAGCAGATGTTCATCCACATTCTCCAACGCACGACCTCCCCACATCCAGGTATAGCCCAAGCCTATATCAAATCGGCTCTTGGCAAAGGCTCGTGCCACACGCCCCTGCACCCCGAAGTTGCTTTGTCGACCGCGTTCGGCCACACCAATCGGATCGCTGTGGTCATAAAAGAGGTCTCCGGCCACCTTAAACTCGAAGTTGGTGCGGGATAAATCCTGAAAATCATCACCCACACGCACCGTGGCTGCCACATCCGAGTAGCCCACCTGATCGCCCGGCACATGTTTCCACTCCGACGGATAGTGCGCACCATAGCGGTGGAACAGGCGATGGTCATAGTGCACATCTCCCTCCACGATATGGCGACCCAGGTATTTTCCGGCCGCCGCACCAACCCGATTGGTCATGCGGGTCGAATTGTTTTTCAATCCGAAATCATTCTTTATCTTGGCATAACGGCCCTCGTGATTCAGATAACCCAACGCATAGCCCGTACCGGGATTTTGTGTCGAGGCATAGACATCGACCACCGACTGCAACGGATAGCCCACACCCGCCTTTACATAGAACGGATTGGGCCGGTTGAACTCCCAATAGGTGACCCGTGCAGGCTGTATCGGGCGAGTTGCCAACCTCGTCTGCAACGACAACGGGGTTATCGTATAATCAATTTCGGGGCGCAACTGCATCGTATCGGTCTTATCGGGACGAATCGCCAATTTTGTCGCCGGCTCAAGGCTCGGTACATAATTTTTCGACACCTCGACCTGTTTCTCGACCTGCGCCATCACGCTCCACGGCACCATCACCGCAAGCATTCCTATGATCCACCACTTCTTCATTACTCATTCAATTTTTGGATACGCGCCTGTGCATCAGCCACAATACCATCATCGGCCGGTGAATAGCCATCGGCCACACTCTGATAGGTTGCACGCGCCTGGAACAGGTCGCCCTTCTGCACATAGAGATCGCCCAGCAACAGATAGGCTTTGGCCAACCAATAGGCCTTCGGCATGCGCTTCGAGTAGGCAAATATCGCCTGTTCGGTCTTCTCCTTATCACCGGCCCCATCAGCATAATCGTGCTCAATCACATAATACGCAGCGGCCGAACCCTCCTTCGTAGAGACATCCGAGGCCAACTCCTGGTAAAGTGCATGAGCGGCCTCCGTGCGACCTTCGCCACGCATCTGCTCAGCCCAGGCAAATTTCGCCTCCCGATGCGCCGTAGCACCGGCATCGGTACACTTCAGCACATCGGCTGCCATCGCTGCAATCTGCGCCCGATCGCCAACAGCCATCGTTGCCCGCACGTAGCGTGTCATGGCCGCTTCACGTTCGGCAGCCACGGTCGACACAGCGTAGAGTTGGCGATAAGCCGTTGCAGCCTCGGCATAACGCTCATCCTCCCAGCACATCCGCGAAAGGGTCTGCAGCGCCTGCAACGTATATTGATGCGAGCCCAGATTGGCCAATTCAGACAGCGTCGAGATAGCCTCGGCACGTTGCTCCGACACGAGGTAACAATCACTCAGATAGTACAACGCATCGGCACGATAGGCTCCCTTTGGATAGCTCTTCAAATAGCTGCGTAACGACCGCTCGGCATCGCTACGACGATCAGCCAGATAGAGTTTCTGCGCCGCAGCAAACGACAAGGAGTCTCGAGCCACCTCCGAGAGGTCGCGCTCGACACCCACCTCCTCGGCATAGGCAAAGTAGCCCTCCACATCGCCATCCGAAACATAGATATCCCGAATGCCATGCAGGGCCTCACGCGCTTCGGCCGATTGGGGAGCCGAGGCTACCACCTTCCGATAGGCTGCCAGCGACTTCTCCTTCTCGCCCAGATTCTGGTAGGCCAAGCCCAAATCGGCATAGGCCTGTGTGCAACGGCTCGATTGCGGATATTTCGCCACAAAGCGTTCCAACTGCACAGCTCCCTCTGCATAATTCTCACGCGCAATGCAGGTGCGACCCAGATCGTAATGTGCCTCTTCGAGGTAATTGCCTTTTCCTTGGCGGACAATCTGTTGCAGCGCAGCCTGTTTCTCGGTAACACGTCCCAAGACACCCAGCGTAACGGCACGTTTATAGGCGGCATAATCGCTACCTACACCCCCTTGCGTCATGGTCTGCTGGTAACGACGCAATGCCTCGTCGAAACGACGATCGGCATAAGCCGTATCGCCCAAACGATTCAGTGCATCACACCGATAAGCATCGTTGTACGTATAGGTATTGATAAACTGTTTGAAAGCCGTCTCCGCCTGCGTCATGCGCTCCTGCGAGAAATAACAATATCCCAGGTTATACAACGCCAGGGCATATTCACGCTCGGCACGAGGTGCACGCCCCAGATAGGCATTGTAGTTGGTAACGGCTTGTGCATAATTGCCCTCGCCATAGGCAATCTCACCCTGCCAGAAATTACTCAAAGCCGTATAGCGCGGACTTACGCCCAGCGACAGCGTCTCGGTCAGATACCTCTTCGCTGCCTCCGTATCCTCCGCCTCATAGGCCTCCAAAGCACGGAAGTAGGTGATCTTCTGCAAGGCTGCACGCAGCTCGGCATCCATCGCAGGCATCGCCTTGATGGCTCGATAGGCCGCGTCATAATCGCGAGAATTATAATAGGCGGCAATGAGCAACGTGCGCGCCTCTCCTACACGCGGTGAGCGGGGATATCGCTCGACATAGCGACCCAAGACATGGATCGCTCCATTAAAGGCACCTCCGCCCAACTCATATTGCAGTTTGGCGTAGTTGAAGAGGGCATCTTCGGCAATCGTACCATCCAGCGCATCATCGGTCGCCATGGCAAAGGCCTGCATAGCAGCCTCCTTATTGCCTTGTCGCAGGTAGCAATCGGCCAAATGATACGAGGCGTTCTGCGTCAAGGCATCCTCCGGCCCACAGGTTTTGCGCAACCACGCAGCAGCCTCCTCATGGCGAGCCAATCGATAGAGCGAGAAGCCACGCAGGTAGTTGCAATCCCGATTCTCCTCGCCTCCTACAGCCTGATAAGTATCCAAATGCGCCAAGGTCTTGCGATAATCTTCCAGATGGAACCACGACTCGGCTAAAATCCGCTCCAGCTCGGTTCGACGCTCCCCCACAGCTCGTACAGCCAGAGCCTCGCCACGTTCGGTGACATAGGCATAATTGCCTTGGCGGAACTCGATTTGCAAGAGGTAGTAAGGAGCCAACTCACCATACGCATCGCTTGCTTGCAGGCGCGCAAAGGCCTCTTTCGCCTCATCCAACCGGCCTTCGGCATAGTCGATATATCCCTGATAATAACGGGCATGGTCGGCATATTCGCTCTCGGGGCGAATCCGTGCAAAATAGGTTTCAGCCTCCTCATAGTTCTTCTCCGCAAAGGCCACATACCCCATACGGATGTTGTATCGTTCGCGTTCGGAACGGCTCAACGCTTGATAATCACACGCAGCATAACTTGCCCTCGCCTGCTCCATATTCCCCTGCGCACAATAATAGGAGCCCAGCGCATAGCGTACAGCGTTATTTCGGGTCGAGGCCGGATAGCGTTTCGAGAAGGCTGTCAGGGCCTGCTCGGCATCCCGACTACCCAACTCGACCGCACATACCGCCAGATAAAAATCAATCTCCTCACGGGCTGTTTGTTGGGTGGGTGTGAGCCGTTGTTGTGCCTCACGGAACGCATGACGAGCATCGCTCCACCGCCCAAACTCATAGAGTTCACGACCTCGATTGAGCCATGCAGCCACCCCATCCTCCGAGGCGACGGCCATCCATGCCGACAACAGCACCATCAAACCCACTATCACGATTCTACGCATCGTATCACTTTTTTTTCTACTCAATATCCAAACAATTATACTTTCCCCGAATAACGCCGTCTTCCAACTCTACCAGCCCATTTTGAGCACGCAGCATCGTCTTCATGGTCGAGCCATCGATATTATAACAGGGAATCTCCACCTCTCCAATCGCAATGGTTTTCAACCCATAGAGGGGCTCGGGAGTCAAACACACTACGGCATCACCTGCAGCCGTCACCCGCTCCGCCAACCGTTTCATCCGGTCGGCACACGCCGCAGGTATGCTGTTCCAATCAGTGATGCACAACATGTAGAGACGACCGGAGCGGGTCAGCAACTCCTCCGTTACATCGCCGTCCGCATTGTGTACGGCAAATTCGCTAATCAAAGGACGCACCACGCTTGTTTCGCTCTCGACATAGGTATCTACCCACTCCCACTTCTCGCTATTCTGCCACTCGGTATCCTCCAGACGAAACTCACGCACCTTACCGTTTTTACGATTGCGGTAGATGAGTATCGTCTCCGTATGCTCATCGGGGGCATTGGTCTGTGCCACCATCGCCTTGTGGATATTCACGCCCACGCGATAAGGCAGGAAATCCACGAGTGGCAGATGACGATAGCAATAGTAACCCAGCATCATCGAGCCCACAAAGAAGAGGCACATGAGTGCCAACTCGGCCTTACGGAACGAGAAGATGCGGTCGGGACGATAACGCCACCACACCACCACCGCCATCGGCAGAGCAATCAGATTTTTCAGGAAGGTTTGCCAAGGCGTCAGTTTAATCGCCTCGCCGAAACATCCGCAATCCTCGACCGGCAATACCGTGGCACTGAGGAAGGTGATAACCGTAAATATCAGCATCGAGGCCAGCGCAAAAATCGACACCATGCGGATACGTACCTTGAAGAGCAACATACACCCCATCATCAACTCTGCACCACACAGCCAGATGGAGAAGGCCATGGCTGCCGGACGCAGTGCATCCCATCCGTAGATGGTCAGGTACTCATTCACTTTAAGTGCCGTGCCCCACGGGTCTATCGTCTTCGTAAATCCCGACACGATGAAGGTCAGTGCCAGAATCGTACGGCAGACGTGCGATAAGAGTTTTATGAATCGTTTATTGCGCATCTTCGGTCAGCAGCGGGTTTAGCAGGGTTTCTATCTTCTTAAAAATACCTTCGGGCGTATCCATCGCCCCCTCTTCATCACAGCAATTCACCACCTGCAAATCATGATTTGCTGCCGCAGCATCGAGGTAGACCTCTCGAACCTGCTGTTGCAGGAGCAGCGAAGCCTCGTGAATATCGGCTCCACCCTTCAAATAATCACGGTCTTCGCCCTCACGCTGCTCGGTCAATTTGCGTGTCGTAAACGAGAAGGGAACATCCAGAAAGAGCGACAAATCGGGACGAGGAATTTGATGGTGGCTGTATTCCAAATCGAGAATCCACGCCATCAGTCGGTCTCGCTCCTCGCCTTTGGGCAGTTTGGCACATTGATAGCCGATGTTCGAGTAGACATAGCGGTCCAGAATCACCACCTTGCCCTCGTCGAGCCATGTGCGAATCTGCGAGGCCGCCTCGGCGCGGTCGCCAGCATAAATCAGTGCTACCAAATAGGGATTCACCTCGGCAGCCGACCCAAACTCACCACGCAGAAAACGGGCAATCAAATCGCCATACACCGGAGCATCGAACCGCGGAAAGTGTAGGTACGCACATGCCGCACCACGTGCCTCAAACAGCGCAGTCAGTTTTTTGATTTGGGTCGATTTTCCGGCTCCATCCAGCCCCTCCAATACAATCAGCATTCCTTCTATTCTCTTTTAAGTTTGGTTCTTGTCGTTCTTGTTCCGGCTCGGCTATCGCAGCATGCGCACAGCTCGCTTCACACCGCCCACCAGCGCATCAATCTCCGCCGCCGTGTTATACATCGCCAACGAGGCACGGCACATACCTTGTACTCCGTAATGCGCCATCACCGGCTCGGCACAATGCTGCCCTGTACGCACAGCAACACCCAATTTATCGAGAATCATGCCCATATCATAGCCGTGCACCCCCTCGACATTAAACGATAGGATAGCGCATTTATCGGCCTGTGTGCCATAGATGCGCAGTCCCTCGATGCGTTGCAACTCGTCGGTTGCATAGCGCAGCAGTGCCTGTTCGTGCGCCTCCACCTCCGTGCTATCGAGCGACTGCACAAACCGAATCGCCTCACCCAAGGCAATCGCATCGATATAATTGGCCGTACCGGCTTCGAAGCGCAACGGCACATCAGCATAGGTGGTTCGCTCGAACGACACCCGATTGACCATATCGCCACCGCCCATAAACGGAGGCATCGCCTCCAGCAGGGCCCGCTTGCCATAGAGGACACCGATACCCGTCGGGCCATAGAGTTTATGTCCCGAGAAGGCGTAAAAATCGCAATCGAGCGATACCACATCGACGCCTCCATGCACCACGCCCTGACATCCATCGACCAGCACACATGCCCCCACGGCATGCGCCGCAGCAATCAACTGCTGCAAATCGGGACGTGTGCCCAGTGTATTCGAAGCCTGGGTGACTGCCACCATCTTCGTATGGCTATCCAATAGTGCAGGCAGTCGTTCCAACATCAGCCGACCCTCATCATCGAAAGGTAACACCCTGATTTCGGCACCGCGTCGTTCGGCCAGAAGTTGCCAGGGTACGATATTGGAGTGGTGCTCCATCTCGCTGACCACGATATTATCGCCTGCCGAGAGGAACTTCTCGCCCCAGGCATAGGCTACAAGGTTGATGGAGGCCGTAGCACCGGCTGTAAAGATAATCTCCTCAGCCTGACGAGCCCCGATGAATCGAGCAACCTCCTTTCGAGCCTCCTCATACCGCTCGGTAGCCATCTCCGAGAGGTAGTGTACACCTCGGTGGATATTGGCATTGAGTGTTCGATAGAGCGTATCAAGCGTACGAATCACCACCTCGGGTTTTTGCGCCGTGGCACCACTATCCAGATAGACCAGCGGTTTTCCGTAAACCTGCTGCTCCAACAACGGGAACTCCTTGCGTATGGTCGCTACATCAAACATCAGATACGCTCCAATTTATGCTCTAAGGCTGCCAGCAGGGCTGCGCACAACTCCTCGCAACCACACTGCATCACCAGGTCACCCACAAAACCGGCCAACTGCACACGACGTGCCTGCGCCTCGCTCAAGCCGCGTTGACGCATGTAGTAGAGGGCCTCTTGGTCCATCTGCCCCACCGTAGCACCGTGCGAACACTTCACATCATCGGCATAGATCTCCAGCTGTGGCAGGGTATCGATACGGGCCGTCTCGCTCAAGAGCATATTACGGTTCTGCTGATAGGCATCCGTGCGCTGTGCATCGGGAGATACGTAGACCATACCCCGGAACTCCCCGACAGCCTCACCACCGGCCAACCCACGTACCACAGACGAGCTGTGGCAGTCGGCTACATTGTGGTTCGTGCGCAGGTGCATCACAGCATGCTCCTTGTCGCCCACCGTCAAGACACCATTGACCTCACTCTCGGCAAAGGCACCATTCAGGTTGATGGTGTAAGCCGCACGCGCTGCACCCAACTCCACCGTCGTCAACTTGAAGCGACTCGATGCGGCTTGCTCAACCTGCATCTCGGCAAAGGCCTCTGCACGGAAGAGTTCGACCATCTCCACCTGCGCCCCTTCAGCCAACGTAAAACGCAGGTCAGCTGTCGTGGGGTCGTCATGCACCACCACCATGCGCAACTTGGCTCCGGCAGCAACCTCCACGGCCAATGAGGCCGGATTGAGCACCACCTGCGGCTCGGCAACCGACTCCTCGACCCGAAGAGTTGTCCTCTCGACACGCTGCAACGAGGCTATATAGTCGTTTACACTCATCGTTTCTTACTCCTTATAGTCGTTGATAAGCCAATCGTATCCCTCTTTTTCGAGTTTCAAGGCAAGCGATTTATCGCCCGTATAGATGATACGACCCTGGTACAACACATGGACAAAGTCGGGCACGATGTAGTCGAGCAGACGCTGATAGTGGGTAATGACCACCGTAGCATTCTCCTCCGTGTGAAGTTTCGTCACACCCGTGGCTACAATGCGCAGTGCATCGATATCCAGACCCGAGTCCGTTTCATCCAGGATAGCCAACTTCGGATCGAGCATCGCCATCTGGAAAATCTCATTCTTCTTCTTCTCGCCACCCGAGAAGCCCTCGTTGACGGCACGTGCCGTGAGTTTCGAATCGAGTTCGACAATCTTTGCCTTCTCACGCATCAGTTTCAGGAACTCGCCAGCCGAGAGTGGCTCTTCGCCACGGAATTTGCGCTGCTCGTTGACTGCCAACTTCATGAAATTGGCCATCGTTACACCCGGAATCTCTACCGGATACTGAAAACCAAGGAAGAGTCCCATACGGGCACGATCCTCAATCGACAAGGCCTGCAACTCCTCACCCAGGAACTCCATCGAGCCCTCTGTGACGGTAAACTTCTCATTGCCGGCCAACACCGACGCCAAGGTCGACTTTCCCGAGCCGTTCGGCCCCATGATAGCGTGTACCTCACCGGCCTTTACCTCCAGATTGATGCCACGCAGAATCTCTTTGCCATCGACCGATGCGTGCAGATTAGTTACTTTAAGCATATTGTGTTTGTTTTATTTTTTTCTGTTTAGGAGTTTTGGGAGTTTTGGGAGTACGCCCAAAACATATTCTCCTCTCTCCTCTTCGCTCTTTAATCCTGCTTCGCAGGCTTGACTTTGCTCCGGCTCGGCATACCCCGCAAGCGGCCTCTGCCCTCGCCTTAATCGCAAAGTTCCTCTTTGCTCTCTCCTCTTTTTCTATCCCACCGACCCTTCGAGGTTCAGTGCCAGCAGTTTTTGTGCCTCGACAGCAAACTCCATCGGCAATTTGGCCAACACCTCACGGGCATAGCCATTGACAATTACCCCCACCGCATCCTCGGTCGAGAGGCCACGCTGGTTGCAATAGAAGAGTTGGTCGTCCGAGATTTTCGAGGTAGTCGCCTCGTGCTCCAGGATGGCCGTGCGATTGCGGCAATCGATCTCGGGGAAGGTGTGTGCACCACACTTATCGCCAATCAGGAGCGAGTCGCACTGCGAGTAGTTGCGGGCATTTTCCGCCCCCTTTGCCACGCGCACCAAGCCACGATAGGCATTTTGGCTCTTGCCGGCCGAGATACCCTTCGAGACGATACGCGAACGGGTGTTGCGGCCGATGTGAATCATCTTCGTGCCGGTATCGGCCTGCTGGAAGTTGTTGGTCATGGCCACCGAGTAGAATTCGCCCACCGCGTTATCCCCCAGCAGCACGCAACTCGGATACTTCCATGTGATGGCCGAGCCCGTCTCGACCTGCGTCCACGACAGGCGTGCATTCTCCCGACACAGACCTCGCTTCGTAACAAAGTTGTAGACACCACCTTTGCCCTCCTTGTCGCCCGGATACCAGTTCTGTACTGTCGAGTACTTCACCTCGGCATCACGCTCGACGACGATCTCGACCACGGCAGCATGCAACTGATTCTCGTCACGCTGCGGAGCGGTACACCCCTCCAGGTAACTCACATAAGCCCCCTCGTCGGCCACGATGAGCGTGCGCTCGAATTGTCCCGTGCCGGCGGCATTGATGCGGAAGTAGGTCGAGAGCTCCATCGGGCAACGTACCCCCTTCGGAATGTAGCAGAACGAGCCATCGGAGAAGACCGCAGCATTGAGTGCTGCATAGAAGTTGTCGGTATGAGGCACGACGCTCCCCAAATACTTTTTCACCAGCTCGGGATGCTCTTTGATGGCCTCCGAGATGGAGCAGAAGATGATGCCCTTCTCGGCCAACGTCTCCCGGAAGGTGGTCTTGACCGATACGGAGTCCATCACCGCATCGACCGCCACACCCGCCAACGCCATCTGCTCTTCGAGCGGAATGCCGAGTTTGTCGAAGGTACGTTTGAGTTCTGGGTCTACCTCATCCATCGACCCGAGCTTCTTCTTGGGCTTGGGTGCTGCGTAGTAGATGATATCCTGAAAGTCGATTTCGGGGATGTCGAGATGGGCCCACGTCGGCACCTTCATCGTCAGCCAGTGACGATAGGCTTTCAGGCGTTGTTCGAGCATCCACTCGGGCTCCCCTTTCTTCGCGGAGATAGTGCGGATGACCTCCTCGCTGAGTCCGCGCTGGATAAACTCGGTCTCGATATCGGTCGTAAAACCGTATTGATACTCGCGGTCGGCCAGACCCTCCAATATATCTTTTTCGTTCTCTTTTGCCATAGTACACAAAATATCACGCAAATTTACAAAATCTTTCCGACAAAACATAGTAAGAGCCTTGCAAATTCGATGCGAAGCATCGAGAAAAAGAGCGAAAACAACGAACAGGAGGAGCGAGACGGGCGCAAAAGAGTTCAAAGGCTATTGACAAAAAAATCACCGCCGAATCCGCAGCATACTTAGCGTATGTGAGGATTTCGGCGGTAAGTATAACGAAGGGACGGATTTCTCCGTCCCTTACAATCAATCATCAGAAATGGCTTAAACGAATGAATTTCAAGGCTTGCGAATGGTCGTAAAGCGGAGCATACAAACGTATGTGAGCATTTAAGACCAAAGCGTAACGCAGAAATTCGTCGTTTAGGACATTACTCGATACCCTTAGCCTTCTTATAAAGCGTGTTGTACGTGTTGTACTTATCCATCATGCCGGCCTCGTCACGCAGACGGAAGCAGAGCGACTTGAGGAACTCCAGCGTATCGGGGTCATTCGGCTTAATCTCATTGGCCTTCTCGAAGCAGGGAACAGCAGCCATATAAACCTCGTTTACGGCCTTCAAATCGGCATCATAAGCAGCCTGGCTGCTATACGGACGCTCGTTCACCTCCTTATTCAAGGCATCACCCTTCAGCGTGTAGAATACACCCAGGTAGTAGTTACCCTCGAACACCTCGGGCTGCAACTCAACGACCTTCTTGAACGAGGAAATCGACTCGTCGTAGTTCTTCAGTGCATAGAAGACACGACCACGGCCAAACCACAACTCGGCATTCTCGGGATTCTCGGCCAGCGACTTGTCAATCATGGCTACGAGGTCGGCGGGGTCACCAACACCCTCCTCAGCCGTGTAAAGCTGCATCAGACCCTCCAGAATACGCTCGTTCTTCGGGAACTTCTCGATACCGGCCAAAAGCGCATCCTTTGCCTTCATCACGAATGCCTTATCCGTCTCTTTCTGACCATAGTAGCAGTGGAAGAGGTAGTAGTAGATGCTACCCTCCTCGTCAGCATAGCCCAATGCCAGCGCCTGGTTCAGATACTCGGCACCCTTCACAAACGAAGCGGGGTTCTGCGGACCATCCATCGTGTAGAGGTAACCGGCATAGTATACCAACTGCGGGTCGGCATTGCCATAAGCGGGGCTCTCCTGTGCCTTATAAGCTAACATGTAAGCATCAGCAGCATCGGTATAGCGACCGGCATCGATACCCGTATTACCGGCCTGCGAGCAGAAATCGCTGATCTGCTGCAAACCCTCCTTCACCTTCTCAGCCTGCTTGGCGTCCAACTCGTAAGCCTTGTTGTAGGCCTCGATAGCGGTCGGGATAGCGTTTGCCACAATCGACTTCTTCTGGCTCCAGGTTACCACCTTGCCACCCTGCAGGTAAGCCGTGAAATAGGGATATGCCCAAGCCTCATACTCACGACCGACCAACGTAGCGGCCTCCACCGTCTTCGGCTCACCGGCAGTCAGTTTGAGCATCATGCCCTCCATGCCAACAAAGACATCCTTCGTAGGAGCCGTTGCAGCCTCATAGTAGGCCTTACCACGGTTGAGCCATGTAGCAGCCTTTGCACTCTTCTTTGCATCAGCCACATCCGCATCACTCTTCTCGAGTTTTGCCACGATAGCCGATTTGTTCACTTTCTGAGCCTGTGCCACCGGAGCAGCCAACAGGACGGCGGCCAATGCCACCCAAATCATTCTTTTCATTGTCTTATGAATTTAAGGTTTTACTTTTAGTTCTCTTCCTGGATTGCTTCCGTTGCCACCTCGGCCTGCGGAGCACTCTCGGTCTGCGGAGCGCCCTCCACAACTACAGCCTCCTCGGTCGGCTCATCCTCCTCGGACTTCGGCACAACGACTACCGAGGCAATCGAGTCGCCCTCACGCAGGTTGATAATCTTCACACCCTGCGTAGCACGGCCGGCCAGACGAATCTGCTCAACACCGGTGCGGATAGCAATACCCGAACGATTGATAATCATCAGGTCGTTCTCATCCGTCACAGCCTGCATCGAGACGAGTTTTCCGGTCTTCTCCGTGACATTAATCGTGCGAACACCCTTACCGCCACGGTTCGTGATGCGATACTCATCGAGGTCGGTACGCTTACCATAACCGTTCTCGCTCAACACCAGCACATCCTTCTTGGCATCGGGCTCGATGGCAATCATGCTGACTACCTCATCGTCCTCCTCAATCGAGATACCACGCACACCGGCACCTGTACGACCGATGGCACGCACGGTCTGCTCGTTGAAGCGGATGGCCTTACCATTGCGGGCTGCGATGAGCAGTTCGGCATTTCCGCTGGTGATGGTTGCATCGAGCAACTCGTCACCCTCACGCACCGTGATGGCATTGATACCATTCTGACGCGGACGCGAATAGGCCTCCACCAAGGTCTTCTTAATCGTACCACGACGAGTGCACATCACGATGTAGTAGTTGTTCAGGAACTCCTCATCTTTCAGGTTCCACACGTTGATGTAGGCACGCACCTTGTCGTTCTGCGCAATCTGTATCACATTCTGGATAGCACGTCCCTTCGACGAACGGGTACCCTCGGGAATTTCGTATACCTTGAGCCAGTAGCAACGACCCTGCTCCGTGAAGAAGAGCATCGTATTGTGCATCTGGGCTACATAGATATGTTCGATGAAGTCCTCATCACGCGTAGCACTACCCTTCACACCGACACCGCCACGATGCTGGGCACGATATTCGCTCAGCGGCGTGCGCTTGATGTAACCCATGTGCGAAATGGTAATCACCACATCCTCATTGGCGTAGAAGTCCTCAGGATTGAACTCCTCGGCGGCATAGACAATCTCCGTACGACGCTCATCGCCATACTTCTCTTTGATTTCGAGCAGCTCGTTCTTCACCACCTCGAACTGCAAAGCTTCGCTGGCCAGAATATCAGTCATCCGCTGAATGAAGGCGATGAGCTGGTCACGCTCGGCAATCAGTTTGCCATGCTCCAGACCGGTCAGTGCACGCAGACGCATCTCGATGATGGCGGCTGCCTGAATCTCGTCGAGGGCAAAACGCTCCATCATGCGCTGCTTGGCCTCATCGGGATTCTTCGACGAGCGGATGATGTGTACAATCTCGTCGATGTTATCCTGGGCGATCAAGAGACCCTGCACGATGTGCAGACGCTCCTCGGCCTTGCGCTTGTCGTAGTGGGTGCGACGCACCACCACATCGTGGCGATGGTTCACGAAGTGCATCACCAGGTCACGCATCGGCAGCAACTGCGGACGCCCATTGACCAAAGCGATGTTATTCACGGCAAACGAGGTCTGCAACGGCGTATCCTTGTAGAGCGTATTGAGCACCACGCTGGCCATGGCATCCTGCTTGACGATAATCACGATGCGCAGACCATTGCGGTCCGACTCGTCGTTGATGTAAGAGATGCCCTCCAACTTCTTGTCGTTGATCATGTCGGCAATCTTCTTGATCATCTCGGCCTTGTTGACCATGTAGGGAATCTCCGTCACGACGATACACTCACGACCCGAAGGCAGCGTCTCAATCTCGGTCTTGGCACGCATCACCACGCGGCCGCGACCCGTGAGCATCGCCTCTTTCACGCCCTCATAGCCATAAATCTGGGCACCGGTCGGGAAATCGGGAGCCTTAATGTACTGCAACATCTCCTCGCCCGTAATTTCGGGGTTGTCGATGTAGGCGCAGCAGGCATCGACCACCTCCGAGAGGTTGTGCGGAGCCATATTGGTTGCCATACCAACGGCAATACCGCTTGCGCCGTTGACAATCAGCAACGGAATCTTAGTCGGCAGCACCGTGGGTTCGGGAATCGTATCGTCAAAGTTCAAGGTCCAATCGACCGTCTCCTTGTCGATATCGGCCATCACCTCATCCGTGATTTTCTTCATACGGGCCTCGGTATAACGCATGGCTGCCGCCGAATCACCGTCCATCGAGCCGAAGTTACCTTGACCCTCGACCAACGGATAACGCATCGACCAATCCTGCGCCAAACGTACCATGGCCTCATAGACCGACGAGTCACCATGGGGGTGGAACTTACCGAGCACATCACCGACGATACGGGCCGACTTACGCGTCGGTTTATCGTGCGTCAAGCCCAGCTCGGCGCTCATATCATAGAGGATACGGCGATGCACGGGCTTCATACCGTCACGCACATCGGGCAATGCACGCGACACGATGACCGACATCGAGTAGTCGATGTAGGCCGTCTTCATCTGTTCTTCGATATTGACCTGGACAATACGTCCGACCAAACCGCTATTCTTTTCTTCTTCAGGTGTCATTCGTTCGAGTTATTCGAGTTTATACCTTTCTATACTATTAACGAACAAAAATACGCTTTATTTTCGATTTAAGCAATTTTCAAGATAAAAAATTCATCTTTTTCGGGTTCATTCGCTCCAAAGCCCCCTGTTTTTGCCCCTTTTTAGCCGATTTAAGCCATTTTGCAGTTCGGCATCGACCCCCTGACGGCATTTTTTCCATCCCCACCCCTCTTTTTCGTCGTGGTATTGTTTTTGCTTCCTCCAGTACCGAATCATTTAATACTCTACAACGTATGGTCCCTGTAAAAAATCAGACATGGTTGCCGAGCCTCTTCGGCGACTTCTTTGGCGAAGATTGGATGCCGTTGCATCGCAAGCAGCATGCCGCTCCGGCGGTCAACATCATCGAGCACGAGAAAGAGTACCGCATCGAGGTAGCCGCTCCGGGCATGTGCAAGGAGGATTTCTCGGTACGCATCGAGCACGAGAATCAGTTAGTCATCGCCCTCGAAAAGAGCAGTTGCAAGACGAAGGACAATGGCGAAAAAGAGTCCTCGGAGAAGAGCGAAGCGGCACAAAAGGAGCCCACCTATCTACGTCGTGACTTTACCTATCAATCGTTCCGACAGAGTTTCATCCTGCCCGAGGAGGTCGACAACACGAAGATTGATGCCAAGATGCACCACGGCGTGCTGACCATCTGTCTTCCCAAGAAAGCCCCCTCGGAGAAGGCCCCCGTATCCCGTCGCATCGAGATCAAATAACCCTCAACCAAAAGACCGGCAGCCTGGCTACCGGTCTTTTCTATCATCGAAAGTCAATCAACTCGTACGTTGCATAACGGGTTGCATCATAGGGAGGAAGCGGCTCTTTCAATGCCTCAACGCGCTTAATCCGTACATCCACCCCGAGGCCATCCTGCTCATAGCGCATCTTGGTCGGCAACATCCGTTTGGCATCGAGCCACAGGCGGATATGCCCCGACTCCTGTTGAGGGGTCAGCAACAACACAATCGCATCGGCCGTGTCGGACAGCACCGCAGCCTCCGCATCGGTTGCCATCGCCCAGGCACGGGCGGGATTCGACAGCAGATTCGTGCTCTCCTGCTCGGTCTCGGTCAGTGTTATCTCCCGACGTGCATGGTTCACTTCGTAGCGTGCCTCGGCATCGCCCCACACCTCAACATCCTCCATCGTTATCCGATAACGCTCGCCATCCACTGTCATCGTTCCGGCAAAGGTCATTCCCTCGGCCTCCACCGAGAACTCGGCTGCATAGCCACCCAACGCCTCAACCGCTTGTTTCATGCGCTCCAGCAACTGCTCGGCACGATTTTGTCCCATCACGTTCCACACGCACAAAGCACACAAAGCGCAACAAAGCGACCACATCCAACGCATCTTCATCCGCATCACTCCTCCTTACTTAAAAGAGTCCCAACTCCTGCAACTTTGCCTCTAACGAGGGGCTGTCATGGAACAGCACATCACGCGGTTTGGCACCCTGCTGACGACCTACAATACCAGCTCGTTCCAACTGCATCATGATACGACCGGCTCGATTGAAGCCCACCTCATAGTTACGCTGAATCATCGACGTAGAGATCGATCCGCTCTGCACCGCATCGCGCGCAATCTCGGCAAAGAGCGCATCGTATTTCTTAGGAGCCATATCGACCTCCTCGCTACCCATCGCAGCATCGCCCCCTTCGGGTACATAGTCGGGCAGTGCATAGGCCTCCGTATAGCCCTGCTGCTTGGAGATGTAATCCACAATACCCTCCACCTCCTTGGTCTCCACCAAGGCACATTGGATACGGGTAATCTCACCATCCTTCGAGAAGAGCATATCACCGCGACCGATCAGTTGATTGGCACCCGGGCGATCCAAAATCGTGCGCGAGTCGATCATCTGCATCACGCGGAAACCGATACGCGCGGGGAAGTTCGCCTTGATACCACCCGTGATGACCTTCACATCGGGACGCTGCGTAGCGATGATGAGGTGAATACCCACCGCACGCGCCTTTTGCGCCAGACGCATCACGGGACGCTCCACCTCGCGCGCCATCATAATCAGGTCGGCAAACTCATCGACCACCACCACGATATAGGGCATGTAGCGGTGCCCCTTCTCGGGATTGAGGCGACGTGCCGTAAACTTCTCGTTGTACTCGACGATATTGCGTGCCGTAGCATGGCTCAACAACTCCAGACGGCTATCCATCTCCGTACACAGCGAATTGAGCGTATAGACCGCCTTCATCGGGTCGGTGATAATCGCCTTATCTTCGGACTCCATCTTGGCCAAGAAGTGTCGCTCCAGTTTCCCATAGACCGAGAACTCCACCATCTTCGGGTCAATCATCACCAGCTTCAACTGCGAGGGGTGCTTGTGGTAGAGCAACGAGGTGATAATGGCATTCAGGCCGACCGATTTACCCTGACCCGTAGCACCGGCCACCAACAGGTGCGGCAACTTCGCCAGGTCGAAGCAGAAATTCTCGTTCTGAATCGTGCGACCAATCACCACGGGCAGTTCGGCCTTTTGAGCAAACTCAAAGAAGCGTTTCGAGCGCACAGCCGAGTACATCGACACGATTTGCTTATCCCGATTCGGCACTTCGATACCAATCGTTCCCTTGCCCGGAATCGGGGCAATAATACGAATACCCAACGCTTTGAGGCTCTGCGCAATATCCTGCTCCAAGCCCTGAATCTTCGAGATTTTGACACCCTGCGCCTGCACAATTTCGTAGAGCGTCACGGTCGGGCCGACGGTCGCCTTGATTTTCTGAATCGGAATACCGAAGTTGGCCAACGTCTCCTCGATTTTCGTCTTGTTCTCGAAAATCTCCTCCGACGACACCTCCGACGAAGAGGCGTAATCCTCCAGCAGCGTCACGGGCGGTTTGCGATAGGTCAGCAAATCTTTGGTCGGATCGTAAGCCTCCATGGCCAACTCACGTTTCGTAGCAGCCACATCCGCCTTGGGTTCCTCGACCGTAATAACCAGACCCTCCGTCTCCTCTCCGGCAGGGTTCGATGCTGCAGCCATCGGTGCAACCTCGGCCGGAGCAGATGTCGGTTCAGCAGGCTGCTCCTCCGTCAGTTTCGACAGGTCTATCTCCGTAAACGGCCCATCACTCTTCGGTGCTGCCGGCTTGACAGGTTGCGGTTGTTCCAATTCGACCAACCCTCCGGAGCCCATCACCACACGTGGCTCGGGAATGCGTAAATCCACCTCACGGAAGGGGTTCTCCTCTTCTGCCTCCACCTTTTCGGGCTCCAGCGGAGCATCCATATCCTCGCTCGGCACAGGCTCCTCAACACGTGGTGGGATCGGTGTCACACGTGGTTGCTCGGTGGCGGCAACAGGCTGTTCCTCCACCACCGACACCTCGTCTTGGTTCGACGCATGGTGCAACACCTTATCCATCAACTGACCACTCTTATCTACAGCCACCTGTCCGGCTCGATTGACCGTATCAATAAAGTTACGATTGATAAAAACTCCGGTCAAAATCCATCCGCCCAAGAGCAAAATCGTTGTTCCGAAACCACCAATATGGGTGGTCAGCAATTTTGCCATCGCAATGCCGAATGCTCCGCCCCATCCGGTCGAGGCGCACAAGCTCCACTTCGTGCCAAAGGCAAAGCCGAGGGTCAGCGAACCGAGCAACATCACCACAATAAACGAGAGTGCGAAGTGGTTAATCAGCAGCGGCTTTTGACGGATAATCCGAATGCCGAGCATCAAAACAACAATCGGCAGTAGCACTCCGAACAAGCCGAAACTTGCATCCACCAACAACACGCCGAGGCGTGCACCGGCCCAGCCACAGAGATTCTGCGGCGTAACACCCAGCGTTTCACGCTCGACAGAGGTCATCTGCAGCCCACTCTGATCGGCCTGCCAACAAACAAAATGGGAGACCACAGCCGCTGCAGCAAAGAGCCCGATAAAGGCTATCAACAGACCGGCAATCCAACGTGCACTATCCCGATTGGAGCGTTGCACCTGTTGGCGACCATTTCCGGAGGTTTTATGTTTTGATGTCATAAGCTATTCTTCAACTAAACGTACTACAATCCTTGTTTTTACAACCCGCCATTCGCTATTCGGCCAATGCCTTCTCCTGCAAGCGACGGCGATAGGGCTCATCGGCAAAAGTTTCAAAGCGATAATCCGGGCAATGCCCCTCCTCGGCACGCAGTGCATATTGATCGAGCAACTGCCCTACCCGACGAGCCACCGCCTGCGAGGAATCGACAAACGTCACCGCATACCCCTCGGCCACCTTCCGCATCGTATCGAGCAGAAACGGGTAGTGCGTACACCCCAGCACGATGTGGTCCGCACCCCGCTGCAACATCTCGTGCATCGCCTCCTCGACACAGCGCACCGCCTCTGCGCTCACTTCGGCATCGCGCTCTACCAATTCGACAAAGCCCTTTCCGGCTGCCGTAATCACCTCGATATCGGCTCCATATTTGGCAGCTGTGCGGCGAAATAAATCCCCATCCAGGCTCCGCTCCGTGGCCAACACGCCCACAACCCGACTTTTGGTTGCCAGGCAGGCCGGTTTCACAGCCGGCTCCATCCCCACAATCGGCATCGGGGCATATTTTGCCCGCAACGCATCAATGGCAGCAGCCGTAGCCGTATTGCAGGCTACCACGACCATTTTACACCCCATCGCAACGAGGTGTCCGACCGCCTCATCGGCCAAGCGAGCCACCTCCTCACGCGAACGCGAACCATAGGGACAATTTTTACCGTCGCCCAGATAGATCAACGACTCCTCCGGAAGTGCGCGTCGCACCTCCCGCCAGACCGTCAGACCGCCCAGCCCCGAATCGTAGATGCCTATGGGAGCGTTATTTGCCATGCCAAATAAAGTAACAATCCAAAAAAAGAGCTATGCGTGCTTCAGTGCCTTGACCAACGCCTCAAGAATCGTATCATCATCCATCGGCTCGCAGTCGAGAATCAATGCAGCCTCGGCATATTTTGCCTCGCGCGAAGCCATATCTGCCCGCATAAACTGCACCAACTCCTCATCATTCAACCCCCGCAGGCGAGGTCGCTTCTGCCGTCCGTAAGGACTCAGGCGCGAGGCGATATTCTCGGCCGAGCGTCGCAGGTAGACCGTCAAGCCCACCTCGTTCATGCGGGTCATGTTATCCTGCCACATCGGCAATCCGCCTCCCGTGGCAACCACGGCCGCTCCACGCGCAATCACCCGTTCCAAAGCCTCTCGCTCCAATTGGCGGAATCGCTCCTCACCCTCGTAGCGAAAGATATCGTAGACCGTAGCCCCTTCCACCTCCTCCACCAACGCATCGGTATCGACATAAGGTACTCCCAGACGGCGAGCAATCTTCCGTCCGATGGTGCTCTTTCCGCACCCCATATACCCCACCAAAAAGAGCGGTCTCATGCGTCGGTATCCGTCGTTAAAAGAGGTTTAGCTGTGCAGGGTCGAGCAGTTCATCGTCATCGCCACGCGGACGCTCCACCTCAAAGGGGACACTGCCCGTCGGCGGAATCGGCTGCACGGGGGTTAAATCGATCTCCTCAGTGAGTTCGATAACCGTCGGCTCGGCCTCCACGCCCATCGCTTCTTCCTCCGCTACGACATCCGTTGCCTCCTCCGTCTGCAGCTCCTCGTCAGGAAGTTCCGGCTCGATAAAGCGCACCGTAGCCACATCAAAGGTCGACAGGCGTTTACCTTTGGCCTGCGGGCTCTTCACGCCCACAAACGTATCGACATCGAACGTATCTGCCGGACGATGTTCGTAGGCTCCCTTGTAGGTGAGTTCCACGCTGGCTCCCATGCGCTCGGTGACGGCAATAAACATGCTCGTCTCATCAAGGAACGGCTGCAACTTCTCGGTCAGGCGAATCGAGAAACGCTTCAAATAGTAATAGTTCTGCTCGTTGTCGAAGTAACACAACGAATAGACCGTCTCGGGGCGGAAGCGACTCACATAAATCGTATCATCGGGGAAGTGTTGTCCCACATCGAAGCCCGTTACATAGTATTGGTTGCGAGCCGTCCATACGAGCAGTTTATCATCCCCCTTGAATTCACCCAGCAGCAGACCTCGGCCATCCGTATTGAGACGACGAATATCCTCGTCGTACCAGATATTCTGACCGCCCAAGGTCGACGTACCTCGCTCCTTGAGCACAATCTTATGCAAGCCATAGCGCGAGAAGAGATTACCCTGACTCTGGCGTCCCTTGATAGCCAATGTCGAGAAATCCAAATCGACGATGAGCTTCTTCAAACGGGGACGTGGCTTGAAGTAGACCTTCAGCACCTCAGCCTCGCCATTCGGATTGACCGACATATAGAGAATCTCGCTCTTGGGCGTCCCCTTGGTCATGTCATAGGCCTTGTCGCGCGTCACCGACTTAATCGGGCAGCGTTTCATCATAATCGGGCCATTCTTACCATCCCGATAGAGCACGTTGTAAATCGTGCGTTCATCGTTGCGTTTGAAGACTCCGATGTAGTAGATGTTCTTCTCGAAAAAGGCCTTATCCGACACCTTCGTAATCACATAGCGACCATCCTTCGTAAAGACAATCACATCGTCGATATCCGAGCAGTCGCAGACAAACTCGGCATCCTTCATCGACTTACCAATACCGAAGAATCCCTCGGCGCGATCGACATAGAGTTTGGCATTCGAAACGGCCACCTTCGTAGCCTCAATCGTATCGAAGGTACGCAACTCGGTCAAACGCTCCTTGCCCTTGCCATACTTCTCGCGAATACGCTCGTAGTAGGCAATGGCATAGTCGGTCAGGTGTGCCAGCTCATGCTTCGTCTGCTTGATGTCGGCCTCGATCTGCTTGATCTCGTTATCGGCCTTCTCGCTGTCGTAGCGCGTGATGCGGATAAACTTCAACTCGGTGAGGTGCTGCACATCTTCGAGCGTAACCTCCTTTTTCAGGAGCTTCTTGAAGGGCTCCAACCCCTTATCCACCGCCTCATAGGCTGCCTCGCGCGTGCGACAACTCTCCATCAGCTGGTAGAGTTTGTTCTCGATAAAGATGCGCTCCAACGAGGCCGTATGCCAGGCTCCGTTCAGCTCATCGAGCTTGATCTCCAACTCGCGTCCCAGGAGGTACTTCGTGTGGTCAGCCGAGCGACGCAGAATATCACTCACGCCCATAAAGTGCGGCTTATCGTCCCAGATCACGCAGGCGTTCGGCGAGATCGAGACCTCGCAGTCGGTAAAGGCGTAGAGGGCGTCGATCGTCTTGTCCGAAGACTCGTCGGCCGCCACCTGAATCACAATCTCGACCTTGTCGGCCGTCAGGTCATCGACCTTGCGAATCTTGATCTTACCCTTCTCGTTGGCCTTCAAGATCGACTCCTTGATCGACTCCGAGGTGGTCGAGAAGGGGATCTCCGTAATGGCCAGCGTGCGCTTGTCGATCTTCGAGATCTTCGCACGAACGCGCACCGCTCCACCGCGCAAGCCGTCGTTGTAGCGGCTCACATCGGCCATACCGCCCGTCGGGAAGTCGGGATAGAGCTGAAAATCCTCGCCTTTGAGGTGGGCGATACAGGCCGCAATCAACTCGTTGAAGTTGTGCGGCAGGATCTTCGACGCGAGACCCACGGCGATACCCTCGGTACCCTGCGCCAACAGCAGCGGGAACTTCACGGGAAGCGTCACGGGCTCCTCCTTGCGGCCGTCATAGGCCATCATCCACTCGGTCGTCTTCTTGTTGAAGACCACATCGAGGGCAAACTTCGTCAGGCGCGCCTCGATGTATCGGGCTGCGGCAGCTCCATCGCCCGTGAGGATATTGCCCCACGAACCCTGGCAGTCGATCAGCAGATCCTTCTGCCCGAGCGTCACGAGGGCCGTCTCGATCGAGGCGTCTCCGTGCGGGTGGTAGGCCATCGTCTGACCGACGATGTTGGCCACCTTGTTGTACTTGCCGTCCTCCATCTGGCGCATCGTATGCAGAATACGACGCTGCACGGGCTTCAAACCATCGGCCAGGTGCGGCACGGCGCGTTCCAGGATCACATACGAGGCGTAATCCAAAAACCAGTTCTTATACATGCCCGTCAGGCGGTGCACGCCGCTCTCGTCCTGCATCAGACGGTCGAACTTCGCAGCCTTACCCGAGGGTACAACCTCGCTCTCGACCGCCTCGATGGCCTGATCGGCAGCCTCGGTCAGCTGCTCCTCCTGCATGGGGTTCATATCGTGTTCGCTTGCCATAGTCGTTTAGTTTTCCTGCTCGACGAGGTCCTCCTCGACACGCAGGTTGTTAATGATGAAGCCTTGACGCTCGAAGGTATTCTTACCCATGTAGAACTCCAAGAGGTCATGAATCGGGTCGTCCTTCGTGATGCGTACCTTGTCCAGACGCATCTTCTCGCCGATGAAGTTCTTAAACTCCTTGTCCGAAATCTCACCCAGACCTTTGAATCGGGTAATCTCGGCCGACGCACCGCACTTCTTGACCGCCTCCTGACGCTCCTCCTCCGAGTAGCAGTAGAAGGTCTCCTTCTTGTTGCGGACACGGAACAAGGGGGTTTGCAGGACATAGAGGTGGCCGCGGCGAATCACCTCGGGGAAGAATTGCAGGAAGAAGGTGGTGATCAGCAGACGAATGTGCATGCCATCGACATCGGCATCGGTTGCCACAATCACCTTCTCGTAACGCAGGTTGTCGACATCGTCCTCGATGTTGAGTGCCAATTGCAGGTACTTGAACTCGTCGTTCTTATAGACCACCGCCTTCGACTGCCCGTAGCAGTTGAAGGGCTTACCACGCAGCGAGAAGACCGCCTGCGTATGGGCATCGCGGCACTTGGTCACGGACGACGAAGCCGAAAGACCCTCCGTGATAAAGATCATCGTCTTATCGGCCAAATCGCTCTTATCGTTGCGGTGGATCTTGCAGTCGCGCAGCTTGGGGTTGTTCAGCGAGACCTTCTTGGCCGTCTCACGTGCCTGTTTCTGTACCCCCGAGATCGCCTTGCGCTCCTTCTCGTTCTCGACGATCTTCTTCTGAATCGCCTGCGCCGTATCGGGGTGCTTATGCAGGTAGTCGTCGAGGTGCTTTGCGAGGAAGTCGCCCACAAACGAGCGAATCGTAACACCCGGAACAGCCTCCTTCGAGCCGAACTTCGTCTTGGGCTGGTTCTCGAACTGCGGATCCTCGACCTTGATGGCTACGGCCGCCACGATCGAGGTACGGACATCGGACGGATCGTAATCCTTGTGGTAGAACTCTTTCAGCGTGCGGGCAATCGCCTCGCGGAAGGCCGCCTGATGCGTACCGCCGTGGATCGTGTGCTGCCCATTGACAAACGAGTAGTAGCTCTCGCCATAGCCCGTGCCGTGGGTGATCGCCACCTCGATATCCTCGCCGATGAGGTGAATCGGCGGGTAGAGGGGGTCCTCCGACATATTCTCGTTCAACAGATCGAGCAGACCGTTCTTCGAGGTGTAGCTCACGCCGTTCAAGACGAGCGTCAGCCCCAGATTCAGGTAGCTGTAATTGCGGATACGCTGCTCGATGTACTCCATGTTGTAGGTGTAGGAGCCGAAGATCTCCTCATCGACCTCGTAGGCGATGTAGGTACCGTTCTTCTCCGTCAGGCCGCTCTCCCACTTCTCGCTCTGCTTGATGCCGCGCTCGAAGGTAACCGTGCACGCCTCACCGTCGCGCACCGAGCGCGCCGTGAAGTGGCTCGAAAGGTAGTTCACAGCCTTCACGCCGACACCGTTCAGACCGACCGTCTTCTTGAAGGCCTGTCCGTCGTACTTGGCACCCGTGTTCATCTCGCTCACGGCTGCCGAGAGTGATTTGAGGGGGATACCACGGCCGTAGTCGCGCACCGAAACGGTCTTCTCGCGCACCTCGATCTCGATGCGCTTGCCGATGCCCATGATAAACTCGTCGATCGAGTTGTCGATCACCTCCTTGATCAAGACATAGAGTGCCTCGTCGGGGAGCGATCCGTCGCCAATCGTGCCCACATACATACCCGGACGCAAACGCAGGTGTTCGCGGGGGGAGAGGGTTTTGATCGCGTCGTCGTCGTAGTTAGCGATGTTATTTTTCTGCAAATCTGCCATTGACAAATTCAAAAGTATGCGTTATGTAGTTTTCTGTTATTGCTCCTGTTTCAGTGCCTCGAGCGTGGCGATCATCTTTTCGCGCGTAGCGTCGGAGAGCTCACGCAGCGGCTCGTTCTGCAACTGCTCCACCGAGATCGGGTCGAGGATCTGCAGCGTGATGCGGTTCCGCCAATTGAACAAGATGCTCTTGGGGCGCAAAACCGTGCGCGTACCGTGCAGGACGATCGGCAGGACCTCCACCTCGTTGCGCTTGGCCAGGTCGAAGGCTCCCGGGTTGAAACGACCCATCTGGCCCGTCTTCGAGCGCGTACCCTCGGGGAAGATCGCAATCGAGACTCCGCGATCCAGCCACATCTTACCCTCGGCGCGCAGCTGTTCGAGTGCCTGCGTTGCACGACCACGGTTGATCAGGATATCGCCGTGCAGGTAGAGGAACTGCCCGAAATAGGGAGCCTTCACCACCTCGATCTTCGAGACCCAGCGATACTCCAAACGCAGGAAGTAGAGCACCACAATATCGAAGAGCGAGTTGTGGTTCATCACAATCACATAGGGCTTCTTCGGATCGACCTTCTCCCACCCGACGACGCGGTGCGACCAGCAGGGGGGCACCACCATAAAGCAGCGCACCAGGGCACGCGAACAGAGGTGTACCACCGTGCGGCGGCGATCAAAGGGGTAGCAGAGCACCAACGCCACGGCCGAAAGCACCAAAAAGAGGGTGCAGAGCACTACCGCGTAGAGGTAGAGCAGGAGCGAGTAGAGGATATTTGCAATTTTCTTCATAGTTCAAAAGGGGGATAGCAACCCATCAGAATCAATCCGCAAAATTATAAATTTTCTTTGTATATACCTATAATAAACGCAGAGAAAGTTTTCAACATCTTTTCCACGTTCACCACCCCTGCAAGGCACCCCGGCCTCTCCCCATCCGCAGCACAAAATTACATCCCATAAGCGACAAAAGCTGTCAGTAAAACTTTTTTTTTCAAAAATTTAGTTCTATGTATTGCAAAGTATATTTATTTTTGCATATCTTTGCCGAAGAAAATAACAATAAACACAAAATAGTATGAAAAAATTATTTCTCACCACACTCGTAATCTGCGCTGCCCTCGCACAGTTATTTGCCGCACAGCAAACGCCCGCCTTCGGGCGCATCATCGACGACAGTGGCAAGGGTGTCGACTTTGCCACCGTCATCCTCCTCGCAGGCGAGGAGCAAATCTACGGTACAACCACCGATGCCGAAGGGCACTTTTCCCTCGTAGCACCCTCCGGCCACTATACGCTCACCGTGCAGCATCTCAACTACGAAACAACATCGAAAGAGATTGAGATGAATGATGGTATTCGTTTAGATAATATCGTATTAATACCTTCATCAAATCGTATTGATGCAGTGGTTGTTTCGGCCCAGTTGATTCGTCGTGAAGCCGATCGTTTCATCGTCGATGTAGCCAACTCCACCGCTTCCCTTGGCAAGAATGGCGTTGAACTCCTGGAGCGCGCTCCGGGTGTTTGGATTACCGACGACAAAATCTCCATCAACGGTAAATCCGGCTCGAAAGTTTACATCAACGACAGAGAGGTGAAAATGAGCGGAGAGCAACTGATTACCTATATCAAAACTTTACGTGCAGAAGAGATTCAGAAAATCGAAGTCATCCCCACCTCCGGAGCCGATTACGATGCCGACTCGGCCGGCGGAATCATCAAAATCACCCTGAAACGTCAACGTGAAAATGGAGCCCAAGGGTCGGTGCAACTGTGGAGCACCCACAACCAATTTGGTGAAAATTGGAATCCCTCGGCCAACATTGCCCTACACAGCGGCCGGTTAGATGTCAATGCGGCGGCTTGGTTCTCCGACCAACGCGCCGAGGCTCAGGCTCATGAGCAGACCACCTATCACACCAGCGGTTCACAGCTAACCTCGCAATCGCATCTCGACAACGACCATCAAGACTACGGCGGTCGTCTGGATGCCGTATACGAAGTATCGAAAAAGCACTCCATCGGTTTAGGTGGCCGCTTTACCCGGATGCA
This sequence comes from Alistipes sp., assembly GCA_017623115.1. Lineage (GTDB taxonomy): Bacteria > Bacteroidota > Bacteroidia > Bacteroidales > Rikenellaceae > Alistipes. Next base: position 50,053 of record JAGAPT010000017.1, read on the forward strand.
TAATGATGAAGTAAACCGCTCATCCTCCTTATTGCGAGGCGAGACATTCAACCAGGAGACCGACTCCCGATTTCTGGGGCATGACAACGAGCGGGATATGCGAGGTACCTTTAATTATATCTGGAAAATCGATACCCTCGGTTCGACCCTTAAACTTTTGGCCGACTATCAGGTACGCAAAAACAACAACCGCCATAACAATCAGAGTTGTGTAAATGGGCTTGATTCGCTCTACCGCGACCTCACCGCATCCACCTACCGCATGGCGACCACCAGCCTCGCATGGGAGCAACACCTCAACAAGCGCATCATCGTGCAGGCAGGAGCCAAGTACACCTACTATCGGATGCAGTCGAAGGCCCTCTACGAATACGAAAAAAGCGCACAATGGCTCGTCAACGAGCGGGAGAGTTTCGACATCGACTACAACGAACAGATTGTTGCCCTCTACGGCATCGTGCGGGCCACTTTCAACCGTTGGGGCGTAGTAGCCGGCCTGCGTGGCGAGTACACCCGCACCGAAAGCGACGGCACGAAACTCGGCAAGGATTACTGCTCGCTCTTCCCGAATATCAACCTCCACTACAACCTCGAAAAGAGTGGCAAGCACATGCTCATCGCTCAATATGCCCGTAAGATTTCACGCCCGTCGTTCTGGCAACTCAACCCACAACGCAATCAGATTTCGGACTACACCTACCAAACAGGAAACCCGTTGCTCGAGCCCTCGTTTACCCACGATATCAGCCTCACGTTTGTCGGATGGCACAAATATACGCTGACGGCCGGCATCAACCTGCAAACGGATGAAATTCAACAGAATTTCCTCTCCGACCCGAATGACCCGAACATCATCTATATCAACCACATCAACTACAAGGATACCCGCCAGTATTACCTCAACCTGAATACACCGCTGCAACTCACCAAATGGTGGGAGGCCAACGCCAATCTGACCTATGTAGCATGGGAGCAACGGGTGTCGGTCGACGCCCCCATCAAACTCCACCACATGCTATCGACCTATGCCTCGACCACCTTCACGCTGCCTGCCAAGTTCTATATCGACCTTTCGTGGAATTACCACAACCGCATCACGATGGGCAATGCCGTCATCGGTGCAGCACACATGATCAATGGCTCCCTCAAGAAACGCTTTGGCGACCGCTTCACGCTCACCTTCGCCGTGCGCAACCTCTTCAATGCGCAGCAGGATATCGGTGCCCAAAACGAGCAGTTCAACCGCTACTACACCCTGCAACAATTTTGGAGCGAGCGACAGTTCAACTTCGGGCTTATTTGGAACTTCAAGAGCGGCAAAGCCTTTCGCCAACGCACCCTCGAAAAGTCGGAGGATAACCGCATGTAACCATAAGTTTATTGCACTATAGATAAAAAAGTTCAACACAGAAGAGGGGTGCGGCTGATGGTCGCACCCCTCTTCCCTATTGTTTCTCGTTGCGCTTTAGAACTGCACCGTCGGCACAGCAGCGGCCACCTCATCTGCCTCAAAATAGGCCTTCTTATCGAAGCCAAACATGCCGGCAACAAGATTCGACGGGAAACGACGTACAGCCACGTTATACCCCTGCACCACCTCATTAAACGCACGACGTGCTACGGCAATACGATTCTCCGTACCCTCCAATTGCGCCTGCAACTCCAGAAAATTCTGGTTCGCCTTCAAGTCGGGATAGTTCTCGGCAATGGCAATCAGGCGACCCAACGCCGAACGCACCTCACCCTGTGCTTGCTGATACTCGGCCAGTTTCTCGGGGGTCAGCTCCTCGGCAGTCATATTGATCGACGTAGCTGCCGCGCGTGCCGCAACCACCGATTCGAGTGTTTCGCTCTCATGGGCAGCATACCCTTTCACCGTATTCACCAAATTCGGAATCAGGTCAGCACGACGCTGATACTGCGTTTCGACATTCGACCAGGCCGAAGTCACCTTCTCCTCCTTGGACACCAGCCCGTTATAGGTCGAATAGCAACCAATTGCCAACAGGGCTATTACACCCCACAAAATCCACTTTTTCATCTTTTTATCTGTTTTAAGTTAAACTATTTTCTACCATCGTGAACCAGCACCGCCACCACCAAAGTGTCCGCCACCGAATCCACCGCCAAAACTACCTCCGCCACCAAAGCCTCGGCCACCACCGAAGCCTCCGATAAAGGGACCACCGGCACTGCCATTCGAACCTCCATGCTGCTGTTTATAGACCTTCTTGGCACGCTTGACACTCGCGCCGCAATGACCACAGCGGAAGGTCTGTTCATAGAGGCTATACAGCAAGGTATCTTTCACAAAGCGTTGCGCTACAAATTTCAGTTTGGGGCGACCGCAATGCGGGCAGCGACTGGCAAAATACCACACCAACACCAAGCATCCCAGCGACAGCACAACCACAAAGAGGAGCAGTAGCCAGACATCCACCACATCGGACTCCTCGGGAAGTGGCTCTCCGCCCTGCAAAATGGAGGCGACAGCCTCGACACCGGCTACCATGCCGGCACTATAATCACCTTCCCGAAATGCGGGAAGCATCACCTGCATCTGAATGCGTTTACTCAAAGCATCGGGCAGGATTCCCTCCAGGCCATCACCCGTCACGAAACGAATCTCACGAGCGGACTCTACCAACAAAATACCCAGGCCATTATTGCCGTCAGCTCGTCCAACGCCCCAAGTCGAAAAGAGCTCGATGGCAAATGAAAAGACATCCTCCGAAGCGATCTCCCGCACCGCCACCACAGCCACCTCGGCGACTCGTTGTGCGCGCAGTGAATCGCACACGGCGTCGATACGCGCCACCGCCTCGGCCGACAAGATACCATCCGGATTCGACACATAGCGCAAGCGGTTTTGCTGCTGCACATGGGGAATCTCCGCTACCCGATAGGCAGCCGCCGACAACGACCCTATCGCCATCAACGCCCACATACACAGCATATATTTCAGGAATCGCCTCATAGTTGCTCCGATTTATCGTTGTTGCACCAGCACACGGTAGCTCCACGGAGCCATCACCTCGCTTACGTGCTCCGCCAAACGATAGTTACGCTCGGCAAAGAAATCCCGATAGGTACCGGCATAGATACCCGTATTGTATTCCGCCTGAATGGTATAGGGCGAAAGGTTCATCACGGCAATCACCCGATTATCAGCCACCTCACGCACCAAAATCATCAGACAATCTTCGGCATTGTTGTGAATCTCACACCATGAGCCACCCTCACCTCCTGCCGCCAAGGCTCGATTCTCGTGGCGCAGACGAATCAATCGACGATAACGACTCGTAGCCTGATTCGCCCGATAACAGGGGATGGGGTCGCGGTCGAAGAAGGCAAAGACATGGTCGTAGCCCACCTCCTGGCCGGTATAAATCAGCGGCAACGCCTGCGGTACGACAAACGTAAAGAGCGACATCACCTCATGAGCCGCCCCCATACGCGAAAACTCGGTGCCGTTCCACGAATTTTCATCGTGATTCGAGGTAAAACTCATCCGCATGGCCGAATGCGGGAAAGAGTTGTTGTACAGATGGTTTCGCAGTTCGGTAACACGCACCTGCTGCTGTGCCACATCGTTCATCAGATGGTGCATCTGCCAGCCATAGTAGGCATTAAAACCACCCTGCTCACACAACGGAATCTCCTCGGCTTCAGCCAAGAAGAACAGATCGGGTTTCAACGCACGCAGACGACGGGTAACATAGCACCAGAAATCGGTCGGCACCAACATCGCCATATCGCAGCGGAACCCATCCACGGCATGCTCTCTGACCCAAAAAGCCATCGCCTCGTATTGTCCTTCCCAAAGGGCCGGATTTGCGTAATTGAGCTTTGCCGTATCGCTCCAATCACAAGGGATTTTCGGTTCGCCATTTTCGTATTCGTACCACTCGGGGTGCTCGGTCAGCCAACGAGCATCGCGCGCTGTATGGTTAGCCACCCAATCGAGCAGTACCTTCATACCCAGCCGATGCGCCTCTTCGACAAAGGCATCGAAGTCGGCCATCGTACCCATATCTGGATTCACGGCACCATAATCGCGTATCGAATAATAGGAGCCAAGCGAACCCTTACGAGCCTCCTCGCCAATCGGATAGATCGGCATCAGCCAAATGGCATCAATGCCCATGCGGGCGAGGCTTTTCAATCGTCGTTGCGCCGCACGCAGTGTCCCTTCGCGGGTCAATTGGCGGACATTCATCTCGTAGAGGACAGCCCGATAACTCCAGTCCGGATGGTTCATATCTATTGCTTTTTTCATCGTTTTGGTTGCCAAAGATACGTTTTTTTTCACAATTTCATTGCGCAAAAGCAAAAACAGCCCTCTTTCCACAAAAATCATCATCACAGATTTTCAAAATCGGGGAATTATATTTAACTTTGTGCGATTATATGTTGTCTTAAACACACAGAACGAATGAAACTTTTTCGCACGTTGACGATGGTAATGGTGGTGGTGCTCGCAACCTCATGTGCATCCCACAAGCGTATTTGGTATTTGCAGGATGCCATTCCCTACACCCCCGAGCAGATCGAGCAACAAGGGCAGATTCGTATTCAGCCCTTCGACCGACTCACCATTGTAGTCAACAGCAAAGACCCCGAGCTGGCCGTGCCGTTTAATGCCGCCACCTCATACAATGCGCTTTCCCCCCTGGGAACAAGCTCCTATACCAACAATTCGCTGCAGATCCGCACGGTTGACGAGCAAGGTTTCCTCGACCTGCCCATCTTAGGACGTGTCGAGTGCAAGGGATTAACTCGCAGCGAGTTGGCCAACAAAATTGCCCAATTGATTATCGACGGCGAATACATCAACGACCCGACGGTCAACGTGCAGTTTGCCGACATGAAAATCTCGGTCTTGGGTGAGGTGGCTCGTCCGGGACAATTTGCCATCACCAACGACAAAATCACCATCTTCGATGCGTTGGCCATGGCCGGCGACATGACCGTGTATGGTATTCGCAGCGATGTAGCCGTACACCGCGAAGTCAATGGGGTGCGTACCATCGAGTACCTCGACTTGACCTCGAAGGAGATTTTCCACTCCCCCGCTTTCTACATTCAGCAAAACGATATCATCTACGTCAAACCGAATAAGTACAAAGCTCAATCGGGTGAAATCAGCCAAAACCGTAGTTTCTACATCTCGCTGATTTCGACCGCCATCTCGATGGCAACGCTTATCGTCACCATCTCCAAACTGTAAATTGCGAAAAACTTTTGTTTCATGACCGAACAACCCATTATACCCCAGCAGAGCCACAGCGAAGACTCCATTGAATCCATTACCCTGCATGATGTGATTCAAATCTTCTTCAACAACTGGCGTTGGTTTGTCATTTCGTTGGTTTTGTGCCTTGGCTTTGCCTATTTCTACTTGGCCAGCACGCCCCGTATCTACAAACGCGAGGCTGTGTTGCTCATCAAGGACACCCGCAAAGGTGGCGACCTCGAAATCGGAGCCTTCAGCGATTTGGCCGGTTTTCAGAGCCGTCGCAGCGTTGACAATGAACTCTACATCATCCAGTCGCGTCGCTTGATGATGGAGGTGGTCGAGCGTCTGAATCTGACTACCACCTACTCGGCCAAGAAGCGGTTGCGCACCTACGACCTCTACAAGTCGTCGCCCATTGATGTTACCTTCATCAACCACGACGACAAACACTCGAAAGCACTCTCCATCACACCCAAACCCGATGGTTCGATTCTGCTCAGCGACTTCGAGGATCGCTATATCGAGGGTCGCGAAAAACGCATGAAAATCAACGCTCAATTCGGTGATACGATTGCGACCCCGATCGGTCAGGTTGTTGTGGCACCTACCATCTACCTCGATTCAACCTTCCACGACTACGCCATTCGTGTTGTGAAACGTCCGCAGGATATCACAGCCAACGCTTATCGCAAAATGGTACAAAGTGGTATCGTGAATAAGTTGGCTTCCGTCGTGTCGCTTTCGATGAGTTCGGCTTCGCCGCGTCGTGCCGAAGATGTCCTCAACACGCTCATTGCCGTCTACAACGAGGATGCCATCAAAGACAAGCAGAGCATCTCGAAAATCACAGCCGAATTTATCACTGCCCGTTTGGAGGTCATCGGCCGTGAATTGGGCGAGGTAGACCGCGACATCGCCAACCTCAAACAGAGCAACCGCATCATCGACATCAAGTCTGAAGCAACGCTTACGGCCAACGAAAGTTCGCGCTACAAGGCCGAAAGCCTCTCGCTCGAGAATCAAATCACCGTTGCCGAATACATTCGCACCTATCTGCAAGACCCTGCCAAAGTGGGCGAATTGATTCCGATGGTCGCCTCGATCCAAAATCAAGGCATCTCGAATCAGATTAACAACTACAACGAGGCTATCCTGCGACGTCAGAAGTTGCTGGCCAACAGTTCGCAGAACAACCCGATTATTCAGGAGTTGAATCAGGTGCTGACCGCCACTCGCCACTCGATTATCGCCTCGCTCAACTCGCATATCTCGACCCTCGACATGCAGCGTGATGCCATGCGCAGCGAGGAGAGTTCGATTAACCGTCGCATCTCCAGCATGCCCTCGCAGGAGAAGTTGATGCTCGATGTAGCCCGTCAGCAGAAGATTAAAGAGGAGCTGTTCCTCTACCTCTTGAATAAGCAGGAGGAGACGCAACTCAACTTCGTCATTGCCGAGAGTAACTCGCGCATCATCGACTTGGCTTATGGTAGCAACATTCCCATCTCGCCGCGTCCGATGATTATTCTGATATTGGCTGTGATGATTGGTCTGGCTTTCCCCTTCGGCATCTTCTTCCTCATCGGCATCCTCGACACCACGATTCGTGGTCGTCGCGATATCGAGAAGTACACGAGCATCCCCTTCCTGGGCGATATTCCGACCGCCGACGCCAATGGCATCTCGCGCCAGGGTGTAGCCGTTCGTGAAACGGGTCGTGATGCTGTCTCGGAGGCATTCCGTCTCTTGCGCTCGAATATGACCTTCATGAATATCTCGTCGGGCAAGGAGATTCAAACAGTACTCTTCACCTCGTCGAATCCCCATGCCGGTAAGACCTTCGTTGCCACGAACCTCGCCATGACACTGGCTATGGCCGGCAAGAAGGTGCTGCTCATCGACCTCGACCTGCGTCGTCATGCCTTCTCTTCGCAGATGGGCCATGGCCACAGCAAGCGCGGTATCACCAGCTATCTTTCGGGTAGTGCTACCATGGAGAACATCATCGAAAAGAGTTCGATTCACGACAACTTCGATGTGATTTATGCCGGTATTCAGCCCCCCAACCCGGCCGAGATTCTGCTCTCGGATCGTCTTGACAGTCTCTTCACCGAGCTGCGTTCACGCTACGATTACATCTTCATCGACTCGACACCATCGATGTCGGTTGCCGATGCCATCATCTGCGATCGCTTGTCCGACCTTACGATTTATGTCGTTCGCGAGGGTGTACTCGACCGCCGTCAGCTACCCGACATCGAGCGTCTGTACCGCGAGAAGAAGTTCCACAACATGAGTATCGTACTCAACAGCACCAGCGCCCATCGTCACGGCTACGGATATGGTTATGGGTACGGATATGGCTACGGATATGGTTACGGCGACACGGAATATACCGAGCCAAGCTACCGCAAGCGTATCGGGAAACTATTCGGACGTCTGTTCGGTAAACGATAGCAACTTATGGCCATTCAGGATGCAATTATAGCCATCGACTTTGATGGTACGGTTGTCACACACGCCTATCCCGAGATTGGCGACGACATCGGAGCCGTACCCGTGTTGAAAGAGCTGACCGCCAATGGTTGCCGGCTCATTCTCAACACGATGCGCAGTGGTGACCTACAAAAGGAGGCCGAGGCGTGGTTTCGTAAAAACAACATTCCACTCTACGCCACCAACGAGAATCCGAAGCAACATCGTTGGACCAAATCCCCCAAGGTACACGCCGACCTTTATATCGACGATAGTGCTTTAGGGTGTCCGATTAAGTTCATCGACGGGGCTCGTCGTCCGGTTGCCGACTGGGTGCGTATCCGCGAACAGTTGGTCAAAGAGGGGTTTCTGGATTAACCTCCCGCAATAAAAAACACCCGACTGAGATTCAGTCGGGTGTTTTTTATGCCATAGGGAAGGCTATTCCCACAACTTTTCGGGATACTTTCCTGCGGCAATATACTCCTTGATAGCGGCTACGAGGGCCGGTTTATCCTCCTTATAGGTAACACCATGCCACTGTGCATCGGAACGCAGCACGCGCAACTCCGAGGTACCGTCAGCAATCAGTTTGTTGACCATCGTCGGGATGTAGAACTCCCCTTTCAGGTGGTCGGGATTCTCCGCGAACCACTGCTTGAAGTAGTTCTCCGTGTGGGCGAAGTAGTCGGGAGTAAAGCCAAAGAGGTTCATCGATACAGGCGTATCCTCGGCTAAAGGCTCATCCTCACCCAAGTCATGGAAGACGATTTGCCCATCGGCCATGCGCTCGATTTTCGTGCGCTCGACCATCGAGGTAAGATTCCCGTTGGCATCCACACCGCAGACACCACGTGAAACGGTACCATTCTCCGAGAGGGTCAGGTTGAGATTATAGGCCACCATGCAGTAGCGGTCGTGCGCCTCACCGAGTTCGGAGAGATAAGCACCGATGGTCTGATAAGCCTCGGCACCATAGAAGTCATCGGCATTGATGACCGCAAAGGGCTCTTTGACTACCTCTTTGGCCATCAGCACCGCGTGGTTCGTACCCCACGGCTTGACACGACCTTCAGGCACCGTGCACCCTTCGGGCAGATAGTCGAGTTCCTGGAAGACAAACTCCACCTCAATCTTGCCGCCAAAGCGTTCGGGCGAGAAGACCTCGCGAAACTCCTTCTCAAAGGCATGACGAATCACAAATACCACCTTCCCGAAGCCGGCGCGAATGGCATCGTAAATCGAATAATCAATGATGGCCTCGTTGTTGGGGCCTACACCGTCCATCTGCTTCAGCGAGCCGTAGCGCGACCCCATACCGGCAGCCAGGACCAATAAAGTCGGTTTTACCATGATTTATTTCGTATTAATTGGTTTCGAATCATACAAAGGTAGAAAAAATCGCGTAAAAAGCACAAGAGAATCGACTAAAAATGGTTATCTTTGCGTTTTACAAGGTAAAAAGTCGACGATGAATATTTTCAAACAGATAGCCCGCTTCTGGGTTAACCTCTTTCGTAAGCGTCGCATCTCGGTGCTCAACGCCACAGATCGGAGCGAGGAGTGGCACACCCACCTCTCACCGGCATCCCTTTTTGCTGCCTCCGTATCGTTGCTCCTGATGCTCTTCATCATCATCTTGATGTTGGTGGCCTACACCCCCGTTTTGGAGCTTCTGCCCGGCTATCGCACCGAGGCCAACCGCTCGCGTGAAAGCCTCGTGCAGAACATCATCCGCCTCGATTCGATGGAGCGTGTGATGAACGACATGATTACCTACAACCGCAACATAGCGATGATTATGGCCGGCAAATCGCCCGTGGCACGTACCATCATCTCATCGGACAGCACCCGCACAAGCAAGATTCTGGTGATGCCTTCGGCCGAGGATTCGCTGCTGCGAGCCCAGATGGAGGGCGACGGACCCTATGCGTTGGCCGGCGATGGTTCATCGTCACGTCGAGCCCTGCGCGAGGCCGTTGAGTTGGTAACACCGGTCGAGGGGCTTGTCACCGACCATTTCAACATCGAGGAGGGGCGTTTCGGGGTGCGCATCGCATCTCCCTCGGCAGCCCGTCTGACGGCTATCGACGATGGCTCGGTCATTGCGTCACAATGGACGCCCGAGAGTGGTCATCAATTGATTATTCAGCACCGAGGTAACCTCTTGGCTATTTACAAGAATTTGTCGCAACCGCTCGTCGCCACCGGCCAGGCCGTGCGCACCGGAGAGTTGATTGGCTACACGGCCGAGAGCGAGGCGGGACAAACCAAGCCCTTCGAGTTGGAACTTTGGCACAACGGAAAGGCTGTTGACCCCGAGGGATACATTGTTTTCTAACCAGTGCGGAGCATGAATCAACAGACAAAGATGAAACAAAGAATCGCCATCTTGGGCTCTACGGGCTCCATCGGTGTCCAGACCCTTGATATAGCCCGCGAAAATCCCGACCGCTTCGAGGTGCGGGTACTCACCGCCCATCGGAATTGGCAACGGTTAGCCGAGCAGGCTCGGGAGTTCGATGTCGACACGGTGGTCATTGCCGACGAACAATATTATGGTCCGCTGAGCGAGGCTCTTGCCGACACCGACACCAAGGTCTATGCCGGCGAGGAGGCGGTAGCGCAAGTTGCCGGAGGTGGCGATACACAGGTCGTGGTCAACGCCTTGGTCGGCTATGCAGGCTTGGCACCCACGGTAGCGGCTTTGCGTGCCCGCAAGAAGCTCGCTTTGGCCAACAAGGAGTCGTTGGTCGTAGGTGGTGAGCAGGTGATGCGTCTGGCTCGTGAGCAACAAGCCCCGATTATCCCGATTGACTCGGAGCACTCGGCCATCTTCCAATGTTTGGTGGGCGAACGCTCCCCGCTGCGTCGACTCATCATCACATGCAGTGGCGGAGCCTTCCGTGATCTGCAGCGCGAGGAGTTGGCCCACGTTACGGTCGAGCAGGCACTGCGCCACCCACAATGGGACATGGGGGCGAAGATTACCATCGACTCCTCGACCCTCGTCAACAAAGGCTTCGAGGTCATCGAAGCGCATTGGTTATTTGATGTGCCGGCCGAGCAAATCAGCGTCATTCAGCATCCGCAATCCATCATCCACTCGATGGTCGAGTTTGAAGATGGAGCCATCAAAGCACAACTCGGCACCCCGGATATGCGCATGCCCATCAGTTATGCCCTGCTCTTCCCCGAGCGAGCCCACCGCCCCGGTGAACGATTCAACTTCATGAATCATCCACAGCTGACCTTCTCGGAGGTTGACCGGCTGAAATATCCGGCACTGGATATCGCCTACGATTGTCTGCACCGCGGGGGCACGGCAGCCTGCGTCATGAATGGCTCGAATGAGGTGGCCGTAGCAGCCTTCCTGAATCGAAAATGTGCCTGGCTCGACATTGTTCGCGCCATCGAATATGCCCTCGGCAAGGCTACCTTCACCGCAACCCCCTCGTGGGAGGATTATGCTGCCTCGAATGAGGAGGCTCGACGTTTGGCAGCCGAGTACCTACACTTGTAAACAACACACAACATGGATACACTGATTAAGATTCTACAATTCTTCCTCTGCTTCACGGTTATCGTGGGACTGCATGAGATGGGCCACTACCTGATGGCTCGTCTGTTCAAGATTCGTGTCGAGAAGTTCTACATCTTCTTCGACCCTTGGTTCTCGCTCTTCAAATTCAACTACAAGGGCACCGAGTATGGCCTGGGCTGGTTGCCGTTGGGTGGCTATGTCAAGATTGGCGGCATGATTGACGAGTCGATGGACAAGGAGCAGTTGGCACAGCCCGTGCAGCCGGATGATTTCCGAGCAAAACCGGCTTGGCAACGCTTCCTGGTGATGATTGCCGGCGTGGTGATGAACCTCCTGACGGCAATCGTTATCTATTGTGCAGTCTGCTACACGTGGGGAGAGAGCTACTTCTCGAACGAAGATGCCCACTGGGGCTACAATTTCAACGAAGCCGGACATCAACTCGGTTTCCGTGATGGCGATAAGTTCCTGACCATCGGAGGGGAGACAATTGACAACTATGCCGTGATTGCCAACAAGTTGCTGCTCGTCGATGGCGATGTGGAGGTTGTCGTTGAACGCGATGCGACCCCTACTACCCTGCACTTAAACTTCGAACAGCTCATCGAGATGCGTCGTGCCAAGGGATACGAGAACCTGCTGACACCGCGGGCCCCCTTCATCATCGACAGCGTAGCTGTCGCCTCGGCTGCCGCTTTACAGGCAGGCGACCAGGTAATTGGCGTTGGTGAAACCACCACGGGATTGGACCAAGCAGCCATCTATCGCGCCCTCAAAGCGGCTGCCGGCAGGGAGATTCTGCTGCATGTCGTGCGAGGTGCAGACTCGTTGCAATTCAACCTTCCCGTCTCGGAGGAGGGCAAATTGGGCGTCATGATTCGCAATCCGCTGGAGTTACGCACCCGACAATATACCCTGCTGGAGTCGATTCCGGCCGGTATCGAGCGAGCAGGCAAGACGATCGCCTCCTATTGGGAGCAGCTGAAACTCATCGTCAAACCCCAAACCAAGATGTACGAGGAGTTGGGAGGATTCATCGCCATCGGCAGCATCTTTGCGCCCGAATGGAATTGGCTCGACTTCTGGCTCAAGACCGCCTTCTTGTCGATTATCCTGGCTGTGATGAACATCCTGCCGATTCCGGGTCTCGACGGTGGCCACGCCATCTTTACCTGCTGGGAGATGCTCACCGGACGTAAGGTCAGCGACCGCATCCTGGAGATTGCGCAATACATCGGATTGGCCATTCTGCTCGTGCTGTTGCTCTATGCCAATGGCAACGACATCTACCGATTCTTCATCAAATAGTTTGACACGAACCATGAAATTTTGGTTTTACACCCTGCTCGCCTCACTCACGTTAGCAGGTTGCTCGAAACAAGAGGATGTCTTCTACTCGACGGTTTACCCCGTTACGGAGATTCAGGTGCAGTACACGACCCAGAAGAGCGAAAGCGACTATCTGGCACAACTCGAGGAGTTGACAGCAGCGGCAACAGCGGAGGCTCCCGTAAAGGCCGGAGGCTACTACCACCTCGATTTCAGCCGCCACAACGGCGGTGAACTCTATGTGATGCCAAATGAGGGCAGCGAGGTTATCAGCGGCGAGTTCGACAAGAAACCCGCATCGGATAAGATGACTTTCCGCTATGGGGAGCAGGCGTATGAGGTACACATCACCTCATATACCAACACCGAGGAGATTCGTTGTGTCTGCTTCGAGGTCGACCTAACCGAGGCTTATAAGCAGGCCTACCAAATCGAAGACGAATCTTTCAAACTGATTCGTCGCGAATTGACGGCACATATCTACGATTAACACTGCACAAACAGACGACGATGGCAAAGGTTAAAAAGGCTTTTTTCTGCCGCAGCTGCGGCTTCGAGGCTCCCAAATGGTTGGGCAAATGTCCCTCGTGTGGCGAGTGGAACTCCTTCACCGAGGAGGTTATTGCCCGCGAGAGTGCCACCCCTTCCCTCGCGGCAGCGGCATCGCTACAACGAGGCTCGCGACCGCAACCCATTCGGGAGATTCGCGAAAGCGACCATCGTCGCATTGACACGGGCAACGCTGAAGTCAATCGCGTACTCGGAGGAGGCGTTGTCCCCGGTTCGCTTGTGTTGTTGGGTGGAGAGCCCGGCATCGGTAAATCGACCCTGTCGTTGCAACTTGCGCTGGCACACAACGGACTGAAAACGCTCTATGTATCGGGCGAGGAGTCCGCTGAGCAGATTCGCATGCGTGCCGACCGCATCGGCATCTGCAACGAGCAGTGCCTCATCTATCCCGAAACCTTGTTGGAGAATATCACTGCGCAGATTGTCGAAGAGCAACCTCATGTGGTGATTATCGACTCGATTCAGACCATCTATTCCGAGAGCATCGAATCGTCGGCAGGCAGCGTATCGCAAATCCGCGAATGTGCCGCCACACTCCTCAAATATGCCAAAACGACCGGTACGGCCATCTTCATCATCGGCCATATCACGAAAGATGGCACGATTGCAGGCCCCAAGATTCTGGAGCACATCGTCGATGTTGTCCTGCAATTCGAGGGGGATGCCAACAACTGCTACCGCATCCTCCGAGGCATCAAGAATCGCTTTGGAGCCACCTTTGAAATTGGCGTTTTCGAGATGCTCGACCACGGGCTGCGCAGTGTCGACAACCCCTCGGAAATCCTATTGTCGCACTACGAGGAGGCCTTAAGCGGTATTGCTGTCGGCGCTACGGTCGATGGACTACGCCCCTACCTGATTGAGGTACAGGCGTTGGTCTGCAATGCAGCCTATGGAACCCCCCAGCGGTCGACCACCGGCTTCGATTCGCGACGCATGAGCATGCTGCTGGCCGTACTCGAAAAACGGGTCGGCATGAAGATGTTCCAAAAGGATGTCTTCCTCAACTTTGCCGGTGGTTTCAAGGTGGCTGATACGGGGTTAGACTTGGCTGTCGTTGCCGCGGTCATCTCCTCCTATTTCGACCGTCCCGTAGCCGAGGGGGTGTGCTGTGCCGGTGAGATTGGTCTCTCGGGAGAGGTACGTCCTGCACCTCGCACCGAGCAACGTATCAGCGAGGCGGCTCGTCTCGGGTTCCGTCGCATCATCGTCTCGGGATACTTGGCCAAGCAGCTCAAACACCCGAAATCAATCGAGGTGGTAACCATCAACAACATCGCAGAATTACCGAAAGCACTCTTTATGGAATAGTATTTGCTTCGATACCTCGAAAAAAGGTATCAGATGCAACAAAAGAGAATTGTCGTATTGGGAGGTGTGGGGTTTATCGGCTCACACCTCTGTCATCGATTACTGGAGCAGGGGCACGAACTCTTCTGCGTCGACATGCGGGATGTAGCCAACGCTCCGATGCTGCGCGAAGTTCGCCACTCGGCCTCCTTCCACTACATCCACCACAACATCATCCACCCCTTTGGCATTCGTTGCGACGAGCTTTACAACCTCGCAGCACCCTCCATGGTGCGCTACAACAAAGCCCTGCCGGTCGAGACGCTCAAAGTGAGCATGCTGGGCACGATCCACACACTCGACACGGCTCGCAGTGAACATGCACGGGTTCTGTTCGGCTCCTCGGGAAGCGTTGCCTCGTTGCACCACAACCTACCGCATACCTCTCCCACCACCTCCCAAATTGTCGCCGAGGGGAAATTAGCCGCCGAAGCACTTCATCGAGCCTATCACGCCGAATTCGGCGTGGACACCCGCATCGCCCGTATCTTCAACACCTATGGCAGTGGTGCCGACCTGATGGATCAGCGGGTCGTCATCAAGATGTTGATGGCGGCACTGCAGCATCGGGATATTGTCATCGAGGGGAGTGGTAATCAGGTGCGCACGTTCTGCTGGGTAGAGGATATCGTCGAGGGATTAATTGGGTTGATGGAGGCACCTGAGAGTGATGCCATCCGCTGCATCGACCTCGGTAGCGACCACGAAATCTCCATCAACGGATTAGCTGAGAAGATTGTCGACCTCTGTGGTAGCAAATCTCGCATCGTGCATATCGAAGCCCGACAAGGCGAATCGAATCGTTGCATGCCCAACCTGGTGGCGACACGCGAGGCCATCGGCTGGCAACCGACAACGACACTGACCGAAGGGTTGAAACGAGCGATTCGCTACGTGGATGCCGAATTGGGACATCGAGCCCACGCCTACATCTCCTGGGTAGAACTTAACAACTAAACATAGCGTTATGACAACCAATTTTGACCAACTGATTTGGCAAGAGAAGTTGACCTTGGTCGATTTTTATGCCTCATGGTGCGGCCCCTGCAGGCAGATGGAGCCGATTGTACAGCAATTTAAGGAGCGTATGCACGAACGAACCGATGTGCTGCGCATCGACATCGAAGATGCCACCTTTCAGCATATCGTGCGACGCTACAACATCGTCTCGATTCCGACGTTGATGTTTTTCCGACGAGGCGAGGTGATGTGGCGTGAAAGCGGGTGCGTGGGTTACAACCACCTGGTAACGATTCTCGAAGAGCTGGAGCAGTATGAATTGGCCGCACAGCGTTATTAATAGGCTAAACGCCACGTCAGCTCTTCGCGCAGATACTCCTCCCATGGAGCATGACCGAGTGCCGAAAGTCGCTCGGTCATTTTCATGCGTAGCGCAGGTTGTTGGCGCACCACCTGTTCACCCAGCAACACGGCAGCCTGCCACCACAAACGATGGTACTCATGTGCCTCCATATCGGTATGAGAAAGGTATTGCACCACCCGCTCAAACCACGCTGCCTCGGCCTCAGCATGACGTGCTGCAGCCATCCAAAGCGCATAGCGTTGTAACGGGGTGAGATCGGCCGCATCGAGCCATGTAGCGAGGTCTGCACACCAACTCAAGAGGGCAAAAGCTGCCTCTTCGGCCATCTCCGAGTTGCGGATGCCTTGCAACCAAAAAATCAGCTCGGCCCCTTGGGATAAGCAGGCAACATCGGCCAAATGCAGGGCTGCGAGTTTCAGTTCACGCACATCCTGCTCATAGAGGAAACGGGCAAAGGCATGGTCCGTAGGAAGTTCCCGCACCACACGACGCACCGTAGCCAGCGACACCCCATAATTTAAGCCATAGCCGGCTCCGTGGAACAGCATCGTATCAGCCACCAAGCCGTTACGCTCACGACGAAAGGCCGTGAGCAGGGCTACCATCTGTGTGGTATGGTTCATGGGGTCGTGTGAAGTACGCTACAAGGATTATTTACGACGAGGCAGGGCGAAGGTCACCGTGCGACCAAATTGGAAGAGGGGCAACTCGGCACGCGCAACCTCCTCACCGGCATACTGCACCGTGCAGGCGGTGCGATTAGCCACTACGCAGGTTGCCGTAGCAACATCTTTGGGACCTGCCTCGGGAATCGGCGACGTAACTTGTTCTTCAGGCACCAACTGCAAGACCACCATATTTCCCATCAAGTCGGTCGAAGGCAGCAGGCCCTTCTCCTCGCTGAAACGGCATACGACATACTGTTTTTTGGCCTTTTCGGGCGTTACGAAGTAGCGTTGCGTATAGGTTGCCTGGCTCTGCTTGCCGAGGAAGAGTTCCAAATAGGCCTGTTCTTGGCGAGCTATCTCCTCCAATGCAGCCTCCAAACCCTCGCCAAAGACATGTTCACCGGCCTCGCCCGTAATGAGCTCCATGCGGTGTTTGCGCAGCGAATAGATGGCATCGGCAGCCGCCTGTGCCGCAGCCTCCAGCGTGGGAGCAAACGACGAACGCTTATCGAGCAGGAAGGGGGCAAACTCAGCACCACCCTCGGTGTGCGAAACCAGAGAGGAGGTAGGGTCGGCTACCTTATCCGACGCCCACTGTTCGCCCTCGGCCAGTGCCACCGTAGCAGCTGCCACACGCCACGCGCACTTATCGGTCAGCGGAGCGCGTACGCCCAGAAACTTTTGGGCATAACGGGCATAGGGTCCACACACGGTGCGCTCACACGCCACCGTAACATCCACCGCCACGGTGCTCTGCGGAGCATAGAGTTCAATCGAACCATCGGTCTTCTCGACTACTCCCGAGAGGGAGATATAGGGATTTTGTGCCCACAGCGAGGTGGCGAGGGCCGTCATCATCAGGGTAAACAACAGGCGTTTCATAGCGTGCAAGGTTTTATTCATTAGGACAAATGTAACAGAATTTGTCCTGATTTCAAAATTTCAGGTAAAAATCGTGCGTCAAGAGGCGGTATTCCTCGGTGAACACCTCCGACACCCCCGTTCCGATGGTGAGGGTCTCGGTAGCGATCGTAGTCGATTGTTCCCCGGTGTGCATCATCTCCAACAACACCCGTTTAGCCGGATGGCGGGGTGTGGTACGCACCTCACAACGTCGTATCACAGCGAGTTTTCCTTCACACAAAGCAACAAAGCGAGCCGCCTCCTGCGTCGGCAGCACCAGTGCAAAACGCCCCATCGGAGCAAGCAGGCGTACCACCGCATCCCGCAACTCCTCGAAAGGCAACTCCACGGCATGACGCGCCAACGAACGTCCCGGGTCGGGGCAGGTCAACGCCTCCACAAAGAAGGGGGGATTCGAGACGATTAAATCAAATGGCTCGGCAGTAAATTGCTGGATTGGCTGTTGCGCAAAGGATACCCGAGTCGCCCACGGCGATTGCTCGGCATTTTCGCACGCCTCTGCAACATCCACCACATCGACACCCGTAATCTGTGCCTCGGGGGCTCGTTGTGCCAGCATCAGCGCAATGACGCCCGTGCCGGTACCGATATCGAGTATCCGTCGGTCGGAGGGACGCACCTCCACCCAAGCACCCAACAGCACTCCATCCGTACCCACCTTCATCGGGGTACGATGCTGCCGAATTGTAAACTGCTTGAAACGAAACTCCGACATGGTGCAAGGTTGCTATTCCGAGAGAATCTGTCCATCCGAAAGGCGGATGCAACGGTCGGTCGTGGCGGCCAATCGCTCATCGTGGGTCACGATAACCGTAGTTTGCCCCAGCTCATCCCGCAGGTCGAAAAACAGGCGGTGTATCTCCTCCCGATTGCGGGTATCGAGATTTCCCGAGGGCTCATCTGCCAGCAACACCGCCGGCTTATTGATCAAGGCACGGGCAATAGCAACGCGCTGTTGCTCACCGCCCGAAAGTTGTGCCGGCTTGTGCGTGGCACGTGCTTCGAGACCCATGCGTTGCAGCAAGGCCATCGCCTCCTGCTCCACCTCACTGCGCTTGCGACCTGCTATCAGCCCCGGGATGCAGATATTCTCAAAGGCGGTAAATTCAGGCAGCAGGTGATGAAATTGGAAGACAAAGCCGATGTGGCGATTACGGAACTGCGACAAGCGGCTGTCGTTCAGACGGAAGACCTCCTCGCCATCGATCCGCACCTCACCAGCATCGGGACGCGAGAGGGTACCCATGATTTGCAACAACGTGGTTTTTCCTGCACCACTGGCCCCGACTACCGAGACCAATTCACCCCGCCTCACCTCCAACGAGACTCCTTTGAGCACCTCCAACGTCCCAAAGCGTTTGTGAAGATTCGTCACCTGTATCATCCCTTTGCAATTGTTTGTTCGTAAAAATTATACATCTCGAGCACCTGTCGAGCCTCACGCACATCGTGTACACGCTCAATCGCTACCCCTTTGCACCACAACTCCCAATGCAGGGCGGTCATAGCAGGCAGGCAATCGTGCTTATCCAGGTGGAGAGCCGCCGTAATCATCGACTTGCGCGAGATACCCGCCAACACAGGATAGCCCAATGCCACTACCTGATCCAAGCCATCGAGCAACAGATACTCCTGCTCCAAGGTCTTGGCAAAGCCAAAACCCGGGTCGAGCGTAATCTGCCAATCCTCGATACCCGCCTCGTGCATCTTCGTTGTGCGCTCACGGAGGGCCTCGGCAACCTCCTTCGCCACATCCGTATAATCGGTCAGCGTCATCATCGTCTGCGGTGTGCCACGCATATGCATCGCCACATAGTGTACACGCTTTTCGGCTATCAACGCGTACATCGCAGCGTCGTAGAGGCCGCCCGTCACATCGTTAATCATCCCCACGCCAAACTCCTCGATGGCACGTCGTGCCACCTCGGCATGGAACGTATCGACCGACAAGAGTGCCTCCTGCCCCCATGTCTGGATGGCTCGCTGTGCAGCACGCAACCCCAGGCGCACCCGACGCCACTCCTCCTCCGGATTGACCGCCTCGGCATAGGGGCGGGTCGAGCACCCACCGATATCGATGATGGCAGCACCTCCCTGCAGATGCCCAAGCACCTGTTTCTCGAGTGTGCGGGTGTGCGGCAACCGCCCTATCCCCGTATAGAACGAATCGGGGGTGCAGTTTACAATACCCATAATCCGGCGTTGATGCGCCTTATGTCCATCGTTTCTATGCATGCGCCAAGGCTCTAAAACGGCTATCCAACTCCTGTACGGCAACCTCCAAATCCTCTTCGAAGATGTTCACCAACGACACATCCGCACGGCGGTGCAACTCCTCGTCGCTCAACTGTGCAGCTATGCGGCTACGAATCTGCTCCTCGGTAGCCCCGTCACGCTGCATGGCTCGCTCGATGCGCAAACGCTCGGGTGCCAGCACCGCTACTACCCTATCTACTGCTTGGTCGAGCCCCGCCTCATACAAGATGGCACTCTCCACCACCACATAGGCACTCTGCTGCTCCGTGGCCCAGCGTTCGAAGTCGGCAATGACGGCCGGATGCACCAGCCGATTCAGTGCCTGCAGGGCCGCCTCGTCGCCAAAGACCTGACGAGCCAGCCACGGGCGGTTCAACGCCCCCTCCTGATAGCTCTCTTCCCCAAAACGAGCCTCGATGGCACGACGCAACGCCGCATCTTCAGCCATCAGTCGTTTGGCGGCAGCATCCGTGTCATAGACAGCAATACCGCGTGCCGCAAAGAGCCTGCACACGGTACTTTTACCACTCCCGATACCGCCCGTAACGCCAATCTTCAACATCACTTATTCGTCTTCGGGGTGTTGATTTCGGGAACCTCGCCAATCGAGATAATCTTGATGTCGGAGCAACGCACCGAGATGGCTTGCTGCAGCGAGTGGGGGTCGAGCACCAGTTTGCCGATATGCCCCGCCTCGGTCGAGCATCCGGCCCGCAACTCCGAGAGCGGGATGCGCAACACTTTGTTGTTATAGACCCGATAGCCGAAGAGGTTCGTGCCCACCCCCTCGACGACACACGTTACGGTAAACTTCTCGCCATTGACATTGATGCGGAAGTGCTGTTCGGTGGTGTAGGTATAGTTGAGTTTAGCGATAAACCACAGGATGAACGACGCTACAAAGAGCGTGATAAATACGGGCGAGATGGAGCCTCGCACCCATTGCCATAGCTTCTCCATAAACGAGCCTTGTTTGTTTCCTTATTCCTTGACAAAGATACACAAATAAATGCAAAATATAGCATGCAACATGCAAAATGGCAGATGAAAACAGCAAAACAAAAAACGAGCGGATGCACTCGCAAAGAGTGCATCCGCTTATCATGACGGAACGGTCTTACGGCTATTCGTAGAGGCCGGCTTTGAGGCGCGAAACCTCCTCCTTCGTCAGGAAACGCCAAGCACCTCGCTTGAGGTTCTTCTTCGTCAGACCGGCGTAGTAGACACGGTCGAGCTTCGTCACCGTATAGCCCAAGAACTCGAACATGCGACGCACGATGCGGTTGCGACCCGAGTGAATCTCAATGCCCACCTCCTGCTTATTCTCCTTCAAATAGGAGATTTCGTCGGCATAAATCTCGCCATCCTCGAGCGTAATACCCTCGGCCAGGCGATCCATATCGGCACGTGTCAGGGGCTTATCGAGTGTCACCTGGTAGATCTTCTTCTTGCGATACGAGGGGTGCGTGAGGGTCTTCGTTAGGTCACCATCGTTCGTAAAGAGCAGCAGACCCAGCGAGTTCTTATCCAAACGTCCCACGGGATAGATACGCTCCGTGCAGGCATTCTTCACCAAATCCATCACCAGCTTATCGGCATGAGGGTCTTCGAGCGAGGTAACATACCCCTTCGGCTTGTTCAGCACCAGATAGACCTTCTTCTCGCCCTGCAGACGCTCGTCGTTGAAGCGCACCTCATCGGTAGGCTTCACCTTCGTACCCAGCTCCGAGACAATCACACCATTGACCGACACCAAACCGGCCGTGATGAAGTCATCCGCCTCACGACGTGAGCAGATACCCGACTGCGCCAAGAAACGATTCAGGCGAATCTCGCCCGTCTGACGCTCGGGGTTGAACTTCGGATAGTGTTGCGGACGCTCGTCCGAAGCCGTATAGGAGCGTTTCATGCCCGGCTTCTTGTCGCCGAACTTCTTGCCTCCGAACTTCTTGTCGCCACCAAATTTTTTGTCACCACCAAACTTCTTCTCACCGCCAAATCGCTTCTCGCCACCCGAACGCTCGCCATAGGGCTTACGCTCGCGACGCTCCTCAAAGAGGGGACGATTCTCCTCCGAGAAGTGCGGGTTGTACGATGCACGCTTGGTCGGCTGTGCACCCTGCGTGGTGCGATTTTCGCGTTGTGTACGATTGAAGCCACCCTGGCGGCCTCCTGCCGTGCGCTCATTGCGCTCATAACGCCCACCCTCCGTATGCTCGGTACGCGGGCGACGCTCTACACGCTCGGTGGCGGCCGTCACGGTACGCACACGCTTATCACGTCCGAAACGCGACAAGGCCGAGCTTGAGTCGTTGAATTTCTTTTCCATTGTTCTTATTAATAGGTATTTTGCGGCTGCAAAGGTAATTCAATTTTTAAGAAATGCACAATAACCGCACCCCGAAATACGAAAAACGACGAAAACTTGCTACCTTTGCGACCGATATGCAGATGAATCGCGACATCATCCGGTTGGCTGTGCCCAACATCATCTCCAACGTGACGGTACCACTGATGGGTATCGCCTCGACGGCCATTGCCGGACACTGGGGCACAGACACCGCCGCCACCATCGGTGCGCTGGCCATCGGAGCCTCCATCTTCAACTTCATCTATTGGAATTGTTCGTTCGTGCGGATGGGCACGAGCGGCCTTACAGCGCAAGCCTATGGCGCACAAGATTGGACCGAATGCACCACGATGCTGGCTCGTGCGTTGCTCGTCGCTGCCATCATCGGCCTGCTGATTTTAGCACTGCAATGGCCCCTCGGCGAGTTGGCCCTGCACATCATGAAGGGTGATGCGATGACCCGCGACTACTTCTATGCCCGCATCTGGGCCGTGCCGGCAGGCATCCTGCTCTTCGGCTTCAACGGCTGGTTTACGGGCATGCAGAATGCCGTGATTCCAATGGCCACGGCCATCGTCGTCAACCTGATTCACATCGGATGCAGTTTTCTCTTCGCCTTTGGACTCGACCAGGGCATTGTCGGCATCGCCTATGCCTCGGTTCTGGCGCAATACATCGGTGTAGCCCTCTCGGTTGGCCTGCTGTGGGGACGTTATGGAGATATGCTTACCACCATTGATTGGCGACGAGTGGTCGATTTCGAACCGATGCGCAACTTCTTCCGCATCAACCGCGACATCATGATTCGCACGCTGTGCAATGTGATCGTCTACACCTTCTTTACGGCCGCTTCGGCCCGCATGGGTGACGCGAAGATTCTGGCCGTCAATACCCTCCTGATGCAGCTCTTCACGCTCTTCTCCTACATGACCGATGGATTTGCCTACGCAGCCGAAGCCCTCACAGGTCGTTTCATCGGTGCCCGCGACCCCAAACGTCTGCGCCTTTGCATCAATCGCTCCATGCTGTGGAGTGTCGCCATCGCCCTGCTCTTCGTCTCGGCCTACATCTTCGGATGGCGCGACCTGCTTACGCTCTTTGTCGATGAGTCGGATGCCGCCTCGGGCGAGATTCTGGCCCTGGCCGGTCAGTATATCGCGTGGATTGTCATGATTCCCATCTTCTGCGCCATTCCGTTTGCCCTCGACGGCATCATGATTGGTGCTACCGAGAGCCGTGTGATGCGCAACTCGATGGTGCTGGCAACCATCGCTTTCTTCTCGCTCTACTACATAGGATTACCTCTGATTGGCAATAACGCGCTGTGGGCAGCCTTCACGCTCTACATGCTCTGCCGTGGTGCCTTCCAGTATCTGCTGACCAATCGCTTGCAGACGCTCTACGAAAAAGCCTCCCGATAACCAATCGGAAGGCTTTTTGCATCGTGCCAACGGGACATTACTTCTTCGAGGTACGGAACCAGTCCACATCGACCCATCCGCCATCATTCTTCAGAACCGAGGCATCGGTGTAGTAGCCAATCTTGGCACCAATCCAATGGCCGGCTTCCGCTTCGAAGGGCTCTCCCACCTCCGTGAAGCGTTTGCCATCGGTGCTATACGAGAAACGGCACCACAGGTGCGGTTGCTCCCCCTTCGTCCATACCTGCTCGATACGGCATCGCAGATAAACATCCACGGGTTGCAGCCCATCAGCATAGGGCAACGTAGCAACAATCTGCTCGGCACCCCGCTTGCGCATGGCATCGGGGCATACGCCCTGCTCCAGGACTATCTTCCCATCCTGCAAACGCAGGCCTATCGTCGCATAGGCATGCCCCATCATGATCAGACCGGCTCGGTCGCCCTCATAGGCAGGTCGGAAACGCATCTTCGTCGTCGCCGTATAGTTGGGAGCATTGACCTTCTGCAGGAGCAGGTTTCCGTTATCCGAGAGGTTACGCCACTCCCGGTCATGCGCACGGCAATAGAGGCGCATCTCGCCCTGTGAGGGGTTCATAAACATCCAGCGCACCTCGGGATTGGCATGCCACTGCCACTGCAAGCCGAGACGATAGTCTGTAAACTCATCGCTATCGGCCGGCGTTTTCACCGGCGAAGGCACCTTCGAAGCGGGTTTGCGGTAGCGCTGAACGGGCTCACCTACCCCATTCTTATCGTAATCGACGCCCATCGTACACCAATCATCGGCCGTCCACTGCATCGGCTGCAGGTGGCAGACACGACCATAGGCATACATATCGACAAAGTGCAGGAACCAGCAGTCACCGGCCACATCCTCGACCCAACCTCCTTGGTGCGGTCCCGGAATACCGGTCGACCCCTCCTCCAAGACGGTACGAATCTCATAGGGACCATAGGGCGAACGCGAGCGCAGCACCACCTGCCAACCCGTCTTCACGCCACCTGCCGGAGCAAAGACATAGTACCAACCATTGCGCTTATAGAACTTCGGGCCTTCGATGGTCGGATGCTCGCCATGACCATCGAAAATCATCACCTCGGGGCCTATAATGCGCTCGCCATCTGTCGACATCTCCGCGACGGTCAGCACGCTTTTCAATCCGGCACGTGAACCGGCCCAACCATGCACCAGGTAGGCCTTGCCATCCTCATCCCACAGCGGCGAGGTATCGATAATACCCTTGGCCTCCCGTACCAGCAACGGTTTGGTCCACTCACCACGCGGATCCTGCGCTTTGGTCATCATCACACCCCGATCGGGATCGCCCCAATAGATGTAGTACCACCCATCGTGATAGCGGATACAAGGTGCCCAGACACCATCGCCATGGCGCGGTTTGTCAAACCAATCGTAGGGCGGTTGATTCAAAAAGGCATAATTGACAATTTCCCAATTGACCAAATCGGTCGAATGGAGAATCGGCAGACCCGGTGCACAATTGAACGACGAGGCTGTCATCCAATAATCCTCCCCGACACGAATCAAATCGGGGTCCGAATAATCGGCATAGAGCACCGGATTCTGATAGGTTCCATTGCCCAAATCGGGAGTCCAAACCGTCTGTGCCGACATCGTAGCAACACCGAGCAACAACGCGGCGAAAAGTAGCAATTTCTTCATGGGTTAATTGAGATTAAACGTACCATCCCACGGCCAGCGATATTGCTCCGAGCCGACCTTCAAGGCAAAAATCTTCTCCAAAGTATAGTCCGCAGCCTGCTCGTCGGTCAATTCGTGCGACCACTTCACACGCTTCGAGCGATCGGCTCCCGGGCCATAGCACTTATACTCGGCATAGAACGCACGCTCCTCGCGATCCTTCGCACCCCAATTGTGCCACCCCTCGGGGCGAATCTGCTCAGGCATATAGCACTCCATCCATACCGTGCGGCCGGTCGACTTCCAAGGGCGACCCAAATACATCGCCGTAACCTCCGGAGCCGTCGTAATGCGGCATTTGCGGAAGATATAGCCATAGATGGTACGCTCGGCCGTCGAGGCGGCTGTGATATAACTATTCTGCTTGCAATGAATCTCACAATTATCGAACACGGTCGTCGAAGCTCCGAAGATGAAGTCACACGTACCCTCGATGTAGGAGTCTTTGACATAGATGCGGGCTACATAATCCTTCGTAAAGAAGGTGTCCTGATTACCCAGCAGACGACAATTTTCGATGCGGATGCGGTCGCCCCGTGTTTCAAGAGCCACAGCCTGTCCCACACGGCCTGCCGCATTCTCAATGGTCAGGTTCTGCAACCATACCTCATCGGCCTGCACCGACATCGTCCAGCAGTCGTAGGTAGTCATCGTGTAGCCATCGACTGTCTTTCCCGAGTGGTCGTCCCAGACGATACGCACATCGCCTTCGCCCACCAGATTCAGCTTATCCTTATAGACATCGATGGTCACCTTCTCACGATAAACACCCTCTTTGATGGTCACCGTGCGCCACACAGGCGATTTGGAGGGCAGAGCGTCCAGGCACTCCTGAACGCTCTGAAAATCACCCTTTCCATTGCAGTCGACCACATACTCCGTCTTCGGGCCGCTCTGGCATCCCGCCAAGAGCAACGCCCATACAGCGAGCAAGAATCGCATGGTCGAACTACGCTACAAGGTTACACCCGTCTTGAAGATGGCAATCTCCTTGAAGCCGGTCTTCTCGTGCTTGAGTTTATCGCCATTGACCGTCGCGATAATCTTCTCGACAAGACGCTCCAAAACCACCTGCGGCTCCTCATCCTCGACCATCGTACCGGCATTGAAATCAATCCAGTTGGCCTTGAACTGCGAGAGCTGCGTGTTGGTCGAGATCTTCATCGTCGGCACAAAGGCACCAAACGGCGTACCACGACCCGTCGTGAAGAGCACAATCTGGCAACCCGACAAGGCCAGCGACGAGGCTGCAACGAGGTCATTACCCGGAGCCTGCAACAGATTCAGACCCGACTTCACAATCGGCTGGCAGTAGTTCAGCACATCGACAACCTGCTGTGCACCACCCTTCTGCACGCAACCGAGCGACTTCTCCTCCAAGGTCGTGATACCACCCTTCTTGTTACCCGGCGAGGGGTTCTCATAGATGGGTTGGTCGTACTTGCGGAAGTAGCCCTTGAAGTCGTTAATCAGGCAGACCGTATTCTCAAACACCTCTTTATTAATAGCGCGGTCCATCAAAATGGTCTCGGCACCAAACATCTCCGGCACCTCCGTCAGGATCGTCGTACCGCCCTGTGCGATGAGCCAGTCAGAGAACAGACCTACCAACGGATTGGCCGTGATGCCCGAGAAACCATCCGAACCACCACACTTCAAGCCGACACGCAGGTAGCTCAACGGCAGCGGCTCACGCTTATCCTCGCGCGTCTTCTCAACCAGCTCCTTGCAAATCTCAAAGCCCGTCTCAATCTCATCCTCGACCTCCTGTGCGATGAGGAACTTCACACGCTCCTCGTCCCACTCGCCAATGACCTCCTTGAACGAGGCAATCTGGTTGTTCTCGCAACCCAAACCCAGCACCAACACAGCACCGGCATTCGGATGTTTCACAAGGGCGGCCAGCGCCTTCTGCGTATTGGCGTGGTCCTCACCGAGCTGCGAACAGCCGTAGTTATGGGTATAAACACGCACATCGTCCAGATGCGAGCAGTCGCACTCACGCTTCACACGCTCGGCAATAGCCTGTGCCTGACCATTCACGCAACCTACCGAAGGTACAATCCACAACTCGTTGCGGATACCCATCGTGTTGTTCTTGCGCAGATAACCCATCACCTTCAAATCCTCACGCTTCGGATAGTCAATCGTATAGGTTTTGTGGTCATAGGTATACTCGAGGTTGTCGTGCAGGTTCGTCTTCAGGTTATGGGAGTGAATCCACGCACCCTGCTTCACCGCTTCGGTAGCATGACCAATCGGATAGCCATATTTGATGACATGCTCGCCCTCGGCTACATCGACCAGGGCGAATTTATGACCGCGGGCAATATCCTCGAGCAGCGTAATCTGCTTGCCGTCGATCTCGACCACCTCGCCGGCCTTCAAATCATCGGCAATGGCCACAGCCACGTTATCGACCGCATTAATTTTCAGAAATCTTTTCATCGTTTGTTTGGGGTATAAAAAAGATTCGGGCGGGCGGCTCTTGCGGTCGCTCCGCCCGAATCGGTTTGTTGTTGTGCTACTTAAGCGAGAAACTTCTTCAGCGTGGCAGCCATACCAATCGACTCGATGTCGGCCAGGTAGGCAGCAACCGTCGGAACAAACTCCGGAACCTCCGAGAAGTCAACCGTAAAGATGCCGCTCTCCTTGACAATCTTCGAAACCGTAGCCTCCAAATCGGCTGCGTTCCAATTGTTGCGGATGTAGGCAACAAACTCGGCCGTATCATCGGGCTCGAAGCCGCTGTTCGGGCCATAGTAAGCCATCAGGGCTGCGAAGGTCAGGCACTCATGCTTGGCAATCTTGCCGGCCTTGAACCAGTTGTCCTTCACAGTCGGATAGTTACGAGCCTCCCACTTCGAGAGCGAGTTGAGCGAAATCGACTTCAACATGTGCTTGATGTAGGGGTTGTAGAAACGCTCCAAGATGCTCGAAGCAAACTCCTGCAACTCGGCCTGGTCCTCCTCGATCATCGGAATAACCTCCTCGGCAACCATCTGGTTCACGAACTTCTCGATATCAGGCGTGTTGAAGGCATCCATCACCGTCTCGCAGCCCATCATCAATGCCATCGTCACCATACCCGTGTGCGAGCCATTCAGGATGCGCACCTTCTTGTCGCGGAACTGCTTGATCGAGGGCATGAAAATCACGTGAAGACCCGCCTTATCCAGCGGCAACTCCTCCATGACCTTCTTATAGCCCGGGCCACCGATTGCCCACAGGTGGTACAACTCGGCCTTCACCACGAGGTTATCGTCGAAGCCAATCTCCTCCTTAATCTCGTTGATCGTATCACGCGGGAAGCCCGGCACGATGCGGTCTACGAGCGTGTCGCAGAAGTGGCAATTTGCCTCTACCCAGTCGATGAAGTCCTGACCCAGCTTGTGGTACTCGGCATGCTTGATGACATACTCGTGCAACGTCGAGCCATTGTTCTCGATCAGCTCGCAGCAGATAATCACCAGACCCTTCGTCGGATCGCCTGCAAAGTGCTTGAAACGCTTGTACAAGAGAGCCGTCATCTTGGCGGGATACGACTTCGGCGGGCAAGCCGTCAGATCGTCACCCTCCTCATAGCGGATACCGGCCTCGGTCGTGTTCGAAATCGTGATTTTCAACTCCGGCGAGAGGAAATACTGCTCATACTTGGCATACTCCTCATAGGGGTTGAACGAATCCATCACGCTCTTCACCATGCGGACATCCTTCTTCGGCTGCTTGTTCTCGATACCCTCGAGGTAAACATGGTACATATTGTCCTGCTCGTTGAGCATCTCCACCATCTTCAACACCTTCTTCTCGGGGTCGATAATCGGCTGGCAGATGGCTACACCCGAGTTCATCACGCCCTTCTCGTTGGCAATGTCAATCTGCCAATCCACGAAGGCACGCAGGAAGTTACCCTCACCAAACTGAAGGATTTTCACAGGACGCTCGACCTTCTCTACGGTCGATTTATTCAGTTTCTTAATCATTGTTTTGTTTGCGTTATTGAACGTGTATACCTTATTTTACCACAATAGGCTTATGCTTCGGCACGAGCGACTTCATGATTGACCAGGCAACCAGATAAGCAACGGCGCAGATGCAGAAGATGATCATGTAACCGGCGGGCTTACCCTCGAAACCGGCAAACGTGAAGGCCGAACCCTGCGCCTCAGCATAGGTGAAGAGCATACCGGCACCCTTGTTAATCAGGAACGAGCCGCAACCACCGGCCATGGCACCGATACCCGTAATCGTTGCAATCGTCGATTTGGGGAACATATCACCCGTCGTCGAGAAGATATTAGCCGACCAAGCCTGGTGACCCGCACCGGCAATACCGATGATAATAGCAGGGAACCAAATCGAGAAATCCTGCAACGGCTGAGCGAAGAGGGCCAACAGCGGGAAAAAGGCAAAGATCAACATGGCACGCATACGTCCTGCATAGGGCTCCATGCCCTTCTTCTCCACGAAGAGCTTCGGCAGATAGCCGCCACCGATCGAGATCACCGTAACAATCAGGTAAAGCACAAAGACGAGTATCTTACCGAGCGTCGTATCCATACCATAACCGCACTCCGAGAAGTATGCCGGAGCCCAGAACAGGTAGAACCACCAAACACCATCGGTGAAGAACTTACCGGCGATGAACGACCAGGTCTGCTTGTAACCGAAGCACTGGAGGAACGGAATCGTCTTCTCCTCCTCGGCAGCCGGCTTCACCTCCTTCGGAGCCTCCTTCTCATCCTGCAGGATATACTCCAACTCGGCAGCATTCACATGGCTCGACTTCTCCGGTTTGTCATACATGTACACCCAGAAGAACATCCAGATGAAGCCCAGGGCACCAATGATGATGAAGGCCATCTCCCAGCCCCAAGCCTGTGCCAGAATCGGAATGGTCAGCGGCGCCGCCAACGCACCTACCGAAGCACCTGCATTGAAGAGCGACGTAGCCAACGCACGGTCCTTCTTGGGGAAGTACTCGGCCGTCACCTTAATGGCTGCCGGGAAGTTACCGGCCTCACCCAGCGCAAGAATAGCACGACAAATAAGGAAGAGCCATACACTCAGTGCAGCCGCAGCCATCGCTGCCTGCGAACCGGTCTCCACAGCACGCAGAGCCTCCAACGACTCGTAGCCCTGAATCTGCATCGTCACCCAGCCGCAACCGGCGTGCATACATGCACCCAACGACCAAACACCGATAGCCCACAAGAAACCCTTCTTCGTACCCATCCAGTCTACGAACTTACCGGCAAAGAGGCAGGCAATAGCGTAGAAAATCGAGAAGAAACCCGTGATGGTACCATAGTCCGAATCAGTCCAATGGAACTCGGGAGCGATGAAATCCTTCCACGTCAGCGAAAGCACCTGACGGTCCATGTAGTTCACCGTCGTTGCCACGAACAAGAGCAGGCACATCCACCAACGCCAGTTCGTCATTTGCGATTTTTTTTGTGTCATTTGATATGAGTTTTAGATTAGATTTTACTTCGCACGAATCTCGGCAATGATGTCGAGGCACTCACGGCACTTGTTGGTCACATACTCCCAATCCTCGGCCTTTACCTTATCGCCCGGGAAGAGCTTCGAGCCCATACCCACGCAGTAAACGCCGGCTTTGAACCACGAGGTCAGATTCTCACGATCGGGCGATACGCCACCCGTTACCATAATCTTCGACCACGGGCAGGGAGCCATCAGACCCTTCACCATGTTCGGGCCATAGACATCACCCGGGAAGAGTTTCGTCAGGTCGCAACCCAGCTCCTGTGCCTTACCAATCTCCGACACCGTACCGCAACCCGGGCAGTAGGGAATCGAACGACGGTTGCAGACGGGCGCAATCTCGGGATTGAAGAGCGGGCCCACAATGAAATTGGCACCCAGCTGGATGTACAGCGCAGCCGTCGGAGCATCGACAATCGAGCCGATACCGAGTGCCAACTCGGGGCACTCCACAGCAGCCCACTTCACCAACTCGCCGAAAATCTCGTGAGCGAAGTCACCGCGATTCGTAAACTCAAAGGCACGAACACCACCCTCGTAGCAGGCCTTCACAACCTTTTTGGCTACCTCGACATCTTTGTGGTAGAATACGGGAACCATACCTGTCTCGCCGATTTTCTTCATCACGGCGATTTTATCAAACTTTGCCATTATTGCAAATTCAGAATTTAGATTGTAGAATTTGAAAGTATATAAATAGGTATTACCTGTTTTTCGTCAAGGCGCGGCAGATTTTGATTTTTGTGCCGTGAGTGCGGATGGGCTGTACTTGGCGTACTGCCCATTCGCAACTCGCAAGCAAAGGTCAAAAGGTGCCCGTCTTCACGGAAAACTTTTTAGCGCTGTACACGGCCGTTCGCATTACCACCTGCCAACGACTCTACCTCCTCAACCGATACAAGGTTGAAGTCGCCATTGATGGTGTGCTTCAAGGCCGAAGCAGCCACAGCGAACTCCAAGGCCTCACCCTGGTTGGGCTTCGTCAACAGACCGTGGATAATACCACCCGAGAACGAGTCACCACCACCTACGCGGTCGATAATCGGGTTGATGTCGTATCGCTTCGACTCGTAGAACTCCTCGCCGTTGTAAATCATAGCCTTCCAGCCATTGTGCGTAGCCGAGAACGACTCACGCAGCGTCGAGATGACATACTTGAAGTCGAACTCCTTGGCCATCTGCTTGAAGATGCCCTTGTAGCCCTCAGCGTTCGTCTCGCCACCCTCTACATCAGCATCGGGTTTGAAGCCCAAGCACAACTCGGCATCCTCCTCGTTACCGATGCAGACATCTACATACTGCATCAAGGGGCGCATAATCGACTGTGCCTTCTCCTTCGTCCAGAGCTTCTTACGGAAGTTCAGGTCGACCGAAACGGTTACACCGTGACGCTTGGCAGCCTCACAAGCCAACTTCGTCAGCTCGGCAGCCTTGTCCGAGATAGCCGGCGTGATACCCGACCAGTGGAACCAATCGGCACCCTCCATAATCGCATCAAAATCGAAATCGGTCGTATCAGCCTCGGCAATCGACGAGTGAGCGCGGTCGTAAATCACCTTCGAGGGACGCATCGAAGCACCCGTCTCGAGGAAATAGATACCTACACGATCACCACCACGAGCGATGAAGTCGGTCTTCACACCATATTTACGCAGGGCATTGACAGCCGACTGGCCAATCTCATGCTTCGGCAACTTCGTCACGAAGTAGGCCTCATGACCATAGTTAGCGCAGCTCACAGCCACATTGGCCTCGCCACCGCCATACACCACGTCGAACGAGTCCGACTGAACAAAACGCGTGTTACCCGGCGTCGAGAGACGCAGCATGATCTCACCTAAAGTTACGATTTTCATTGTTGTAGATTGTTTGAGTTATTAGAATTTGAAATAATTTTTAGCATTGCGATAGCATACGCCCTCGACGATCTCCTTGCCGATGAACTCCATCTCCGAAGCGGGCAACAGACCCTGCTCGATGTCATTACCCAGCAGGTTGCAGAGCGTGCGACGGAAATACTCGTGACGCGGGTACGAGAGGAACGAGCGCGAGTCGGTGAGCATACCGACGAAGCGGCTCAACAGACCGAGTGTCGAGAGGGCATTCATCTGCTTCTCCATACCGTCCTTCTGATCGAGGAACCACCAGCCCGAGCCGAACTGAATCTTACCGGCACCGTAGCGGCCATCCTGGAAGTTACCGAGCATCGTGGCAACCAACTCGTTGTCGCGCGGATTGAGGTTATAGATAATCGTCTTCGTCAGTTTATCCTGCTCGTCGAGCATATTGAAGAACTTGGACATCTTCTTGGCTACCGTGAAGTCGCCAATCGAATCGAAGCCCGTGTCGGGACCCAGCTGACGGAACATGCGGCCGTTGTTGTCGCGGATAGCACCATAGTGGAACTGCTGCGTCCAACCCGTCTCCCAGTCCATGATGGCAAACTCGACCATCATCGCCGTCTTATACTTCAGAATCTCCTCGTGCGTCAACGTCTGACCACCATACACCTTCACGAAGATAGCATCAATCTCCGACTGGGTGTAATCCTCGGCATAGAACTCCTCGATACCATGGTCCGAAAGGCGGCAACCTACCTCCTCGAAGAACTTATGACGTACACGCAGTGCCTCGATCACATCCTGGAACTTCTTGATCTCGACACCCGACACCTCGGCCAACTTATCGATGTA
This sequence comes from Alistipes sp., assembly GCA_017623115.1. Lineage (GTDB taxonomy): Bacteria > Bacteroidota > Bacteroidia > Bacteroidales > Rikenellaceae > Alistipes. The sequence continues at coordinate 83,427 of JAGAPT010000017.1, forward strand.
AGCCTTGAAGTTGGCGGGAACCTCCACGGCCATCGCCTTATCGGGACGCCACGTCGGCAACATCTTCACCTTGAAACCATCGGCTGCCACCTTCAGGTGGTGCTCCAGCGAATCAATCGGGTCATCGGTCGTGCAGACAGCCTCCACGTTGTAGTGCTCCATCAGGCCGCGAGCATAGAACTCGGGCTGCTGCAACTTCTCGGTGCAGACATCGTAAATTTCACGAGCCGTCGAGGGATTCAGCAACTTCGTTACGCCAAAGGCGGTCTTCAACTCGAGGTGAGTCCAGTGGTAGAGCGGATTGCGCATCGTGTAGGGAACGGTCTCGGCCCACTTCTCGAACTTCTCCCAGTCGGTCGTATCTTTACCCGTGCAGTAACGCTCGTCTACGCCATTCGTACGCATGGCACGCCACTTATAGTGGTCACCCTCAAGCCAGATTTTCGACAGGTTGTCGAACCTGTGGTTCGAAGCCACATACTCGGGAATCAGGTGGCAGTGATAGTCGATAATGGGCATCTTGGCCGCATAATCGTGATACAAGCGCTCGGCAGCCGGCGTCTGCAACAGGAAATTGTCGTCATTAAACTGTTTCATAATCTATAGATTGGTTGTTAAATATGTACACATTTCAAATTGTAAAATTAATATATCTTTCCGAATTTTACAACGCTTTTTTAAACGAATTTATCGCGAATATTCACAAAAGAATAGCAATTTTTGCGATTTTAATTATAAATTTGCATCACAAGAATATTTTTCAAAAAAAAATACCACAACGAAAATGAAACAGATGATGCTTTTGCTGGCAGCTGCCGCCATGACGGCCTGCTGTCCGAAGGGGGTTGAAGTAACGGTTACCAACCCGACCGCCGACGAGCGCGACAACGAGACCGTAGAGATTCAGTGGAGTGCCGTAACGGAGGGACTCCAAGGTGCCACCGCCACCAACCTGGTGGTAACAGACGACGAGGGCGAAGAGATTCCCTCGCAGGTGATTTTCAAGGGTGAGACCGAGCCGCAGGCCCTCATCTTCCAGGTAGACATCGACGCGAACGAGAGCGAGTGCTACTACATCAACACCGGTACGCCGGCCACCTACGTCCAGAAGACCTTCGGTCGTCAGGTTCCCGAGCGTCTCGACGACTATGCCTGGGAGAATAACCTCTGCGCCTATCGTCTTTACGGCCCGGCCCTCGAGACCTCGAAAGAGCAGCTCATCACACCGGGTATTGACGTATGGGTGAAGTGCACCGAGAAACTCGTCATCGACGAGTGGTATGCCAAAGGCGACTACCACCACAACTACGGCGACGGCATGGATTGCTACAAGGTAGGCCGCACGTTGGGTGGCGGTGCTTCGGTGCCGATGGTGGATGGCAAATTCTGGCCCATGGACCACAACTACAACACCTACCAGACGCTTGACAACGGCCCGATTCGCACCAGTGTAAAATTGGTCTACACGCCGTGGGATGTAAACGGAACGGCTGTATCGCTCGTAAAAATCATCTCACTCGATGCCGACCATCGCTTCAACCGCATGGAGAACATCTACGAGGGTGCCTTCGAGGAGCTGCCCATCGCAGCCGGATTCGTACGTCATGATGTAAAACAGACGACGCAGGGTGAGGGTTGGCTCGCCATGGTCGAGGCCGTATCGGACTCGAAGCAGCCCGAGGTGGATGGCGACATCTATCAGGCGGTGATTCTGCCGGGTGCCGAGTTACACGCCGACCTGCTGGGTCACTCGCTGGCTGTCACAAAGGTGAAGTCGGGCGAGCCGATGGTGTACTATAGCGGTTCGGGCTGGAGCCAGGGCGGCGTAGAGGATATGGAGGATTGGGTAGAGGACATCACCGAGTATCAGGCCATGATTGCCCAGCCGTTGCAGGTAACCGTAAAGCCGGCTTGCAAATAAGCACATCCTATCACGAAAAAAGCGAGGCTTCGACCTCGCTTTTTTTTGTGTTTGCGCCCATCAGAACAACCGTTTCTTGGAGGTTGTCACCACAAAATCCTTCAGATAGAAAGGTTCGAAATAGGCGATATCCTCGAACTGCTCCTGCGCAAAGGCCTCCTCAGCCAGACGCACCAGGCCACGTGCCGAAGGAGCCACCTTGACCAGCACGGCATCCGACAGCACCTCGGCACATTTCGCTGCACCATTGCCAAAGATGACAAACGGACGGCCATCGGTACGTTGCGCAGCGAAACTCTCGGCAGCAACCACCTCGGCACGCACCTCATCCTCGGCCGCGCCTGCGCTATTGAACAGTTGTGTGTAGACCTCCATGCGGCGGGCATCGACCATCGGGCACAGATGTGCCTCCTCCCAGCCATCGACATCGAGAATGCCCGCTTCGTAATCCTCGCGTGCCACCTCGACCAACGCCTGCAACGAGCCGACAGCGATGAGTGGCTTACCCACACCATAGCACAGCCCCTTGGCAAACGACACGCCAATACGCAATCCCGTATAGGAACCCGGGCCCTTTCCTACGGCCACAGCATCCAGCTCCTCGGCCTGCAGTTGCTGCTCTCGCAGCAATTCATCCACAAAAACAGCCACCTGACGGGCATGGTCACGCCCCTCATCGCTCTCGCGCAAGGCAATCAGTTCCCCATCGCGAGCTATTCCTACCGAGCAGATATCCGTGCCCGTTTCGATGCAAAGTATCAGTGCCATAATCGCTATCTGTAATGTTTCATTGCTTTATCCATCTCGCGCTTTGCGTCATTCTCCTTGAGGTATTCGCGCTTATCGTATGCCTTGCGACCACGCGCCAGACCAATGGCGATTTTCGCCAGTCCTCGCTCATTGAGGAAGAGACGCAGGCCGACAATCGTCAACCCCTTATCCTGCGCCGCACGCTCCAACTTGGCCAATTCTCGCCCTGTGAGCAAGAGTTTACGGTCGCGGCGCGGTGTATGGTTATTGCACGTACCCCATGCATACTCGGCGATATTGACACCACGAATCCAAAGTTCGCCGCGGTCGAAATAGCAATACGAGTCGACCATTGAGGCCTTACCGGCCCGTATCGACTTGATTTCCGTACCTACGAGTACCACACCGGCCACCCACTCCTCCAGAATTTCGTAGTCGAAGGTAGCACGTTTGTTCTTTATGTTAATCTTTTTTTGTTCGCTCATCACACAATAACGGCATATTAATTGCTCTTTTCAGCAGCAGAGATGGGTATCGGGTCAAGGTAACTAATTCTTTTATCTTTGATATGTTTTACACATCTTTCTGTTTATTTTCTGTTTGCACACGGTATGCGTAGTGATACGCATACGCCCCGAGGCTCATCTCTGCCTGCTTTTCACTCGAAGAGCAGGCTCTTTCTTATTTCCGGTTCCTGCGTTTGTATTATAAAATCATGCGTTGCAATCGGTTCGCAATCGTCACCTTAATCGAGTTGAGTTGCGAAAGGTGGCGCAAGATACTCTCCTCTTCCGCTTCGCTCAATGCTCCGGAGGCCAACTTCTGCTGCTCCTCACGAATCAGCCGCTCCACGACCTTCGATTTATAGAGCGTGACAGCCTTTGGCACTCCGTTGGCCAGCATCTCCTCCTCGCTCTCGACATGCACCTCCTTGCGACGCCACAGCTCGCTCGGCACATAGTTATCGTCCGCCATCAGAATATCAACCGCGATATTGCACACATCGGGATTTACATGGCTCACAAAGTGGTCGTGCGACACCTCCACGCCCGTACCCAACCGTTGCCATTCGGCTCGATAGGTCTCCAAAATCTGATTGTATCGTTCATCGGTAAAGTGCAGGTTATCGGCATCCAACTCGCCAAAGATTACCTCGGCGACGTTGCAGGCAACCATATTCTTGCCCTCCTTGAAGTTGAAGAAACGATGTCCGTATTTGAGCAAATCACGCACCAATTCCCGCTCCAGAGCATCGACTGAACTGCCCACCTCGATGCGGGCTCGAAACTCCGTCTCACCGGCCTGCGGCATCGGTGCCTGTCCCTCCTCGCGACGTTGCCGAGCCATCTGGCGACGCACGAAGTCATCAGCCTCCCGATCTCCCGTTGTAGCCATACGCTTGCGAGCCACTTCGCCAATGAGAATCTGCTCGTCGATATCCATCGTGCGGGCGCACTCTTTGATATAGACCGAACGCTGAATCGAATCGGGAATCTGCGCAATCGACTGCACCATATCCGTAATGAGCGACGCCTTGCGGATCGGATCGCCCTGTGCCTCATCCAGCAGCAGATGCGCCTTAAAATCGAGGAAATCCTGCTCATGGTCGTGGATATAGCGTTGCAACTCCTCCGATGAGCGACCTCGTGCAAACGTATCGGGGTCTTCGCCCTCGGGCAGCGACACCACACGCACATTCATCCCCTCTTTGAGAATCATGTCGATACCGCGCAACGACGCCTTAATACCGGCCGAGTCTCCATCGTAGATGACCGTCATATTGCGTGTGAAACGCCCCAACAGACGAATCTGCTCGGTCGTCAGCGACGTGCCCGACGAGGCCACGACATTCTCGACCCCTGCCTGATGCATCGAAATCACATCGAGGTAGCCTTCGACCATGATGGCGCAATCCTGTTGTTGGATGGCGCGCTTGGCAAAGTAAAGGCCGTAGAGTTCGTTCTTCTTGCTATAAATCTCGCTCTCGGGCGAGTTAAGGTATTTGGCGACCTCCTTATCCGAGCGTAGCGTGCGTGCTCCAAAGGCCACGACACGTCCAGAGATATTGTGTACGGGGAAAATGACACGGTCACGAAAACGGTCATACAACGACTGATCGCTCTCTCGCTCCTTCGACAATCCGGTCGAGAGCAGGAACTCCTTCTTATAACCTGCCGCCAGCGCATCCTTCGACATGCGATCACCTCGTGAGGGGCAGAATCCGAGTCCGAATTTCTGGATGGTCGCATCGGTCAACTCACGCTTTTGGCGGAAGTAACTCAACCCGACAGCGATGCCCTCATCGTCACGATGGAGGTAGTTGATGAAGTAATCGGCCGCCCAACTATTGACCGCAAACATACTCTCGCGATCGTTGTTGCGGCGCACATCCTCCTCGGTCTGCTCACGCTCCTGCACCTCGATGTTGTAGCGTTTGGCCACCATCTTCAAGGCCTCGGGATAGGTCAGACTCTCATGCTCCATGAGGAAGGTTACCGCATTGCCACCCTTACCACAGCCGAAGCATTTGTAGACTCCTTTGGCGGGCGACACGATAAATGAGGGGGTCTTTTCATTGTGAAACGGACAGCACGCCGTATAGTTGACACCCTTGCGTTTGAGCGTCACAAAGTCGCCGATGATATCAACGATATCGGCGGCGGCGTAGATTCTGTCAACAGTTTCACGATCAATCATAGAGGGACAAAGATAGTGAAAGCCGAGCGCACTGCCAAAAATTTGGCCAAAAAACAAACGAGGGCCTCCTGCATTGCAAGAAACCCTCGTCAATCATCATGCACCACAGCTATTTCGCCCGCTCATACTCCATCGACGCCCAAATAAAGGGGCCCGTGGCCTTCGGGTCGTTGTCACGCACCGGCTCCGAAAGGTAGTAGGCATAGGTGCCATCCCGACGAGTGCCCTCCGTATCGAGCCCCGCCACGGCACAGCACGAGGTAATCGAAATCGTGCCATCCTCATTTTCCTTCACAAAACGATCGACAAACTGACGATAGCGTTTCATACCCTCCTCGCGGTACTCGGCCGGCAGATACCCCAGACGAGCCCCTTTCAACATGGCGTAGACAAACATAATCGAGCCAGTCGACTCCTCATAATTTCCTTCACGCTCGGGGCTATCAAGCACCTGATACCACATTCCACTCTCGGGATTCGCATAACGCGGCAAGGTCTTCATCAAGTGATGCAGAATCTCCACCATCGGCTGGGCAGCCGGCAGCTCACCGATATACTGCAGGGTCTCGACGAGTGCCATGGCATACCATCCCACAGCACGCCCCCACGCATGTTGCGACTGACCGGTCTCCTTGTCACACCAAAATTGCGCCCGCACATCGTCATAAGCATGACGGAAGAGCCCCGTCGCGGGGTCATAGGTATGTTTGGCCGCGGCCACAAACTGATTGACAATATCGGCTACGCACAGCGCGCCCTGCACCGAATCCTGCGGCATGATGTTGCGCATCACATACTCGGCATAGAACGGTTCGCCCATGTAGATACCATCGAGCCACATCTGTTGCGGATAACGCTTCTTATGCCAGAAGCCGCCATCAGCGATGCGTGGTTGGTGCTGCAACTGCAGGAAGAGCGTATCCATCACCTGGCGATAACGCTCCTCGCCCGTGCGTTCATAGAGTTCAAAGAGCGGACGTCCCGGGCAGATGTGGTCGATATTATACTTCTCGCGAGCATAGCTCCACACCGAGCCGTCGGGTTGCACAATCGTATCGTAGTAACGCTCGGCATAGGCATCAAAATCGGGGCGATCATACATCTTGGCCGCCTCCATCATCGCCAGCAGTTCCAGGCCCGTCGTATAGTTCCAACGCACCACTCCCGGGGGCATAAAATCAATCAAAGCAGGGGTCGGGTTGCGCACGATTTCGCTCTCGACCATACGAACCGCCAACGGCTTATCGCCATCAATAAGCGGATGTTTCGGGGTACAGCAAGCCACCAACAGTGCACCTGCCAACAATACCAAAAGTGTTTTTTTCATCGTTTTCACTGCTTAAAAACTGCGTACATGGAATTTTTCGATATAGGCATCCGCCTCTTCACGCGAGAGTTGTTTCGACCACTTCACGCGTTTTCGAGGCGCAGCGCCCTCACCTTTTGAGCCACACTCGCCATAGAACACGGTCTGCTCGGCATGGGGTTTACCCCAGTTATGCCACCCCTCGGGAAGGATATGGCTACCCAATTCACAGTCGATAAAGACGGTCTGCGCATAGTCACGCCACGGACGCCCCAAATAGCACTTCGTAACCCCTTCATCGGCCGTCAGGCGACATCTCACAAAGGCAAAGCCGCACGTAAGGCCGGGCGGTGTCGAGGCTGCCGTCACATAGGAGTCGCTCTTCGAGTGGATGTGGCAGTCGACAAAGAGTGCCGACGAGGCTCCAAAGATGAAGTCGGTCGTTCCCTCGATGTAACACTTCTCGAAATAGACCCATGTGGTTTCGGTTTGAGGCTTCTCCTTATTGCCTGCGCCATGTACATAGAGCGTATCCTGATAACCGAGGAAACGGCAATTTTTGAAACGGATGTTGTTCGACAACGTCTGCACAGCCACCGCCTGCCCGACGGACCCTGCCGTATTCTCGAAGGTGATGTTCTCCACCTGCCAACCGCTAGCTCCAAAGTAGATGGTCGAGGAGCCTGACGTGCCGAGGTTGTGTCCCAAGGCACCCTTTTTCGAGGCGTAATCGCCCCACGAAACAACGGCCTTGCCCACGCCATAGAGGCGCACATTGCGCTTGGTCCACGGAATCGAGATCTTCTCCCGATAGAGTCCCTCCGAGAGGCGGATCTTGGCAACCGAGGGGTTGAAATCGGGCACCGCAGCAATTGCCTCGGTGAGGGTAAAGAAGTCGCCCGTACCATCCTTAGCCACCACGAAATCGGCCACTTCGAGGTGCTCGGCAAGCGGCCAAGCGATACGTTTGAGCTCCGACACTACCATGCGGGCAACGGCATGTGCTCCACGCACATTCAGATGCGTATTATCCTCACGACCATCGGGATAGAGGGGTGAAGTACCCGCCTTGACCCACACGAAATAATCGCGTGAGGGGATATCTCCCAACTCCTTGAGCCACTGCTCGGTGAGTTGCTCCATCTCAAGCAACGGCACCTGCTCCTCCTCCGCCACACGACGGGTTACATCGGGATAAACGCCATGCGTTTTTTTCAGCACCCCCTCCTCGGTAAAGTGACGACGGGCAATCGGAGTCAGCAAGATAGGAATACCCCCCTTTTCGCGCGTCTCACGCACATAGCGACGCAGATTCTCGGCAAAAACCTCGGGCACGGAACCCACCTTCGGGCGGTCAATCTTCTCGTCGTTGTGTCCAAACTGGATGAAGACATAATCGCCCGCCTGCATGCCGTTGTAAATCGGCTCCCAGCGTCCCTCCTCCCGGAACGACTTGGTCGAACGACCATTCAGCGCATGGTTCTCCACCACCACCGCCTCATCGAAGAAGGCGCGGAAGAGCTGCCCCCATCCACGTTCGGGATTCTCCTTATCGAGCTGTTTATTGGCACAGGTCGAGTCGCCAATCAGGTAGACATGTGTCGGGCGTTCGGCAGCCGTAACCGCCATACACCCCAGCAACGCCACCAACAAGAGGATTCGTTTCATCGTCTATTCGAGTTTTTTGTAAGTTCCGCCTGCGGTCTGTCCTGCGGTGATATCCTTCACCAAATAGTGCAGGTAGATTTCAAAGTTGGTATAGAGCCCCTGCGGATCGAGCGTCTTGGCCGTAGCATCGGCCTTCGTCTTATCCAGGCCGAGCAACGCCTCGTAGTAATCGGGGATATGGTCGCCATCGCTATCTTTCGTGGCACGCTCAATCTCCTCGGAGGAGGCCGTCAAGGTCGGCCAGCCACCTGCATCGTTCTGTGAATCAATCAAACCATTCTTCGATCCGTTGCTACCGCTCATGCAGGTTGCCTTGCCGTTGCGAGCATCATCCATATAGCGTTTATCGACCGCATCACGCTTCAACGATGCACCGGCATAATCCAGCGCACGGGCATAGGCATCGGCAGCCGTATGGGTCGTAGTGTAGCAGAGCGTAGCATCGTCCTTCTTGATCGGTAGCGGAGCCGAGAGTTTGGCACCCGACACATCGCCGGCTGCATGCTTCGTGGCATCGCCTTGATCGTGCCAATAGATACCCTGCCAGTTGTCGCTGTTCAACGCCGTGGCATAGCTGCCTGCATGGTAGTTATCCTCCAAATACAAACGCGGGTATTTGTACTGCGTACTGCCCGAAGAGTAGTAGCCGTTGGCATCGAGGAAGTATTTGCGCGGCTGCGAAGCCGGTCCGGGCTTGTAGTAGTTTCCTACCATGTTTATGTGAAGATCCTCGCCACCATACGATGAGTTATCGCCCCAGTTGTAAACCACATTGTTGCGGTAATCAACATTGCCACGATGGGTCGAAAGCTGATTGCCATAAACCTGCGGGTGGCAGAAACGAGGATTACGGCTGTTGTTGTGGATTAGCAGATTATGGTGGAATGAAGCATTCTTACCACCCCAGATACCACCATAGCCGTGACTCTTCTTTGAGTGCTTCGAGTTGCAAAGGCCCTCACCGATCGTGCACCACTGCATCGTGAAGTTCTTGTTGGCATAGAACGAAGCCACCTCGTCGATTGACCATGAATAGCTATTATGGTCAAGGATGATATCCTGATAGTAGCGACCCCACGAGGCATCCGAGCCATCCGAGACAAACGAACTTTCATCACCCATGCGGAAACGGACAAAGCGAATGATCAGGTTGCTGGCTTTAATCTGAACCGTACCACCCTTGATGCAGATGCCATCACCCGGAGCGGTCTGGCCGGCAATGGTTAGATCGCCATAACCGATCTCCAAATCGCTTTTGAGCGTAATCGTACCTGCAACATCGAATACAATGATACGTTTACCCGATGTGTTGATCGCTGCACGCAACGAGCCCGTACCCGAATCGTTCAGGTTCGTCACATGAATCACCTTACCTCCGCGACCGCCCGTGGTGTACATACCGCCACCCTCGGCTCCCGGGAAGGCACGAATCACGCCATCCTGCTCATGCTCGGGAAGTCCCAAATCTGTGGTCGGTGTCGGATCCTGAGGTTCTTCGGGCTCCTCACTCGGTTCGTAGGTCACAGCGACAAACTCCGACCAATCCGAATCTTGATACGCACTACCCTTCTCGGCCTGAGCCTTGACACGAAATTGATAGGATTTATGTGCATCGAGTTTGGTCGAAAAGGAGTTGACGGCCAGCGATCCGCTACCCTTTGACATCTCCTCACACGTCAATTCATAAAAGTACGCTTTAGCAGACGGCACGGGTGGCCAATTAAATTGTGCCACTGCGCCATTCAACGTCACAGCAGGTTTCGGAGTTGCCAACTTCTCGGGCGTAAAATCATCGCCGCCACTACCGCCACACGCCGTCAGCAGCAGTGCCACAGCACCGGCTATTCCATATAAAATGCGATTCATGAGCGGATGTTGTTAGTTGATTTTTACCTTATCAGCCGCCTTGGGCGAGAGCGAGCTGTTCTCGGCCGAAATCTGCGGTGAGCAAATCCAAATATGCTCGTTGCGGCTACCCGTTACGGTCAGTGCCGTGGTCATCGTCTCGGGGCAGATGAAGTTCTCGGTCTTGACCTGCTTGGCATTGTTAATCGCCAAAGCGGGACCCTCCGCAGGTACAATCGTTACGTTCTTCAGTTCGACATTCGTCGACTCGTTAATCTGTGCACCGGTGGTCGTATAGAACTGTGCATCCGCCACACGCACATGCTCGACATTCATCTCCGGAAGGCCGTTGAACAACATGGCTCGGCGAGCACCATGGCAACGCACGTTCTTGATATCGATGTTGCGGAAGGCCGGGGTCGTCTCATCCACAGGTTTGAACGGCATATCGGTCACCTCACCCTCGTCGCCATCGGCCAACGCCTCCGAGGCCGACTTGCCACCATAGAAGAGGTCGAAGAGCAGGCCATCGGTCAGGATGTTGTTCATCGTGATATTCTCGATGAAGATATTCTCCACCACGCCACCACGGCCTCGGGTCGACTTAAAGCGCAGGCCGACATCTGTGCCCGAGAAGGTCAGGTCACGCACGCAGACATTCTTCACGCCACCCGACATCTCGCTACCGACCACAAAGCCACCATGACCATGGAAGACGATGCAATTCTGCACAATCACATTCTCACACGGGATACCACGCTTGCGACCATCCTCGTTCTTACCGCTCTTGATGCAGATAGCATCATCACCGGCATCAATCGACGAGTTGATGAAGAGCACATTCTTACACGACTCGATATCCACGCCATCGCCATTCTGGGCATACGACGGACAACGCACCGTGATGCCGTCAATCGTCAGATTCGTACAGATTGCCGGGTGAATCGTCCAGCAGGGCGAGTTCTGGAAAGTAACCCCCTCCAAGAGCACATTCTCGCAGTTGTGGATGGCTACCATCACCGGACGCAGGAAGTCACGAATCGGCTCGAAATCCTCCTTCGAACGCATGTTTTCATTCACATTCTGGTCCGTAGCACCCATCTGACCACGATAGTAGCTCTCCGTGGGATACCAGTTCGTGCCATCGACAATACCACCGCTTGCTACGAGTTTCTTCCAGGCCGATTCGAGCACCTTGCCCTTCTTGACCATGCGCCAGGCATCACCACCACCATCGATGACACCACCACCCGTGATGGCGACATTCTTCACGCCACGCGCCGAAATGGGCGACTGCAGACGCCACGTATTCAATCCCTCGAAGATAATCTCGGTCAGCTCATAGAGCGAGCGGTCGCTGCTAAAGAGAATCATGGCATGGTTCGAGAGGTTCAACTCGATATTATCCTTCATCACGATGGGACCCGTGAGCCAAATACCATCGGGCACATGCACCGTACCACCTCCCTGCGAAGCCAGGTGGTCGATAGCCTCGGCAAAGGCCTCCGTGCAGAGGGTCAAGCCATCACCTACGCCACCGAAGTCGGCCACACTCACCGTGCGGTCGGGAATCGCAGGACGTACCACCTCCGGCATCTCGAACGGCAGGTCGGCATAGGGGTTGCAGGTTTGTTCATTGGGGCAGCAGCAGGCCGTCAGAGCCGCAGCCACCAGCAGCATCATGGAATGTTTGATTTTCATAGGTATATAGTTTTTATTCATTTGTTTTCGCTTAACGGATACGCTCCACACGCACCTCTTTGGCCGCCTCGCGCACCGACTCCATCACGCCCGACAACAGCTCGTCATCCGAGCGGTCGGCCAGCCACGAACTCTTGCGCCAGAACATATCAAAGACATAGTCAATCTCGCCCTTGGCATTGGGAGTTACCTGGAACAGATAGCTCAATTTATCATCTTGCTGTGAAAGCACCTGCACCCCCTCGGGCAATGCCACGGCCAAAGCCACGGTCTCCATCGGCCACTTATTGTAGTCGTTCTCGGGATGGTCCGCACCAATCTGCGCCACGGCTCGTTGACCACGCAGCACGCGTGTATCGCGCATCTTCATGACGCCCGTCACAAAGGTCAGCCCCTCGAAGTCGCCCTCCAGGCGATTCTCGACCACCACATCACTATGACCCGCATAGATGATATAGCGCGAGGTCATGTTCAGTTCACGACCGCAATAACGCCACCCCTCGACACGCATCTCCATGATGGCACGCACGGGCCCTTTGGCCACAACACGCGCCTCACGTCGCTTAAAATCGGTGATATGAGGCATCCCCTTCTCGGCATCCCAGCCCTTCAGCACGCCGACACCGATTGAGCCAAAGACACGCAGATTATCGTGTCCGAACCCTTCGGCCAGCTGTTCAGGGGTCGAGTACCACATCGAGCGACGAAGCTCGAGTTGCTCCTGTTTTTTGCCGTAGGTATCGATGGTCTGTTTCTTGTCGAAATAGACGCGATAGGCAGCTCGCTCGGATTCGATAGCCGGTCCGTGATGGTGCAGTTTGCGGTACATATCGTCCTTGAACGAGAAGAGGGTATCACGCTCCGAAAGCGTCTTATCCTCATTCTTCCACCACATTTGGGCATTGACGCGCGACACAGGTTGCACCTTCGAAGGTTGATCCGAGAAGGTCACCCGAAAGCATCGTTCTTTGCAAATATCCGCTACGAAAGCCGCCTCGCCCAACGCCTTATCCAGCTGTGCCGGAATCGACGTTCCATCGGCAACCACCTGTACGCTCTCGGCCCACGCCGGAACCTCATCAATCACCACCGGACAATCCCGACGAAATCCGTCGACCGACACCCGATAGGTTGCTTTCCATGTTTTGGCCATCGCGCCTTGACTCAACAGCAGCGCAACTACAAGCCATACAATTCTTCTCATCTCTATTTCAGTTTATCAATTATCTCCTCCAACTCCTTGGCCGAACGAATAGCTCCCTCGGGCCACTCGCCACGGAAACTCTGCAACGCCTCCACCGGTTGCAGAACAACCTTTGCCTCATCGACCTGCGAGGCATCGAGCCCCAGATGTTCGGCAAAAAAGCGATAGACCGCGGCTCGTTTGTTCACGCCGTAGTCATGTTTTTCCTCGGGAAAATGGGCATTTTCGACCTTACGTTCCGCACCATAGAATCCCCAAATACGTTGCAGGTAGGGGTACTCCAGCCACGGATAGGTATGGGTCCAATCGCCTCCGTCGCTCACCACAAGCGTGGGGCGCGGAGCCATCACGGCCGCCAACAATTCGGGCATGGCACTGCCTCCTGCAGCCAACGCAACCGGTCGGCCGCTCTCACACGGACAACCACCATCAAAATGGGACACCAGATGAACTACCGGTGCCAAGACCGAGAAACGGCCATCGACCAAGGCCAGCAAGAGCGTATGCGTGGCACCACCCGAGCCGCCCGTAGCAGCCATGCGTTGCGGGTCTATATCGTTGCGGGTAGCCAACATCCAGTCGGTTACGACCTTCGACCAGAGGGTCTGAATCTGTTGGGCATAGGGTGCTTGATGTGTTTCGATACCTAACTGCTCCTCCGATTCGCCCCACGCCACGATATCCATATCAACAGCCACTGCCCCCATACGGGCAAAAGTCGCCATGCGATATTGCTGGTCGGCACGATAGCGACCTTGTGGCCAATGGCCAGCCGGAGAGATGATGAGTGGGCGTTTGCCCGAATCCTGCACAGGGGCGTAAATCGTTCCGCAGACATAGAGCCCCGGAAGGGTTTCGAGGGCATAGTTTTGGGTCGTATAGCCATCGTGGCGTATCGGCTTGGCGAGCACCACCTGCGGATGCGTCACCACCCCACGCAGAAAGGGTTCGAGGGCAAGTATTTGCAACGCCTCACGACGCACCTGCTCGGCACGTTGCTCCCATGCGGTTTGGTTATCGTATTGCGCCGAGAGCCATGCCAAAAGTTTCACGCCATCGGCCGGTGTGCGACGATGGTATTCGTAGGGTTGAAGGGTGATTTTTTGTTCGCCACTCCACTTCAAATCGAGCGGACGGCAGATATTATCCAGCGTCTCCTGCAACGAGTAGGGACGCATGCGTGAATCGGCATAGGTCAATGTAACCGTGTCGGCCACAAAATTTTTGCAACGAATCGACACCTCAAAACGGTGCTCAACTTCCTGCAATACATCCGATAACACACGCGTAAAAGGCGCAGGGCCCGGGACCTGCGCTACAAGCGGGCATGCACATACGAGGCACACCCCTACGAGCAATACACGAAGGCGATTCAACGTCGGGTTAATGTATGGTTGGTGAACAAAGATACAATTAATCTCGTTAATTTGAAATTTTCCTCTTTTTTTTCTGTATTTTCACCACTCGACCTAACAAAACAGAGGTTGCAGGGCTTCACGCCCTACAACCTCCTGCAGCTGCATGTTTTGAACTTTTTATTTGGGTTAGTCGAGTTTTAGGTCATATCCCTCATCCTCTTTCGTAATTCCCTCACGCATCCATCGCGGAGCGGGGGCATGCAGCAAATAGTGATCAAAGAATTGTTCCATGCGCATCGACCAATCCCGACACGCCTCCTTGCTGTTCACCGAGTGGCCTTCGCCACGGTAATTCACCAACCATGCCGGTTGTCCAAAGCGACGCATCGCCAAGAAGAGTGCCAAGCCCTCCGAGAAGGGAACGGCATCATCGCCCTCGTTGTGGAAAATCAGCAACGGCGTGCGGATACGGTCAGCACGGAAGATGGGCGAATTGCGCAGATACATCTCGGGATCCTCCCACAGATGCTTGCCCAGGCGACCCTGCGCATCCTCATAGACATAGAGTCGGGGTACGCCCGAGCGACCACGCAGTGCCAAATAGGAGGAGGTCAGGTTCGTCACGGCAGCTCCGGGTGAAGCGCAGCAGAACAGATGGGTACGCGTCACCAAATCGGCCACCTGGTAACCACCCCAACTATGGCCACACAGGCCGATGCGTTTCGGATCGGCAATGCCGCTTTTAATGAGGTACTCCACGCCACTCACCACCGCATCGTAGCAACTTTGCGACGGCTCGCCTATCGTATAGGCCACATCGGGCATAAAGACCACATAGCCACGGCTGACATAGGTCGGGATATCGATCACCGAGCTACTGAACTCGGGTACCCGATAGCTAAACAACTCCCGCGAATGGGTCTCATAGAAATTCACCAGCACGGGATAGGTACGCGAAGGATCATACCCCTCGGGCAGGTAGAGGATACCATCATTCTGTTTGCCTGCACCATTGGTCCAACGAGCCAAACGGGCACTACCCCAATAGAAATCGGCCTGTTGCGGATTGGTGTCGGTTATACGGATCGCCTTCTCGGGACTCTGCACACTGCTCCACAGCAAATCGGGATAGCAATCGAAGGCCGAGCGGCTCCACACGAACGATTTCTCATCTGCCGAAAGCGCATGCAGGCGGAATCCATAGGCCCCCTCCTGCGAGATGCGACGCACCTTACCCTTCTCCAAGACATAGAGTGCTGTACCCGTCGTATCGGTATCAAAACCCGTAAAATAGGTTCGCGCACCACGACGCTCGCTAACACGCAGTTCGACACCATGCGCACGCCCATACCCATTGGTCAACGACGTAGCCTTCGCCGCTGCATCCATCGGCAGACGCCACAGATCGTAGCGGTCATAGACCACTACCGCATCCTCCTCCCACCAGGCGATACCATAGGCCGAGGGCTCTTTCGGCATATCGTGCGACTCCACATGAATCGGATAACCGATACGGCTCGAGAGGTCGATGAGCGCACCCGTATCGGGCTCTACACGCAACCAACGACGTGTTGCAAAGTCATACACCACAGCATAACGCCCATCAGGACTCCATGCCGGCATGCTACGGGTATCCCGCATCAGCAACGTGCGTTTACCATCGCTCAGGCGCACACAATAGAGATCGCCACGCAACTCATGCTGCCAGTCGAATTGGGTCCGATAGGGAGCCGTATCACAGTAAACCGCATAGTCGAAACGGTCGCATTGCGGAGTTACGCAGTTCATGATGCCGGCCGGCACAATCTCAATGAAGCGTTTTGCCTCCACATCATAGACATAGTGTGGCACTTGTGTCGGGTTGAAGCCCGGGCGTGCAGGACGCTGTCGGCGGTGTGAGAAGGGCTCATTCCACGCCCAAAGTTCCACCTCATAGCCCACCTCCAACTTTTTGCGTGGTGCGGGAGGCGTAAACTTCTCCGGCTGCAAATCGACCATAATCAATTTGCCGTCATTAATCGGGAGATAGGGATTCGGTGCCACCTTCAACCCCTCGGGAAGTCCCTCGGTAAAGGAGAAGTCGAAAACCTGACGGACATGACCATTGCAGTCGAACGTGCATAGGGTCTCGGGATTGAAGCGATTCTCGGGCGACGCAGCATGGGTAAAACTACCCTTCTCGCCATCGAAGTTGTAGTTGCAGATAAAGCCATCGGTGGCATAAATCGTGCGTTCGCGACCATTCACCTCACGCAGGCGTAGCTCGCGGCCCGTCGAATAGAGCAAACGACCCTTTTCATCCAGCACGGTCGACATCTCCACGCTGTCGATGATGGTCTCCCGTCGTGTAGCGAGGTTATACAGGCAGAGATTGCGCACCTGGCTTCCCTCCTCGTTGTAGGTATACGACACCACATCGGGGATAATCGTCGGGATCAAGAAGGGACTGCGCCCCCGCCACTCGGTGCTCCGTCGTTGTTTCAAGTCCATCACACGGGTTACCGAGGTGGTTTGACCCAGCGAATCGGGCTCGGAGGTTTGCGTATACTTCAGCCAACGACTGCTCAAAAACATCGCATCGGAGAGTTTACCCAAGGTATCGACCTGCTGCCGCTCGACATCGAACAAGCAGGCGGGATATCCCTTCTCCTGGAACAGATGGCCGTATTGAAACAGCACCCACTTTCCATCGGGAGAGACATGCTGATTACGCAACACACGCCAATCCACACAATCATCAATCTGCAAGGCTCGTTTCTCGGCCACAGCGGTCGCTATTGCAACGACTGCACACAGACTCAGCACCAGTTTTTTCATCTATTTTTCCTTTTTGATATGGTTCACAGCGCAGGTAATCTCATCGGCCAGACGGCTCGGACTGCCCGAATACCCCTCCGAGGTGTAGCGCAAACGCCCCTTGTGCAGGATTACCTTGCGGGGGATTCCCGACGAGTTGAATCGCTCGGCAAACACCCGGAATGCCGCACCCGTATTGCGACCCTGTTCACGTGGCTGGTCGTAGCAGATACGGAACGTATAGCCCTTATCCTCTACCAGATGACGCACACGCGCCACCAGTTCCTCACTATAGGGACGATCCTGGGTGCAGACGAAAAGGAACAGCACCTCCTTATCCTTGGCAAAGCGGTCAACGGCCATCTGCATACCGGGGAAAGCGGCCTGGCACGGGCCACACCACGTTGCCCAGAAGTCGATGACGACCACCTTGTCGCCCCACTCTTCGCTACTGATCGGCTCCCCTTCGGCATCGAGTACCGTGAAGGGTTCGAACGGCTCATCAAGCAGGTGGTTGCGAACCTCACGCTCCAAGCCACGACGGGTCTCCTCCGACTGCAAGGCGTAGAGATACTCCTCGAAGCCCTCCTTCGAGCCCTTTTCAGCCACATAGGCTGTTTGCAAGGCCTCGTGCATGGTCGGCGACAGGGCATTCACGGCAGCCGCAGCCATCAGCGTGGCCTCCGCCTCCTCCGAACGACCCATCTTCACCAGCACATCATAACGCAAACCACTGCGCGAGGCGGTGCGATAGCGCATGTCGGGCGCAATCTGATTCAAGGCCGCCAACGCCTCCTCGTATTTTCCGGCACGGTCGAGCAGGATAGCCTGCGTCTCCGAACGGTCATCGATTTGCGCCTGCACAGAGGCAGCCACCTCCAGGGGTGTCAGCCGCATACCATCCACCATCGATCCATCATCCCGCTTACGCAGCAATTCGGCGTAGAAGGCCTCCGCCACGGGCACCAACTCCTCGGTCGGCACATTGCGACGTTTCACGGCAGCAAAGATATTCCAGCGATAGACCTCGCTGAGCGATTGAAAATCCATATCGGGTAGCAACGCCAAGAGTTCTTCGTAGCGATGCTGGGCAAAAAGGACATTCCCCAACACGCGATAGCAACGATAGTAGTGTTGCTGTGCCGACGGATGCTCCGCACGCGGATAGCGTTGCAGGAAGCGCATCAATGCATCAGCAATCTTCGGATTGGGGTTCGACTCAATCTTGCGCAAGTCATCTCGCATCGCTATATCGCCCTTCGGGAAACGGCGAACCAGCTCCCGATAAATCGAATCGGCACGCACCTCGTCACGCAACGCGAAGCGGAACTGATGATAGAACGTAGCCATCGAGCGTTCGGTAGGGCCGAATTGCGCATCGTATTGCTCCATGATTTGCGGCAAGGCTCGTGCATAGTTCTCGCCCGAGCGCAACGCCACCATGCGCAGGTAGTAGTCGAGGAAATCCGGCAGACGATTCCCGTTGCGCTGAATCTCCTTCGTAACCCACATCTCCAACGCCTCATCGGCGATATCGAACTCCTGGAAATAGTTGGCAATACCGAAGGTCTTGCTCTTGCGGAAGACACCCCAGGCCAAATCGCCACCGGGGAGTCGATTGCCCAAACTATCGGCCGTCACATAGACAAAACCCTGATCGTCGTTCGTATCCCAAAGCCAACTACCGGCATCCGCCGAGCGAAATTTCAAGGCCATGAAGGCGCAATCCGTCGGCAGCGTCGTCTGACCACCCCACGATTTCCCTTTGCGCTCCAAGAGTACATCATCGACCGTCCAGCGATAATCATCGTAGCGATAGATAATGCCGACAATCGAGTCACATGCTGCCAATGGCCCCTCTTTCGGCCAATAGCGAATATCGAGTGTGCTTCCCGCAACGGGAACTCCCAGGTCCGACAAACGACCTTCAGGCTCCGGCTCGCCACAAGCGGCCAGGCTGAGGAGCATCGCGCCAAGCGCGATACTCCTTGTCCAAAATTTGAGGTTCATAAAACGAATGATTTAACCGATATGTTTAGGGATTGACACCTGCAGCACGGTTACCCATCTCATGCAGGTTGATGCCATACTCCTTCTGGAAGAAATCGAGTACCACGGCCGTCTTCTGCTTGATGTAGTAGTGATAAACATAATCACCCCATTCACCAATCGAGCTATCCCACGACGAGCCGGCATCGAAGGTCGGGTCATAAGCCCACGCCTCGTAAGCCTCCTGCGACATCGTCGTCAGGTACTTCACATAAAGACCAAAGTCGTAGTAGACATCGATAGCCGCATTGTACTCGAGGTGACCACGGCCGCTATAACCCCACTGACCCGAGTAATCCGAGTTACTACCGGTCTGGGTACCCTGCGTATAGAGGTCTTTGAATTCCTGCGGAATATCCATCAGACCACGCGAGGTGGCGTAACCAACCAAGGCACACGAGAACTGTCCCACCGCCTTCAACTTATCGGCATCGGACTTCGTAGCAAAACTGCTGTTCACCACGCCAATCGAGAGGTGGTTGAAGCCGTAAATGGCATCGTAGTGCTTATCGACAACCTCCTGCTGGGTCGAAGTCTGCGTATTGGGATCCCAGACCCACGACGTTTTCTTATCGTAGATATCGCTTGCCAAGAAGATTTTGGTCGGCAGATAGCTGCGCAGAAAATCGTCGGGCCACACAGTCAGGCATCGCGATGTAAAGAAGTTCCACACATCCGATACGGCTGACATCTCGGGAGCCGTCGGATAGTAGGGCAACATGGTCGTTACATTCCAACGGAAATCGGTCTCTCCATAGTCATACAGCACATAGGTGCCATAATCCTCGTAGAATGCCACAAACTCGGCATCGTAGGCATTATCCCCCTGCGGAAACTCGATAAACTCCTGCGGATCGGAGGGGGTAAGTGCCTCCTCGCTGCACCCAACCGAGAGGGTCAGCAGCGCAAAGCTCATAAGAATCAAATATGCTTTTTTCATAACTCTTCTGTTTTTCGATTCGTAAAGTTTAGATACCCGTAGCCTCACGACGCGGTGCCATCTCATTCTGCTCGAGGTTCGGATTACGCGTCAAGGCAGCCGGCGGGAAAGGCAATACCCAACCCGGATCACCGGTCGGCAAGGTGTACTTGTTGTGTACATTCGAAGCATCGATGAAGACGTGCTCGATGGTCGGCATGCCATAGCGGCGCAGGTCGAACCAGCGATGACCCTCGAAGCAAAGTTCACGACGACGCTCGGCACGAATCTCCTCAACCAAAGCCTCGGCCGACGAAGGTGTATAGCCCGAATAGGTCTGGTAGCGGTTGCGACACAACTCGTTCAAATCAGCCACAGCCTTGGCACCTGCATCTGCTTGGCCGGCAGCATACAGCTCGGCATAGGCCTCTGCACGATTCAAATAGAGCTCGGCCGTACGAATCACATACGAGAACTCGGAAGTTGCACCTTTATGCCATACGGCAGCACCCGTCCAGTTCACACCGAAGAACTCGGTTTTACGGATATCGTTATCGGCAAATGTAGCGGTCAGGTTCGGCGAAACGCAGAAGGTTGCACTACCGGAGAGCGACCAATTGCTGCTCATAAAGCCCATCAACAGGATATTCTCCGGATAGTTGCGCGTCATCACATGATTCGCACCCGACGACGGTTTGTTATAGGGATTCGTATAACCAAAGTCGTAGGTGTGATAATCAGCCACCTTCGGTGCATAACGCAGTGCTTCGGTTGCCTTCTCTACCACCTTATCCCACTGCTCCATATAGAGGTAAACACGCGAAGCAAAGGCGCAAGCGGCCGTATAGCCCACACGTAACAAGCCATTGTTGCGTTTCTCCTGACCAAGCAGCGTGATGGCCTGCTCGATATCCTTGACAATC
This sequence comes from Alistipes sp., assembly GCA_017623115.1. Taxonomy (GTDB): domain Bacteria; phylum Bacteroidota; class Bacteroidia; order Bacteroidales; family Rikenellaceae; genus Alistipes. Next base: position 104,564 of record JAGAPT010000017.1, read on the forward strand.
TGCGTATAGACATCTGCCACCGAATTGCGCACCGGACCCTCGTCGAGAATCTCCGAAGCGATAATCACCGGCACACCGGGCAACTGCTCGGGAGTCGTTCCAGGCGTATTATAGGGCTTGGCAAAGAGGTTCACCAGCTGGAAATAGTACATCGCACGCAGTGCATAAGCCTGACCCATGACATTGGCCTTATCGGCCTCCGAGCCCTGCGAATCGGGAGTCGATTCGATGACGATGTTGCAGGGCATAATCTGGGCGTACAAATCCTGATAGAGCTCTGCATTGCCAAATGTTGACTTCTCCTCTAGGGTCTGATAAAAGGTCGACTGCCACGAGAAGGCCTCCAAAATCACATTGGTAGTCTCCGTGTAGTAGTATTGCGGCGTCGAAGGATTCGGGTTCACATTGGCAGCATCATCGGACATGATCTCCAACACCTCCCCCATATGGAAAGCAAAGTTATAACCCTCACCCATCAACAATTCATCGAAGGCAGTGGTCGTTTTGGGCTCAAACTCATCCTGCGAGTACTCCTCGAGGAAATCGCTGCACGCCCCCAGGGCCATCACAGCGAAAGCGAGCGCCATCAATTGAAATATCTTTTTCATGCTATAATTCGTTGTTTAAGGGTTAGAAACCAATGTTTACCGAAAGCGAATAGGTCTGCGCGATAGGCAGTGCTACGTTACCCGTATTCTCCAATTCAGGATCCTGACCATTGAATCGCTTGCTGCAAATCGTGAACGGATTGGTCACGTTGAACGAGCAGCTCAGATTCTGCATGTGCAGTTTACCGGCCAACTTCTTCGGTGCATACCACGTCAGCATCAAATTACGGCAACGGAAGAAGTCTCCCTTCACGATGCGAGCCGACGAGTAGTTATACATCTCATAGGTGTTCATCTGGCTATTCACACCGGTCGGTACATAGGTGTTATAGGACATCTTATCGTCGAAGACAAAGCCCGGAATCGACGTGTAGGCCTCATCACCGGGCTGACGCCAGCGACCGAGCAACTCGACATTGAGGTTCTCGTGCGGCTGGGGCATCAGAGCAGCACCATTGTAGAGGAAGTTCAGACGACGCACATTGCCAAAGGCATAGGCGAAATTACCCGTCAGCGAGAAGTTCTTATAGCGGAACGACATGGTCAGACCACCGCTGATCTTCGGGTCTTTCTGTCCCGAGTAAACCAGATAATCCTTCGGATCATCGCTCACCTCCACCTGCGAAGCATCACGCGACGTGTGGGCAAACTGGGCATAACCCTTCTCGGGATCGAGGCCCGTGAACTCCCACGAATAGATGGCATTCACCGGACGGCCGTTCTCATAAGCGTTACCTACCAGATAATCCATATAGGTATACTTCTGGTCGGTGGTCTTCGAGATGTTGTTCGTATTCTTCGACCAGTTGGGCGTAATGGTCCATTGGAAATCCTTCGTGCGAATCGGAATGAAGGTGATGGCCAACTCGAAACCGGTGTTCTTCAACGAAGCGCCATTGCGATAGGTGTTCTGCGTACCATACTCGGCAGCAACCGGCAGGTTGAAGATGATATCCTCGCCTCGCTTCTCGTAGTAGTCGAACGTACCGGCGATGCGACCATCGAACAACGAGAAGTCAACACCCAGGTTGATCGTATTGGTCTTCTCCCAGCGCAGGTTGGGATAGGGCAGACGGCTGATACCAATCTGGTAGTCGCCCGTCCAGCGGTTGATGGTCGGCGACATATACTTCGCCACCACGTTCGGGCCCACCGAGGTCGGCACATTACCCTGACGTCCATACGAAGCGCGGAAACTCAAATCATTAATCACACGCTGATTCTTCATCCACTCCTCCTCGGCCATGCTCCAACGAGCAGCCACACTCCATACGGGCTGGAACTTGTTGTTCGTGTACTGTCCGAAGCGGTTCGAAGCATCACCACGCACGTTGAAGTTGAGCACATAGCGGTTCTTATAGGCATATACCAACGTACCGAAGGCCGAAATCGTATTGCTCTTCTGATCCGTGATTTTCACCGTGTGCTTGTTGAGCGACGACTGCGAGCCGGCCCAACTGCCGGTCTGACCCGAGGTTGTCGAGTCATACTCGTAACTTACATTCTTACCACGCTCGGGGAAGTAGCCATACTCCACAGTCGAGAAACCGTCGTACTGCACCGAACGCGCCTCATAACCGGCCATGACGTTGATGGCGTGATCCTTACCGAAGGTCTTGTTGTACTGCAACTGAACACGGGCCGTGTAACTCGTATTGTTCGTATTGTCGTAATTCAGGATACCACCCTGCGGCAACTTCGAAGCCAACTGCTCGGCACTACCCGGAGCAACGGCTCCATAATCATAGCCACGAATCGTAGCGATATAGTAGGACATCTCGTCGGCCCAACTCTGCTGATTCGAGTTCGAGTAACCAACACCGAGCAAGACATTGGCACGCAGACCCGGCAACAGATCGGCATTCAGACCCACGCTGGCATTTACCGAGCGAACCTTCGCCTCGTTGCCCGTGTGGTTGAGCTCATTGAAGATGTTATATTTGAGCGGATAGTTCGATGTGCCGACACCCGGGAAGGTGGTTACCTGCGTCGTGTAGTACTCATCGGGATGGATGGCACGCGACGTCGAGGTCGCATAGTCGAACGGATTGACCGTATAGAAACTCTCCGACTTACGATCGGCAAACGAAAGTTTCGTATCCACCTCCAACCAACGGGTCAGGCGGGTCATCAGGTTCGACGAGAAGGTGTATTGACGAGCCTCATCGCCCTTTGCCGTACCTTGGCTGTTGTTATAACCGAGCGATACATAGTAACTCGTCTTATCCGTACCACCCGAGATGCTGGCCGAATAGTCCTGGCTGAACGAGTTCTGGAACAGCAAATCGAACCAGTCGGTATTCATCGTCTCGAGCGAGGCTACGCGAGCATCAAACTCACTCTTCGTAATCTTATTGTCATAATAGTCGAACAAGGCACCTTCGTAACCCGTGTTATAGGGCATCGAGCTATACAGGTAACCATCTTCCACCACCTCGCGCGATACGCCGATACGCTGCTTCGAGTTCATCAGGTTGTACTGATCGTAACGCGGAGCGGCCGAGAAACCGAGCGACATCGAGTAGTTCACCGACGGAGCACCCGTCTTACCACGTTTCGTGGTCACGACAATCACACCATTTGCTGCACGCGTACCATAGATAGCCGTTGCCGAAGCATCCTTCAGGAAGGTAATCGACTCGATATCATTGGGATTCACACCCGAAATGGCGTTACCAATCAGGCTCAGGCTGGCATTCTCATTCATCTGATCGGTCAGCACATCCGTACCACCATAGAGCACGTTGTTCAACTCGTCGTTCGACAGGGGCACGGGATCCTCACGGATGATGCCATCCACTACCCATACCGGAGCGGCATTACCGAAGATGGTCGACGAACCACGGACACGGATACGCGGAACAGCATTCGGACTACCCGAGGTCTGCTGCACCGTAACACCCGGCACATGACCCTGAATCATGTTACCCAGATTGGTCACATTGGGCATCTGAATCTCCTCCATCATAATCTGCGTCGTAGCACTTGCGCTCAAACGCTTATCGAGTTTCTGATAACCCGTAACCACCACATCCTCGATGTCGTTACCGGCATCAGCCAAGGCTACATTGATGCGTGTTTGGGCATCCGAATAGGTAACCTCCTCGGTCTTCTTGCCCACATAGGAGAAGACAAGCGTACCACCACCGGCCGGCACCGAGATGCTATAACTACCGTCCGAACTCGTTGTCTTGCCAATGGTCATGCCCTTGACATAGACAGCAGCACCGATCAGCGGCTCTCCCAACTCCTTATCGGTTACCACACCTGAGATGTGCACCTTCGATAACTCTTGTTGCAACATCTGGCGGTTGCTCACGAAGACCGTAATCGTGTTTTGGTTGATTTTATAATCCAGACCCGAATCGCGGAACAGCACATCGAGTGCCTCGCGCAACGGGGTGCGATTGAAACTGGCCGTCACACGCTTACCGGTCAGCAGCATAGCCTGCTCACCATAGAAGAAGGTAAACGGAGCCTTCGAATCAATCGTCTTCAATGCCTTTTCGATGGTCACATTCGACAGCTCGAGCGTGATAGTCACATCGTCGGGCGATTGTGCAACTGCCTTATCCGCTGCCAACACACAGGCAAGCAGCAAGGCCACCAGTCGGAAGTTGCGATACGATGCCGCAACAACCCGTCTCAACAGAACGTAAATTTGGGGCATAAGCAATAAATTTAAGGGTTAGTTTTTTTCATGCGTTTCTTATATAAGTTACATATCACCAAAAAAGACCTTACAATTTTTTCAAAAAATTCAACATCCCTGCACTTTTTTTCATGACACCGACGATTTCAAGCCCCAAAAAAATCACATCAATACGCTGGTTTACAGCAAGAAACAAAAAACCTCTCCAATGCAGTCATCGAAGAGGTTATGCGCTAAAAAATTGTAAGTTTACTATTGATAGAGCAGATATCCGTCGTCAATTTTCCGCACCCGAATTCCTTCGCTTTGATTCAGCACTTTGAAAATTTGCTCCAACGAGAGGGAATGAGGCAGATAGCCGTAGAAGGTCACATCCTCAATCAGCGGGTCTCCGATATAGATTTCGGTATTGTATTGACGGCTGATTTTCCGTGCCAACACCGACAGCGGCTCATTGTCGCAGCTGATACTTTCACCAAACCAGGCTGTGCTCATCTTCGTGTCGACCCAACGCACGTCAAAGCCCTCTTCGGCCACACGGGCCTGCTGTCCGGGCAGCAGACGACAGGTATCGCACTGCGAAAGCACCCGTACCGCACCATCGAGCAGCGTTACGGCACAAGGAGTTTCGGGATAGGCCGTTACATTGAATTGCGTACCCAGCACCTGCGTTTGTACGCCATGTTCGGTAATCACACGGAAGGGGCGCATGCGGTCTGCCGTAACCTCAAACATAGCCTCACCACACAGTTCCACCTGGCGTACCGAGTCGGCGAACTCCACCGGATAGCGCAATCGGCTATCGGCATTCAGCGTCACGCAACTACCATCGGAGAGGGTCAGCGAATAACGATGTCCCGGCGGAACGGTCAAGGTGGCATATTGCATCGGGCGCACCTCGATACGATAGGCCATGCTATCCGTAGCCTCACTGATCACCTCCAAGGTCTGGCAATCGCCCCGCAGGCTGCTTTCGGCTGACAACTCGGCGATGAAATCCTCATCCACAGCCAACTGAATACCTGTCGTAGCAACAAATTGACGCACCGGCGGCGTCGAAGGTTCAAAGCGATTCGGCCAGATAAGCAAGAGACCGATGGCCAACAATGCAGCAACAGCCGTAGCACTTATCGTGATACGGTGCATCCATCTTCGGCGTTGGAGATGTTGCCACATGCGGTTGGATGCTCCATGGGCATTCCATTCGCCCTCCACATCCAACGTGTGCTCCCAAATCCATTCCAACGAACGATTTTCGCTATGCTGCCACTCGTTATTCATATTTTCCGTCGCACTCCTACTTAATAGTTATTTTTTTCGCAAAAACACCTTACAAAAATAAACATTTATTTATATCGCCTGCTATTTTTGGGTGAAAATATCATCCTTTGCGTTCGCGGTTGTCTCCTTTTTGTGCAATTGTCGCAGCTGCACATACTCCTTGATTTTCCGCACAGCACGAGTAATCTGCGTATCTACCGTTTTAATCGAGAGGGAGAGCATGGCTGCAATCTCTTTTTGGCGCAACCCCTCACGCTTATTCAGCAGGAAGATGCGCCGACATTGTTCCGGTAGTTGTTCTATGGCCGTATGCACCATCTCCAAGCGACGGATCTCCTCATCCGAAAAACCCTCGGGCCATCCCTCGCCTTCCGTACCCTTCGGGAAAAGGTCGGACAGCGGTTGTTGCTGGTGAATACGTGTATGATGCTGGAGTGCAAGGTTATAGACACTGCGCATCAGGTAGTGGTCGACCGAGGTGTGAATGATCAATTCGCGGCGACGTTTCCACAGCGAAAGAAAGGCCTCCTGCACCACATCCTCCACGGCACTGCGGTCGTGCAGAATCAACGAGGCAAAAGCGCAAAGTCGGGGATAGAGCCGTTCGTAGATACGCTCGAACTCCTGCGTACTCGCAATGGAATACGCCTCACCCACGGGGGGGGGAATTTTTGCAGGTCGGTCGAGTTTGTTCATACGAATAGCAAGAAAGGGCAAATATAGCAATCTTTTGGTAAATCGACAAATAGGAAGCCGGCAGAGATTGGAGGCTATGAACGAAATTGGCGGTTGGTTGTTGTAAGGCGGTAAGGTGGTCGAGATTGGCTCCTTCGCACGCCTGTGGCTTGCTTCGTAACTTCTTGCTCTTTCCCGCCGGAGGTATCCTTGCAAAAAGCCAAACAAGATTGATTTGAACGGTTACAAAGTAACTTACTTTTTGCTTTTAAGGGTAATCTTATGCGAGCACAAATCCCCTTAAAAAAAAAAGACCTCTGCAAAAGCAGAGGTCGTGCAAATCCATCTTGTTTGCCTTTTTGCGGAGAGGACGAGATTCGAACTCGTGGTACCCTAATCAGGTACGTCGGTTTAGCAAACCGGTGGTTTCAGCCACTCACCCACCTCTCCGTTTGGCCTTTCTCGTTGAAAGGGTGTGCAAATATAGGTGCTTTTTTGGAATTAACAAAATTTTGTGCTGAAAAATTAGCGTTAATCTACAGCTTACTCATCTCCAAGTTGCGCATGCTCACTATCGGCATGCAACACCACCCGCTCTGCAATCCGACGGATTGTTTGAGCCGTTTCCGGATTTACACCGCAGCAGGAGACCGTTGCCGTAAATGGCGCACGATAAATCAATAAATAATTGATACAGGCCTTCATATATGCACCCTCACGGCTTTGATGGCGATGATCGGTATGAAGCAACGAGAGGTTTTGCGCGCGTCCAAGGGTAAACCCCTTCCCGATGGGACTTACCCATATTTCATACTCCGCGAGCTGTTCGGTAAGTTGTTGAGTGCCACGTTCAAGTAGCTCTTCAAGACGTTCATAGCTGCCATATCCACGATAGTTGCCATACGGGCATCCCCACGTATGCTCGTAAATGAGTTGACAATTCGGCGAATAACATAACGTAAGATCATTGATCTTCTTACAAGCCTCCAGAATTGCAGCATCGTGAGTGTCAGCGTATTTGGCAGCATTGGGGGATGTATCCTGCAAAAAGGCATAATCAAACCCGCCCCGTGTTATCGCCTCGATGGTTCGCTCCAGTTCAAGGTGTTCGCTAAACTCCTGTCCACCCTTTACAGACACCACAATATCGACCTGATGACCCTCGGAACGGGCAATCTCCTTAAACATAAAAGGCGTACCATAAAAATAGGTAAATGAGTTGCCGACAAAGAGGATTCGTCGCTGATCACGCACATCGGGGGCACCCTTATATCGGAGTAGTTGCAGGCTTACATATTTACTACTACCCGTCAGTTTCACCTTCCCCTCACCGGCCGCAAGGGTGCGCAAACGCACCTTCACACGGCCGTTCTCGATGGGTTGCATGAGCGTAAACGACTGTGCAAATGTCACAGGATGTGCTGATTGAAAATATTTGGTATAGAAGGAGTAACGGATGGAAGAATCCTCCTCGGCACTATGCAATGCGGCATCCACGCTATTCCAACGCCCACAATCCCAATACTCAAACACCCAATACTTCGGAGCATCGGGCTCTACCGCAGTCATCGTACACATAAAGTCAAACTGCTCACCGGCCATCACATGTGTCACGGGTACCTCCAAAAGGTAGTAATCCCCCAGACCCATACCTGCAACCGTTGCGCCCTGTTCGTTGGTTGTAAAGAGGGTATTTCCGCTTTCACTCACAACACTGAGTCGAGCATCACTCCCTTGTAGCGAACAACATCCATAACGGCTCCACTGTGCGGTATCATATCGTTGCGTCTCCATACGCACCGGGAAGCTATCCACAGCTTTTGCATTGCCCGGCAACGCACCAACCATCGCCGCACCTCCATGTTCCCCACGTTCCCCGGCCATTGCCTGATGGCCACCGATTGCAATCAGCACCGCTACATAAAGCAAAAATCTTCTCATACCACCATCTATTTCAATGTGCTATTTTATCGAAAGCTGTATCGCCACAGCCGTACCTAAAGCAAAGGGAATACACACGGCCGGTGGTATCAGGTCATGATCGACGCCACACCCATACAGCACCAACAATATCAAAGCCGGCATCATCAGCCCCACGAAGGCTATTCGCCCCACCTTGCGACGATCCATGCGTCGTTTCTGCTCGGCTGAAAGGCCGTTAATCAACTGCGGAAAAGCCCCCGTCAGGCAGGCACAAAGTGCCAAGATACTTGCCGTCAGCAAATAGGTCATAGGCTCTTTTTTCACATCTCGCCCTGCTCACGTGCCACAATCTTGCGATAGATGCAGGTCTTATTCTGGCAAATCACACAGCCATAGGCACGACGACGCGCCTTCGTGCCGATACCGATGATACCGCTCACCGATTTAATCGGGTGCATCAGACACGAATTGCTCAACACGATGCCCGTCGGATTCTCCCCGACAAAGGCAAACAACGCTCGCTGATCGACCAACGGCCAATTGCAGTAGCCCGGGCTGTAGCGATTCGTGATTTTTAATCCGCGGCCGGCTTGTTCCTCGGCTAGAGCCCGGTGGATACGATCCATGGCGTGCTCCACGGTCATCGACCCGATGGTATCGATGATGTAGGCCTCGAGAAACTCCCCCTGTTCATTCAGGGCATGTGCCTCATCGGAGAACAATGCACCCGCCGTACACAAAAAGAGAGCCGCCTCTTCGGCCTCTTTCAGGTAGCCACAGACCTGCACCCCCACCCGAAAATCGTAGCCTTCGACCGTCACGATGCCTGCTGCCGTATCCATGCGCTCGACACGACCGAGCACATAGCCTCCGATCGTCTCCAACGTCGATGCCGCAAGTTCGGCCAGCCGCTGTTGCATATAGTGATAAGCAGGATGCTCGACATCTCCCTCCATGTGGAGATGCCGAGCAAGCTCATCGAGCGAGGGCAAGACCTCGCACAAAGGGTAGCGATAGGTATGGAAACACCTCTCCACTCCCCTATTTATTATAGGCCTCAACCGCACCAAAGAAGGCCTCAAGATTGGCCTCGGGCACAGCAGGAGGCAGGTCACAACCCGACGAGATGACAAAGTTCTTGGCACCCCGTGTCTTCTCCAGCAGATCGGTCGTAGCAGCGGCCACCTGTTCGGGGGTTCCCTGCTTGAAAATGCCCACCGGATCCAGATTACCCATCACAAGCATATGCTCGGGCACCTCGGTCAGAGCCTGCGGGATATCAACCAGGTTGCCGAAGTGCATTGCAGCAGCCCCCGTTTCGACCATGGCACCGGTACACTGTCCCGTATTACCGCAGTTGTGCAGAATCACCGTGAAGTCATCATCCTGCACGGCATCGACAATCTGCTTCACATAGGGTGTAGCATACATCTGGTGGTCTTCGTTCGAAAGCAGACCGGCAGCCGGCTCGGCCATCACCACGCCGGCGACACCCGTTGCCTTCAAGGCCTTGCAATAGTCAATGAGGAAGGCCGTACACTTATCGAGCAGGGCCATAATGACATCCGGCTCGATGTAGATGGCCACCATAATCTCACTCATGTCGTACAGACGACCGGCCAACGAGAAGGGGCCGATACAGCCTGCCAACACCGGCCGGTCGGTGATATGTTCCGCAGCCAAGCGATTGGCTTTAAGGTATTCGGGCACACGACCGGCATCGAGCGATGGCACCTGCAACGCCTCCACCGAGGCTGCATCCGACACCAAGCGTTCGGTAACGGTCGGAATCTCCTCCTCGGGAATCAGAATCTTTGCACCGAAGGCCTCGGCCTCGACCGTCAAGTCCATAATCACCGTGCAGGCAGCCGAAGGATAACGCTCGGCCAGCGCCTTGATGGCAGCGAAGTGCACTTCGCCATCGGTTACGGCTTCACGCACCGTCTTACCCACATACTCGATACCCGGGTGGGTCATAATCGGGAGGGCAATGCGCTTCTCCGATGCCAACACCTCCTCAATCCACTTTTTCATGGGTGTAATGGCTTATGCGTTCAGGAAACTCTCCAGAATCTTGATGTCGTCCTGCGGGTCGGCAGCATAGCCGTCGGCACCAATCTCGGCAGCAAACTCGGCCGACACAGGAGCACCTCCGACGATGAACTTCGTCTCGGGATACTTCTCATGCACCTGGTCGATGATGGTCTTCATGTTGGTCATCGTCGTCGTCAACAGCGCCGACAGACCTACATAGGCATTCGGATGCTCATCGAGGGCAGCAATAAATTTCTCGGCCGAAGCATCCACTCCCAGATCGACAACCTCCCAGCCGGCACCCTCGACCATCATGCAGACGAGGTTCTTGCCGATGTCGTGCAGGTCGCCAAAGACCGTACCGATGATAAACGTACCCTTACGCTGCACCTCACCCGACGAGAAATAGGGCTTGATATAGGTCAAAGCGGCATTCATCGCCTTGGCCGAGAGCAACATCTGTGGCACAAAAACCTTTCCCTCGGTGAATTTCTGCCCCACACAAGTCATGGCCGGAATCAACGCCTCGTCCATAATCTGCGACGGAGCAATACCGGCTGCAAGAGCCTGCTGAGTCAATTCCTGGGCACCATCCTCGCCACGCATCTGAGGCGGATAGGGCGACGCTGCATTGATTTTTCCGAACTCAACGCAGGTAAACAATTTTTGCAATAATTCGTTCATAGTTTATTTGGGTATTGTTGTTTGCTACACTAAAAACATGCGAATATACAAAATTTTGCAGAGTTTTTCAAACATTTTTGCCGAAAGGTTATCGCATTTGATTTTTCAATCCCCTGCCGTTGTTTTTTCACACGCAAATCGTTATATTTGTTCGATTTTAGCCTAACCTAACCGCTATGACCCGAAAACTCGCCCTCTTACTCCTGTTCGTGGCCGCACCATTGGTGGTATCGGCAGGAACGATTTATGTGTCGCCCAAGGGCAATGACCAGGCTGATGGTTCGCAACAAAGTCCGCTCCGCACGCCTCACGCAGCCTTGAAAATGGCGCGCGAATGGCGTCGTATCGGTGACCCTCGTATCGAGGGGGGCATTGAGATTCGTTTTCAGGAGGGCATCTACACGCTCGACCGTCCGCTCTACATCCGACCCGAAGACAGCGGAACGGCCGATTCGCCAACCACGCTGCGTGCCGAAGAGGGACAAGAGGTTGTCTTCAGCGGAGGCACTCCGCTGGCTTCGTTCCGCCGCGCAGACGGCTATTGGGTTGCCGAGGCACCCAGGATACATGGGCGGCCACTCCTCGTGCGCGAGTTATGGGGTGGCACGCTGCGCCGAGCCACGCAATTCGGAGCCGAAGAGATGGCCCGCATGATTGCCTTTGACCCTGCGACCGAAAGCATCACCATTCCCCGCCCCGCCATCGAGGGGTTAGAACAGGCCGAGGGGCTCGAAATGTTGGTGCATCAACGCTGGGCGGTGGCCATTCTGCGCATCAAAGCCATCCGTTACGAGGGGGAGCAAGCCGTCGTCACGTTCCTCAACCCGGAGAGCTATTTGGAGTTTGCCCACCCGTGGCCCCAACCGGTCATTGACGGCGAGCGTGGCAACTCCTCCTTCATGCTCATGAACGCCAAAGCACTCCTCGATGAAAATGACGAGTGGTGGCAGGACTATGCTACAGGGCGCATCTATACGCTTCGTAAACCTCGGACAACCATCTATGCGCCCCATCTGGAGCGATTGATGACTATCGAGGGAGCCCGACAGAAAGCCGTACAGCATCTTCGGTTCGAAGGCATTCGCTTTGCCCATACGGCCTGGAATCGACCCATGGAGCAAGGTCATGTTACCTTGCAGGGCGGCTTCGCCTTTATCGACGGCTATAAACTCTACGAGAAGGAGGGCTTTGCGTGGGATCCCAACCTCGAAAATCAGGCCTGGCTCGAACGCCCCGAGGCGGCTATCTCGGTGCGCAATGCCTCGCACATCACCTTCGAGGGGTGTTCGTTCCACGAATTGGGGGCAACGGGTCTCGATTTGGTCTCCAACGTACACCACACCTCGGTACGCGGTTGTACGTTCCAGCGTATTGGCGGCACAGCGTTGTTGGCCGGCTCATTCGGGGAGGGAGCAACCGAAGTTCACATTCCGTTCGATCGAATTGGCGACCCAACGGATTTCTGTTCTCACCTGCACATCGAGGCCAATCGTATCTACGACGTTACCTGCACCGATTGGGGTGCGGTGGCCATCGGATGTGGCTATGTTCGTGACACGGAGATTGTCGACAACCACATCAATAAGGTCAACTATTCGGGTATCTGCGTCGGCTGGGGATGGACCAAGCACGACACGGGCATGCACCGCAACCGCATTGCCCGCAATCGGGTCGAGAACTACGCCCGTCAACTCTATGATGCCGGTGGCATCTACACCCTCTCGAATCAGCCCGGTTCGGTCATCGAGCAAAACATCGTTTCGAAGCCCTACCCGGCACCTTATGCCACCAACCATCGCGGATTCTGCATCTACCTCGATGCGGCTACCGACGGCTACACGATTCGCAACAATTGGTTGGAGGTCGAAGCGTCCATCGGCTTCAACAACCCCGGACCGGCCGTGCGCTTCGAGGGTACAAATGGACCGGAAACGCCACTTCCGCAACAGCAATAACAAAAGAACTTAATTACCTATATACACACGTGAAACAGACTAATTATCATCTTTTCGATTTCCTCGACTTCGATCCCGATTTACAGGTAAACGAGTCGTTGTGGAAAGCCTATAAACCCACGGCCGTCGAGGTGGTGGAGGGTGAGATTCACATCACCGTTCCCTTCCAGAAACAGCAGTTGGCAGCCGACATGGCGGCCGATACGACCACAGCTCCGGTCAACCATACGTTGCGCCTGCGCGCCTATGGCGATCAAATCCTGCGCCTGCAGCTCTCGGCCGAGGATATCGCCCCTCGTGAAACCTCCGAGATGCTCGATATCGCTCCTACGTTGCAGCGTGAGCCCCTGACGGCAAACCTGCTCGACAACGTATGGCAGTTCCACGACACGAAGGGCGTGTTGCGTGGCGAGTTGAATCTCCGCGAGGCCGAAATCGACTTTTGGAGCGACCTGCAACCGGCCCCCCAATCGACCATCGACCTGACGCTCTATCCCGATGGAAAACATTCGAAGCCGGTGCGTCTGTCGGCCTATGATCACTTCTCGCCCCCGCGTTACGATGCCCTTCCGTTAGCCTACTGCGAGAAGGAGGGCAAACCCGAACGGGCTACACTCTCGTTCGAGTGCAAGGCTGACGAGTGCTTTGTCGGCACGGGTGAGCGTTTCACGAAGATGGACCTCGCCGGCCACACCTTCCAACTCAAGAATCAGGATGGGCAGGGCGTCAACAACCGCCGTGCCTACAAGAATATTCCGTTCTACCTCTCGAGCCGCATGTATGGTGTCTTCTACCACACCAGCGACTACTGCAAACTCTCGCTGGCCGACCATTCGACCCGTTCGGTGCAGTTCCTGGCCGATGGTGCCGAGGTCGATGCCTTCCTCATCGGCGGTGCCACCCCCGAGCGTATCCTCTACAACTACCGCTCGCTGACCGGCTTCCCGACCCTGCCTCCGCTGTGGAGTTTCGGTATCTGGATGAGCCGCATGACCTATTTCAGTGCCGATGAGGTAGAGGATATTTGCGCCCGTCTGCGTCGGGAGCACTATCCCTGCGATGTCATTCACCTCGACACGGGTTGGTTCCGCACCGACTGGCTCTGCGAATGGAAATTCAACCCCGAGCGTTTCCCCGATCCGAAGGGATTCCTCACCCGTTTGAAAGATGATGGTTACCGTGTATCGCTCTGGCAGCTGCCCTATGTAGCGCAGGGTGCTGAGCAGATTGACGAGGCGAAAGCCAACCGCTATATCGCCCCGCTGACCAAGGAGCAGGAGCGCAGCGAGGGGTCGAATTTCTCGACACTGGACTATGCCGGCACCATCGACTTTACCTATCCGAAGGCTACGGAGTGGTACAAGGGTTTGCTGAAGGAGTTGCTCGATATGGGCGTGGTCTGCATCAAGACCGACTTTGGCGAAAATATCCACATGGATGCCGATTACTACGGCATGAAGCCCGAACAACTCAACAACCTCTATGCGTTACTCTACCAAAAAGCCGCTTACGAGATTACGAAGGAGGTAACGGGCGACGGCATCGTCTGGGCGCGTGCAGCCTGGGCCGGATGCCAGCGTTATCCGCTCCATTGGGGTGGCGACTCGGCCTCGACATGGGACGGCATGGCCGGCTCGATTAAGGGAGGTCTGCACTTCGGCTTGTCGGGATTCGGCTTCTGGAGCCACGATGTACCGGGGTTCCATTCGCTGCCCAACTTCATGAACTCGCCGCTCGACGAGAAGGTCTATGTACGCTGGTCGCAGTTCGGTGTCTTTACCTCGCACATGCGCTACCACGGCTCGTTCAAGCGTGAGCCTTGGCACTACCCCGCCATCGCCCCCATCGTGAAGCGTTGGTGGAAATTGCGCTATCGCCTGATGCCCTACATCATGGAGGAGGCCAAGGTGGCTACCGAAACGGGCTATCCGATGTTACGAGCCCTGATGATGCACCACCCCGAAGACCGCACCGTATGGCACATCGACGACGAGTATTACTTCGGCTCGCAGTTCCTCGTTGCCCCCGTGATGAACGACGAGGGGGTGCGCGATATCTATCTACCCGAGGGTCAATGGGTCGATTTCTTCACGGGCGAACGCCATGCGGGAGGTCGCTGGTTACGCGATGTCGAAGTACCGCTTGAGCGCATGCCCGTCTTTGTACGCGAGGGGGCACAAATCGCTCTCTACCCTGATGAGGAGGTCGAGTGCACCGACCAGATGGATCTTGCGAAGGCCGAAATCCTCACCATCGACAACACATTCCACGGATTTAAGTTCTAACCACGCTATGAAAACTTGGAAAACAAATTGGGAGGAGTCGAAGCAGCACTACCTCGATTGGTGGCAACACAAAGGGTGCGTCGTCACGATGTGGGAGCATTTCCAGCAGGGGGTAACCCCGCATGCGCCGATTGCGGCACCTGCGCCCGCTGCGGATTGGAACCAGCGTTGGTTTGACCCCGCATGGCGTTCAGCCGAACTCGACCACTATGTGGCTCATAGTTCGCTCAAAGCCGATATGATTCCCGTGGCCAACACCCAGCTCGGGCCGGGCTCATTGGCGGCCATTCTGGGCGGTCGTCTCGAGGGAGGCCCCGACACGATCTGGATTCATCCGGCCGATGCGGTCGGTGAGGAGATTCGCTTCGACCCCGAGAACGAGGCTTACAAACTCCACAAGGCTCTGCTCAAAGCCTGCAAAGAGCGTGCGCAAGGCAACTATTATGTCGGCATGCCCGACCTGATGGAGGGCCTCGACGTGCTGGCTGCCATTCGTGGCACGGACAACGTACTGCTCGACACGATGATTAACCCCGAGTTGCTTGATGCGCAATTGCAGCAGGTAAACGACATCTACTTCAAGGTCTACGACGAGTTGTACGACATCGTGCGCGAGGATGACGGCATGGCCTTCTGTTACTTCTCGATTTGGGGACCGGGCCGTGTCAGCAAACTGCAGAGCGACATCTCCATCATGATTTCGGAGGAGGATTATCGTCGCTTCGTACAGCCCTACATCCGTCAGCAGTGCCAAAAATTGGATTACACGCTCTACCACCTCGATGGCGTGGGTGCCATTCGACACCTCGATGCCCTGCTCGAGATTGAGGAGCTCGACGCCATCCAATGGACCCCCGGTGTGGGTGAGCCGCAGGGGGGCGACAAGAAGTGGTACGACCTCTATCGTCGCATCAAGGCCGGCGGGAAATCGATTGAAGCCAACTGGATTACCCTCGACGAGCTGGAGCCCCTGCTGGACAATGTCGGTGCCGAGGGTATGCTCCTCTCGATGGATTTCCACCACGAAGCGGAGGTCGATAAGGCACTAAAGATTGTTGAACGCTATCGCTAACTAAACTACCAACCTGGACTCACAACCTAACCAACACCTATGCTACACCTTTTACAAATCAGTTCCGAGCAATTACACCTGCTCGACTGGTCGATTTTGGTCGGCTACTTCATCGTGCTGCTGGCCATCGGCGTCTGGGCCAGCACAAAACGCCAGAAGGGAAGTTCGCTCTTCTTGGCCGAGAACTCGTTGCGCTGGCATCACATCGGTTTCTCGATGTGGGGCACGAACGTAGGCCCCTCGATGCTCATCGCATCGGCATCAGCCGGTTTTACGACCGGTATCGTATCGGGTAACTTCGCCTGGTATGCCTTCATCTTCATCTGCCTGCTGGCCTTTGTCTTTGCCCCACGCTATCTGGGAGCCAAGGTCTCGACCCTGCCCGAATTTATGGGTAAACGCTTCGGACAATCGACCCGCAACATCCTGGCGTGGTACACGATGGTGACGATTCTCATCTCGTGGCTGGCCCTCACGCTCTTTGCCGGCGGCGTGCTGATTCGTCAGGTCTTCGATGTTCCGATGTGGCAATCGGCCCTCATCCTGCTGGCTATCTCGGCCTTCTTCACGATGCTGGGAGGATTGAAGGCTGTGGCCTACACGAATGTCTACCAGATGTTGCTTCTGATTTTCGTCTCGGCCACCATCGTCATCGTCGGTCTCTACAAGGTTGGCGGTGTAGATGGGCTCATTGCCGCTACGCCCGAAGATTATTGGGTGCTCTTCCGCCCCAATTCGGATGTCGATTTCCCCTGGTTGCCGATTATCTTGGGCTACCCGATTTCGGGTGTCTGGTTCTGGTGTACCGACCAATCGATGGTGCAACCTGTCTTGGCAGCTCGCAGTCTGAAAGAGGGACAACTCGGCACAAACTTCACGGGGTGGCTCAAAATCCTTGATGTACCCCTCTACATCCTGCCCGGTATCATCTGCTTTGCCCTCTACCCCACGTTGGCAAATCCCGACGAGGCCTATATGACGATGGTCAAGAACCTCTTCCCGATTGGTATGGTCGGATTGGTATTGGCCGTACTGACTGCAGCCCTTGTCAGCACCATCGGCTCGGCACTCAATGCCTTGAGTACGGTCTTCACGATGGACATCTATGTCAAGAAGTTTAACCCCAAGGCCTCGAACCGCGAGATTATCCGCATGGGGCAACTCGTTACGGTAGTCGGTGCCATCATCTCGGTATTGATTTGCATCGCCATCGACTCAATCAAGGGGCTCAATCTTTTCAATGTCTTCCAGTCGGTTTTGGGCTTCATCGCACCCCCGATGACCGCCGTCTTCCTCATGGGTGTCTTCTGGAAACGTGCCACGAAGCGTGCTGCCAACCTGGCCCTGACGCTCGGAACGCTCATCAGCATCGGCACGGGTGTCATGTACCTCTGGGCATGGCCCGAGGGGTTGGCCAAGCCGCACTTCATGCTGCTCTCGTTCTACCTCTGCGTATTTATCCTCATAGCCATGACACTCATCTCGCTCTTCGACCACTCAAAGCCCGAGAGCGGCACAACAACCTTCGACAAGGTGGAGCGTGCACATACCGGTCGTATGGTAGCCGGTCTGTGGATTGCCCTGATTGTGGTCATGGTAGGCCTTTATATCTTCTTTAACTAACCCTCGAAAATCTAACGAAACAATGAAACGATTGACACTTACCACCCTGCTGGCTGCTTTGGCATTGACCGCCTGCACAACACAGCCTGCCGAGCAACCGCTCTCCCAACAGATGGTCGAGGCGCACGGTCTCGGCGATTTCTACTGCAACCGCCATTACCAAACACAACTGTCTGAAACCGGCTGGGACTATGTATCGGGCTTGGTAGCAGGCGCTGTACTCAAAACATGGGTACTCTATCCCGAGCAGCAGGCCTACTACGATGCCGTCAAGGCCTTTGCCGACTTCAGCCTCAACGAGGATGGCACCTTCATCAAAACCCTCAAAGGGGGCAATGCTCTGCGTCCGAGTAACATCGACGACCTGGCTGCCGGCAACATCTATTTTGCCCTCTACCGTGAGGAGCTGCGCAAGGGAAATACCACCGATGCCGAGCGTTATCGTGCCGCTGCCACGATGATTCGCAACAAACTCAAATATGACCACAGCCGTATTCCCGAGGGGATGCCCGGAGCCGGTGGCTTCTACCACAAGGCGGTCTATCCGAATCAGATGTGGCTCGATGGTCTCTACATGGGCTCGCCCGTCTACGCCATGTGGCAAGCCGCGTTTGGCGCGGAAAACGAGGCCGAGAATCTGGAAAGCTGGAACGACATCGCCCACCAATTCAAGACCATTCATCAATACACCTACGATGCCGAGAAGCAACTCAACTACCACGCTTGGTCGGCCGAGCCGGAGAACGCCGACTCGTTCTGGGCACGTCGTGAAGAGCCTTTCAAAGGGTGCAGTCCCGAGTTCTGGGCACGAGGCATGGGCTGGTACTTTGCCGCCTTGGTCGATGTGCTGGAGGTAATGCCCAAGGAGCATGCCGACTACGCTGCGATGGTTGCTATCTACAACGAGGTGGCTGCCGGTCTGGCTCGTTGGCAGGATAAGGAGTCGGGCGTATGGTATCAGTTGTTGCAGTATGGTGCCGATGTAACGGCTGACGGTATCGGCGACACGGTACAAGGCCAGGTGTACAATGTCGGCACGCAGCCGAACTACCTGGAGGCTTCGGCATCGTGTATCTTCACCTACGCCTACCTGAAAGGTCTGCGTTTAGGCCTGCTAGATGAGGCAACCTATGCCCCCATAGCCGAGAAGGCCTATCAAGGTATTCTCGACACCTTCATCACCGAGCAGGAGGGTAAGATGGCCATTGTGCAGACCTGCGCCTCGGCCGGTTTGGGCCCCGCCAAGAACCTCTCACGCACAGGTACCATCAACTACTACCTGGCCGGCAAAGATGTCGGCATCACGCAAAATGAGGGCAAAGCCGTCGGCACCTTCATCCTCGCCTCGCTCGAATACGAGATGCGCAAGATGTAACAAATACCATACGATTACGAACAAAGAAGCAGCCTTCGGGGCTGCTTCTTTGTTAATGGCGCAAATCGACAAACTTGACCACCTTGCGGCTCATCGGTGGCATCTGCTGCCGAGCAATCAGTTCGACCGGCTCGAAGCGAATATCGGGGGCTACACGCACCTTCGAGCGGAAAATATCCTTAATCTGCTTGATAAAGGCCTCCGAATGGTTGCGACTGCCAATCTTAATTTGAATCTGATCCGTCCCGAGGTCGTTCGTGAAGACCTCGACCAGATAGTTCTCCACCTCGGGGATATTATCCAAAATATCGAACAGCGCAGGCGGATAGAGCGTCGTACCTTTGAACTTAATCATCTGCCCCTTACGGCCGATGACCGAACTGAGACGAGCCGTCTGACGACCACAACGACATGGCTCGGAGTAACGGATACAGATATCGCCGGTCTTAAAGCGCAGCAACGGCATTCCCTCCACGCCAAGCGTCGTAATGGTCACCTCGCCGGGGGTACCATCCGCTACGGGCTGATGCTGTTCGTCGAGCAACTCCACGATAATCAAATCGGCCGGGATATGCCCACCGCAATGGTACTCACACTCGGTAAACGAGGCCTGCATCTCGGTCGAAGCATAGGTCGAAAAGAGTTCGAGCGAGGGCCAGCGACGGACAATACGTTGCCCCAGCGTTGTCAGTTCGCCATCGGGTGTACGCAGTGCCTCGCCAATACAAATGGCGCGACGCAACGAACTTGCATTGCAATCAAAGCCGTGTGCATCGGCAAAATCAATCAGTTTCATCAGGAACGAGGGAACCACCATACAAGCGGTCGATTCGACACGTCGTATCGTATCCCACTGCAACTCGGGAATGCCATTCCCGACACGCACGACACCACACCCCAATTCACGGGCTCCGAGGAAGTAGGCCAAACCGGCCATGAAACGACGGTCGATAGTCGTCATGAGTTGCATCACATCCTCGCGCGTGCAACCGGCCATCGTAAAGGAGCAGGCCTCGTTGTAGGCCAGGCGTTGCAGGTCGCCCTCGGTCAGGGCAAAGGTAACCGGCTCTCCGAGTGTACCCGAGGTCGTCACATAATCGATGATTTCACTTCTCGGCACGCATATAAAGTCGGTGTTATGTTGCTGCAACTCCCGCTTGGTAGTTACAGGCAATCGTTGCAAATCGGCCAGCGTACAAATCGACTGTGGGTCAATCTGCGCTTCCGCAAACATACGTTGATAGAAGGGCGATTTGGTAGTTAGATAGGCAACCGTTTCGCGCAAACGTTCCTCCTGAAAGGCCTGAATCTCGGCAGGCGAGAGTGCATGCAAATGACTATTTCGTATCATATCGTTTCAGTTTTTTCTCGATAGCAAGGCGTTGTGCCACACGCGGTATCTCCTTACCGAGGGCTGTACGCCACATCTGTAACGCCTCATCCATCCGTGTATGTGCTCGATAGTAATCCCCTACCAGGTCATAGGTCTCATAGAAACAGGGATTCAAAGCGATATACTCCCGCACGAAATTTTCAGAGAGCATCACTCGGTTTGCTGTAGCCTCCTTCAACTGCTTCGTGCGACGACGATAGGAGCCGATGCGCGGATACTCATCGGCCAAAAAGGTGGTATCGGCACCGATTATACGCTCCTCATCGTTCCACGAATGGCGTTGTGGCAACGTATCGGCAAAGACCTCATCCAAATCGTAGCAAAGCATGGCACCCGCCTGCCAGGGGGATGTCGATACCCACATGCGACGAGCCATCGGCTCGAACAGGACTGCGTGGTGCGCAATCGACTGATTGAGTGCCATTTCATTCGCCAGGCCAATATCCTCACCCCCCAACCCATATCGGTTGCGCAAGATGGATGCACCGCGTTCGGGCGTCAGCGGAGCCTCCTCGGTGAGCAGTTCGGTCAATCGAGCATGCCGATAACGGCTATCGCTCACGGCTATATTCTCTATATTATAGGGGTCGGCTGCAAACGTATGCGACTGGTAGTGATTCGTCACGGCCAACGATTGCCCATGTCCGCGATACAACCCGATACGTTCCGGGCTCTTCTCAATAACGGCTGCAGCCCCATCGGCCGCTGAACCTATCAAGAATGATTCGGAGACAAACGTGCGGTGTTCGGAGGCGATACGATAGGCCTCATCAATCGTCGAGGCATACTGCAAAATATGCCGCGCCAGCAACGATATCGGCAGGGCCGAGGAGGTCGGCAAGGCACCTTTGGCGGCATTGAGGGTCACGGTCAAGCCCTTCTCGTTCATACCCGAAACGACACCCAGCATGCCGGGCCAGGTAATCGACGCAAAGCGGTAACCCTCGTCGGGTTCCACGAACAACACCAGTTTCTGTCGTGCAAACTCATCACCCACATAGAAATCGAAGTTGCGACCCACAAGGAGCGTCTCATCGGCCGTTTCACCTCCCCATGCGGCAAACGAGCTGCATCCGACCAACATATACTCCTGCATCGTATGCCCAATATCATGGGCTGCATGGTAGTTCAGTTGTCGTTCATAGGGCGTTCCGAAGAGATCGTAATCGTGGGTACAAAAGTGAGCCATAGCGGCAATCTCCCGGCGATACTCTTCCGGGATATGACGGGCCATATGGCGATTGAAAACCGCAATGCAGGCGCGCAGGAAGCGCAAGTAACGCTCCGAGGGAATCATGTCACGAATCTGTTCGACAAAGACCTGCTCCTGTCGATAAATCAGGTCGTGGGCCATGGCACCGAGGGCGGCACCTCGCTCCACAGCCGTTCCGCCAACCTTGGCCTCCCACAAACCGTAACGATTCAGTAGCAGAGTGTTTTCTCCACATCGACGCAACGAGTCGCGCTCTTCGGAGAGCAGGTAATCTGTTGCCCGAAGACGCAACTGCGGCTCTTGAAAGTCGGCTCGGGTATATAGCCACAGAAACCAGCCGATGAAGAACAACCCAACAACGAAGATGACCAACAAGCAAAGAGCCACCCCCTTCAGCACCCATTTCATCTCTTTACGCATGACCGATTTTTTTTGCCAAATATTCAACACCCAACAATTCACTGCAGGTAACCGCTGCCGATACGGCGACACCCAGACAGCCATGTACATTCAGATTTTGTCCCGTCAGGAACAGATTCCCGATTTTGGTACGAGCCGAGAGGTGTGAAACAATCGGATTGTGATAATCTTTCACAATACCATAAGCACTCCCCTGCGGCGTTGCTGTATAATCACGGTAGGTCAGCGGAGAGGCCACCTCCACGGCCGCTACCGCCTCGCGCAGTCCCGGGAAAAACGCTTCGGCAAACGCCGTTATGCAGGCTGCATAATGCGCTTTGAAAGCCTCATACTCCTCACCTCGATGCCCCGTACGGCTCTCCTCCCAGCGAGCTACCATCTCATAGGGCATCGGCGTCAAAAGGGTGATTACCTCCGTCGAACGACGCGCCTCATCGGGTTGCATACAGAGCAAGACCGTGGAGATATTGCACCCCCGATAATCGGCCTGGCGATTCCACACATCCGATGTATTATGCAGGTAGTAATTACGCGCCTGATAGGGCCACCGGCCGGGCTTCATCATCAGATAGGTCGTAAAGAGACCAAATGAGTTCTCCAAAGCACGTACTCGGCTGAAGAAGGCACGTTTAATGATGGTGTTATTCTCCAACAGCTCCAACATCCGCAACGGATGGATGGCCGCGATGACCTCTTTGGCCTCGATGCGCTCCTCACCCCCATTGATTTCGAGATAGGTAACCCGATCCCCCTCCAAATGGATGGATGTCACGGTAGCACGTGTATAGACATCACCTCCATGTCGACGAATCTCCTCGACCAAGGCATCGGCCACCTGCTGGGTACCTCCCACAAAGCAGTGCGCACCCTCGATATTCGAGTGATTGATCATCGCATGCTCATAAAACGAGGACTTCTTCGCCAAACCACTATATAGCAAATTGTTGCCGGCCAACACGTTGCGCAAGCGTTCGTCACGAATCGAGTCCGCAATCTCCTGCCTTGCCGAGAGCCCCATATACTCCATGCCACCACTCGAAAGCACGCCACTACGCAACACGTCGGGCTTAATTAGACCTCCTACCTGTTGTAATTTTCGGCAATAATCCTGCAGACCGGCACGCTCATGGGGGAATGCTTCGCTTAAGCGATTCACAAAACGCTCATAACCCATGGCATGCGCATAACGCATTCCATCCGTGAAGCACATCACATCGAAGGCCTCCTCATCGAGTCGTTGCAGGTTTAGGCGATCGACAATGCCCAGATACTTGAAATATTGGTACATCGTCTGCCCCTCCTCCAGACTACCGACATAATGAATACCCGTATCAAGTCGGTATCCACGACGACAGAACGATTGGAAGCATCCCCCGACAACCGCTTGTTGCTCCAGGATGCAGACCCGCATTCCCTCGCGGCTCAGCATCACACCCGAGGCTAATCCCCCCAGGCCACTACCTATGATGGCTACGTCATACGGTTTCATCGGCAATCGGTTTTTTGAATACATAGAGGGTCTCCGAGCTCTTACGATCGCAACGCTCAATGCGCAGGTGAAGCCCATGCTGTACAGCAAAGGCCTCCATCCGCTCCCTGCCGACAAACTCGAGGGGGCGCGAGGTCTTGTTGAAGCGCAAAATCTCGGTCGACCAGCGTTCGGTGCGATTGATAGCCTGCTGTCCCACCCGATCCGAGGCATCACCATCGCGCACGATAAGCATGCCATCGGCAGGCAGAAGGTTCACGGCTCGTGTCAACAATTGCTCCTGCTCGGCAGCCGATATATAGTGTAGGCTGTCGTTGAATAGGAAGACATCCGAGATAGGCAGTTCTGTGGTACGCATATCGGCACACACGAATCGCATGCGCTCATTACACAGAAAACTATGTTTTGCAAGCGTTATCTTGCGCTCGTCATAATCGATACCCGTCACCTCACGTTCAGGCGATAATTGCGCCAACATGAAGGCCATCTGTCCGTAACCGCATCCCACATCGGTCACCTTGGCACTGCGGGGAATCAAACGATCCCAGAGTGCATAATAACCATCAATACGCATCTTAACGCGCATATACCATTCGAGGATAGGCCCTTTGTAGATATAGTTTTTCACCACCGCATCACGGAAGTAGGGGTTCGAGGTACGCCCATACTCCTCGTTCATGGCATGATAAGCCTCCCGGAACCAACGTCGCCAAGCCTTCGCCTTCTCCCGCGGGGTTTCGCCAAATCGGCTATCGGAGGCCGAAACACGTTGCAGGGTCTTGGCAACCACAACACCTCGTTTGATGTAAAAGCCTTGTCGTTTCGAGGAGATTTGCCCCGTGCCATAGAGCACCATCGGCAGGATATCGAGCCCCAACGCCTCGGCCAGATAGAACGCACCCTTATGGAAGCGGCCTATCGACCCGTCGACCGAGCGGGTGCCTTCGGGGAAAATCACGACCGAGTAGCCCTCCTCGACACGCGGTCGAAGTTGCTCGACCAACGCCTCATGGCCATCCGCCGTATGGAACCCGTCGGCATAGCGAACAATCCGTCCAAAGAAGGGCGAATGCCACACCCAGCTATTCGTCACCATCACGATTTTGGGCGAAGTGGAGAGCATCAACAAGATATCGATGAACGATTGGTGGTTGGCAATGATAACGGCAGGCCGGCTGTAATCCTCACCATAAGGATTGGGGCGACAGGTCCGCACCGTTACCATGGTCGATAGAAAGAGTCGTGTGAAACGATACAGCAATCGATGGAACGAGTCCCGCTTCCAACGACGTGATACGGGCAGCAGCCACAATACCGCCATATAGAGCTGGGCAATCAAACACCCCAATAGGAAATAGAGGAAGCAATAGAGCGTATTGAGGAGTGTGAGGAGCGTATAAGGATATCCTCCTCGCTCGGTCTGTGCCGTCACCAACCACCGGAACAGGAAGGGCTGCACCGTATAGGAGACCAACACCACCACACACAAGCCCAGCACCGAGATAAGTGCCATCGACCGCAATGCCGGATGCTCGGCCAACAGCAACACCCCCATACCGACCAACGTCGTAAAGGCCGAGAAGAAGATAGCCGTCTTATGCACCCCTATCATCCGCTCGCCCGTACGATACTCCTGCAACAGACCATCCATAATAAAGATGCTGAAGTCATCCCCGATACCGAAGATAAAGGTGGCCAGAATGACATTGACAATATTGAAACGGATGTCGCACAACGCCATCAACCCCAGGATAATCACCCAGCTGATGCACATCGGGAGGAAGGTCAGCAGAGCCAACTCGATACGACCATAAGAGAGTATCAACGCCACAAAGACCAAGAGCGACGAGACCCACAAAATATAGTTAAAGTCGTCTCCGGCCGTGGTAACCATCTTCGAGGAGAAGTAGGCCCGGTCGATGATGGCCGTACCGCCCAACGCCTCGATTTGGGCATAGACCGCAGGTTTTTGCTCTTCGGGGAGTGTAATACGGCTGACCAGCATGGGGGTTGTACCCGTGCTGCCAATCCAATCCGCCAACAAGGGTACCCCGTCGAGCTCCTCATCGCTAAAGCCACAAGCCGAGCGTGGCTCCGTAACAAGCTGTTCAAAGGTGCGGAAGGCTCCTTCCCGAAATCCCGTAGCCACAGCACATCGATCAATCTCCTCGATGACCTTCGCACGATGCGCCTCCCAGAAACGATGCCACCGCTCGAGGCGTTGCTCCTGCACCTCGGGGGCAATGACAAAATCGGCAGCCGAAACAAACGACTCCACGACACCGGCCTGGTGCAGCGAATCGCACAACCTACCCAGTCGCTCATAGGCCGCTGTCGTCGTCGTAAAATCCTCGCCAACCGAAACCAGATAGACCGATCGTTTCTCGTCGGCAAAATGATGGGTTAGTTTTGCCTCTGCCTGCTCGATATGCTTCGGCACATAGTTAATATGCGACATATCGTCATCGAACCGCACCTCGTCATAGAAGCACAATCCGACCAACAAAGCCCCGACAATCAGCAGAACAATCGGCCGATTGCGCTCATAGGAGTAGCCGTTTCCACGTTCGATCAGTTGCAGCAGATGCGTGGGAGCCTGCTGTCGCATGCCATCCAACAAATGAGGCAGGACAATCAGGCAGAAAAGGGTCGTACCCACCAATGTCAAAGCCGAAAAAAGGCCTAAATCACGCAGAAGCACCGATTGGGTAAAAAGCAACGCCAGGAAGGCACCAATCGTTGTCAGACAACCCACCGTTAGCGGCTCGGCCAGGTCACGAATGAGCCGACGCGGATCGGTCGTATGATTGAGGTGGGCAATCACATGAATCGAATAGCTCAATGCGATACCCAGCACCACGGCACCCGCACCAATGGCAATAGCCGAAATCGAACCCTTCACAACCCCGATAAAAGCGAGTGCCGAGAGTGCACCAAAGGCCGGAGGAAGCACCATGAGCGGAATGGCTCGACGACTGCGGAACGAACAGCCGATAACCGCCACAATGACCAACAGAGCCAAACTCAACGTCAGCGTGGTATCGGCCTTGATGCGTCGTGCATTATGCACCGCCACTACCGGGCCACCGATGCAGGTAACCTCAACACCTTCCACCTGTTGCTGTACCGATGAGGCAGCCGCCTCCAAGGTAGCAACCAACCGCTCATTATCGCCCGTACTTCCCATTCCATATGCCGGATCGATAAACATCACCAGCATCGAATAGTCCGACGTAAAGAGTCGCCCGTCGTAGAGTTCATAATCAAAGCCTCCCTCAAAACGCGAGAAGCGTTGCACCAAATGCGTACCGATATCCAGCGGGTCACGCATCACCACCTCGCCCACGGCAAAGCCCGAGACCGAGGTAAGGCGTTCGTAACTGCGGGCTACAGCCTCACGAATGCGTTCAGGCTGAAGCAACGAGTCCAAGTCCTCAAAGTCCTGCTCCTCTAAAAATATCGGCAGATGACGATAGATGAAATCGGTGGTGCGAACCATCAATTCGCCATCAATACCCTGCGTAACGGAACGAATCAGCCCCTCTTCAAGCAAAGGATCTACCGCCTCAACAAAACATGCGGCAGCCTCCACCATCGCATCGGGCTCCTCACCCGTGATCTGCACAATCAGTTTATCTTTGATGCGGAGTTTGGCAAAGAGCGCACGACGCTCGGGACGATGCGTACCATCGTCGAAGAAACTCGAGATATTCTCATCCAGGCGCAACTGCGAAAGGCCGATAGCGCAAAGTCCCAGCCACACCACCAAACCGAGGTAGAGCAGTCGACGACGATACTCCAATCGGTTATAGAGCCACAAAAAGAGTTTACTCATGCGCACCTCCTCGCCGACACAGCGTCATTACAAACCAAGCAACAATCGTTACCACCACACCGGCCAACAGTGCCAATGCGATGCTTCCCACCACATATTGCGTAAGCGATTGCGCAATCTCCTCGAAGGAGATGCGCTGGAACGAAAAACCATTCTCCAACCCCAGCACCCATGCCCCCATCACGACGCTGCCATAGAGGATCAAGGGTATCATGGGCGGAATACTGATATTCGAGCAGACAACAGCCACCACCCGATTCAGGCGCAGCAGATGCGCCGTAGCCAACGCAAAGACCATCTGATAGCCCCACAACGGGATAATGCCACAGAAGACACCCCACCCTATCGAAAGAGCCATCCGCAGATTGCTCTCCGGACTACGCAACACCTCTCGTTCAAAGAAATGCCGAATATTTTCCCGCGTCAGAGCCCGCACAAACCGCCACGGATAATAGACCAGCAGGGCATAGAGCACCAACACCGTATTGAGCAGGCTGATGCGCGTAAAATCCTGCAAAGGACGGAAGTGTGATACGCGCTCCCCCTCGGGTGGATAATAGACCTGTATCGGGATATTTTCCACACGAACTCCTCGCCAGGCCGCACGCACGATAATCTCGACCTCAAACTCATAACGGCTTGTGAGCAAGCGTATATTGCGCAGCTTCTGTACAGGATAGAGGCGGTAACCCGACTGGGTATCCTCCAACCGCAGACCGGTCTCGACCCGATACCAGAAATTCGAAAAACGATTGGCAAAGGTATTTTTCGAGGGCATATTCTCGGCCGTAAGGTTGCGTGCACCAATCAGCAAAGAGCCGGGAATCTCCTCAATACGCTCCACAAAGCGCGGAATATCCTCGGCATAATGCTGACCATCGGCATCGAGTGTCAAGGCGTAATCAAACCCCTCGTCGGCGGCATATTGCAACGCCAGACGTAGCGCGTGTCCCTTCCCTCGATTCTTCGGATAACTGATGCAACGTATGCCCTCAAGGGCAGCAATACGTTCGGGGGTACGATCCGTCGAACCATCATTGACAACCAACACCTCATCGGCATAGCGACGTACCGCAGCAACCACCTCGACGATGGTTCCTTCGTTGTTATAGGTCGGAATCACCACCAGGCACTTCAACCAGCGTAATGCCTCACGATATCTTGCCAAATCCTGCATCTTATGCTATTTTCTCCCATGTGGCTCGCAGTTTCAGGACCACCTGTCCATCACTGCTTGCCGTGCAACGCAAATCACCCGCTACACCCACCTCCGCATCGAGGTCGAGTGTCAGCCCTTCACGCGGCAATAGCGCAGCCACAAATTTACATTCACGAATGGCCGAAAAACGCACCACCGCGCCAAGCACCTGCGCCAACTGCTCACGCACCAACGTCAGCGTACAGACCCCGGGGACCACCCCTTGTGTCGGGAAATGGCCCTCATAGATCGGATGGTCGGCTCGCAACACCAAGCGGGCATAAAAACCTTTTTCGGTCAATGTCCGCTCCTCAACTTGATAAAAATCCCCTTCCAAACGCATCGCTATTCTGTTGCGAACAACCCCTCTTCGATGGGTTCATTCAGCGTTTTCTCCATAAATTGATACTCCGTACTATCACCCGAAGGCTGCTCCATACGCAGACGCTTCAGGGTCATATCGCCCTTATCAAACAGCAGCACCATGCGACTGACACGGGCGGCACTACGACCTCGTTGGGGCACGAGCGTCATCACATACCCCGACTTATCGCTCGTCACTGCCACATCAAAACCGACCGTAATCTGTCGGATATCACCGGTCATGCAGGCCGTCAGCATCCGTTTCAACTCTTTCAACATCGGATTGGCATTGATTCTGGTGCGAGTTACATGGCCGGCACTCTGCATACGGAAGGTGGTTGCATCCATACGAATGTAATCACCATCGTCGAATTGCAGCAGCATACGCTCGGGATGGGCATAGCGGAAATCACCTGCTTTCCGCACCTCCGAGGCCAATACAGCCAACGACCGCACCTGCACAAACCGACAGGCGATGGTCTGCACCTGCTGACTCTTGGAGGCTAATTGTTGCTCAAATTCAGCCCATACCTGCTCTTGTTCCTGCGCCATCAACGACAGGCCGGACAAGAGTAGCAACCCTATGCTTATCAGCAACTTTCTCATCTGTATCATCACACGCTTTTCATCCTATCTTTCTTACGCCGTATCCTCTTCGATGCAGCGTCGTCAACAACTGCTCCAACAACACATCGGCTTCCGCCATACGATCGTGCAGTAAAATCACAGCCCCGGGATGCAACCGCTTTTCAATGCGACGGCACACGCGTTCGCGCGACCAACAGCTCAAGGTATCCAGCGAACGAATACTCCAACCCACAACCTGCACCTCACACGCCTTCACGGCACGACCAACCATCGGATTGGTTACGCCAAACGGAGGGCGAAACAGCCGCACCGCTTGACCTGTCAACTGTTCCAGCACCGCTCGGGTGCGGGTAATCTCCTCCGTCATCCGCCGCACCGAAAGGAGCGGAAACAGGGCTCCATGCCGATAACTATGTCCTCCAATAGCATGTCCCTCTGCCACAATTTGTCGTACCAGATCGGGATACGCCTCGGCACGTTCTCCAACCAAAAAGAAGGTTGCCTGCACCCCATGACGTCGCAACACCTCCAACACACGCGGTGTCTGCTCCGGATCGGGGCCATCATCGAACGTGAGCGAGACCTCACGTCCCTCGGCATGTGCGCAATAGGCCGTGAGGTAAACCCCACTGCCGATATCGGTCGAGGCCCACACAAGCCACGACACAAGTACCACGATGCCTATACCAATGAGCCAACCCATCGCACTACGATTACCGTGGGGGTACTCCCCATATAACTATGATAGACGACAACCTCCGGAACCTCCGCCGAAAGCATACGCACCGCACGGGCAAAGGCGTGAGCCGAAGCCGTCGGATAGCAACCGGCCTCCGCGTAATCATTCCACACCAGAGCCGTGCGGTCGGTCGTAGCATAGCGTGCTCGGCAACTCGTTTCATCGAGTGGCTCGGTCGGAAAATCCAGCGTGGTCAGCTCGGCTACCACCCCATCCCGTTGCGTGGTGGTTAACTTCACAAATACGGCCCCCTCACCATCTTGCACCCGGCGGAAAAGCCCCATGCGCCCCATGATGCGATGTTGCGATGGCGTTTGCTCATCAAAAGCACCCACCAACACCTCCTTACCATCGCCATCCAACATGCGGAGGCGGGCATCGAGCAGCGCATCCTCAAAACTATGTCCCCGATGGACATAGGTTACATTATAGCAATGGTTATGGCGCAACAAAGCCACCTGACCACCTACCGTATTGAAGGTCGATTGAATAAAGGGGGTGGGATTGAGCAGTTGCTCCCGTTCGACAATCAGCGTGCGCAGAAACCGCTCGCTATCGGCCAAACAGCCCCAACCGGTAGCCGTAACCAGGGTATCGAGGCGGTCGATATGCTCGACCCCGCCCATGCACTCCACGGCGGTCATCACACCCATCTTCACAACACGACTCATGCGACGCCGCATCGCCGGATCGGGAATCAACTCCTTCGCATCGTGCGTCACCTCTCGCTCGCAGACGACTCGTTCGATATAGCAACCCATCCTACTTCTCCTCTTTCGTAAATACTACCGACGAACAGTTTCCACCAAAACCAAACGAGTTGGAGAGTACACAGCGTACCTCAACATCGGTTCGGAAGGTGGTTTCGGGTATCAACTCCAATCCTGCAATAGGGGTCGTAAAGCGCAAATTCGGGTAGATAAACCCTTCATGCACAGCGACAGCCGACAAGACCGCCTCCACACCACCGGCAGCTGCCAGGGTATGTCCCGTAAACCCCTTGGTCGAACTGAACGGAGGCATTTTTGCGCCAAACAGACGACGAAGAGCCTGCCCCTCAGAGCGGTCGTTATTGCCCGTACCCGTACCATGCACATTGATATAGTCAACCGCCTCGGGAGCAACCCCTGCACGTCGCAACGCCTCGCTCATGGCCAGGAAAGCCCCTTCGCCCTCCTCCGACGAGGCAGTTTGGTGGAAGGCATCGTTGCTATTTGCAACACCGGCCACTCGGCAATAGCACTTCGCTGCATCCTCGGCTCGCATCAGCACCAGATAGCCGGCACCCTCGCCCAAATTCAGCCCTTGGCGGCTTTCGTCAAAGGGACGACACGGCTCCGCATCGAGAATCATCAGCGACTTGAATCCGTTGAGCGTAAAGGCACTCAGCGCATCGGTACCACCCACGACACAACAATCCACCACGCCATGGCGAATCAATCGTTCGCCTGCTAAAATAGCATTGGCAGCCGACGAGCATGCCGTACTGATGGTGGTTCGATAACCTCGAATATCGTTATAGCGGGCAATCGCCTCGGTCGATGCGGCACAATCGTGCATCCGCACCTCCCGCAAACGACCGGCTCGATCGTTCACCAAAAACTCGGCAAAGAAGTGTTCGGTAAGATCCATACCACCTACCGAGGTGGCCGATACAAGACCTTTACGCAAACCCTCGGGCACTCGGGCATCGGCCAAAGCCTCCTGCACGGCCAACATACCCAGCAATGCCGTGCGCGATAGCGTAGCAGCTTCGGGAAGCCCCAAGCGTGTTTGCAGGGCTTCATTGCTCATGGCCAACTCCCCCACCGGCAAGTGGTGCAACGTCTTTAACAACGCAGGCTCCGCCGCAATGCCACTGCGTCCTTGGCGGATGGCCGTAAGATTCTCGGCGACCCCCACACCGAGAGCCGTCACCAAACCTACACCACCGACAACGATGCGCATCTTCAGCCCGCTTTATTGACGATGTTGCATGACATATTCGGCCAACGTCTTGACCGAATAGAAGACCGGCTTGGCCTCGGCCGAGTTGGCCAAACGCACGCCGTAGTTCTTCTCCAGAATCAGGATAATCTCCAGCGCATCAATCGAATCCAGCCCCAGGCCATCACCAAACAACGGAGCCTCGGCATCGATATCGGCCGGTGTAATATCCTCCAGATTCAGCTCCTCAATCAGGTGCTGCTTCAACTCTTCAATCAACTTTTCCATCTCTTGATCTATTTTTTTTATCTGTTATGCTTGTTGTAACAATTTCAATCGGTAGTTCCACTCCTCGCCCAACTTCTCGGCCCAGCCACAAACCACTCGGTCGGCTCGTCCTTGTCGAATCAGCAGACGACCATAAGCCTCCGCTGCCCCCGTATCCTCCGTTTCGATAAAGAAGGTGTTATCGCCTTGTATTTGGTGACGGATGCACATCTCACCGGCCGCCACATTGGGCAGTGTATAGACAAAAAGCGCAGGCGACGTACCCTCGGGCGCATGCCGATTGAC
Source organism: Alistipes sp. (assembly GCA_017623115.1). Lineage (GTDB taxonomy): Bacteria > Bacteroidota > Bacteroidia > Bacteroidales > Rikenellaceae > Alistipes. Next base: position 137,468 of record JAGAPT010000017.1, read on the forward strand.
CTCCTTCTGGTGCGCCCAGTCGGCTTCGAGCGACGACGAGCAATTCGCCAGCACCAAGGCTCGGCGCGTAGGTTCCACCTCTGCCCATGCGGGCTCGGCAGCCAACAACGTCTCCATGGCCACATAGAGTCCCTTTGCTAGGTCGCTCATCTTATAAAACTTCATATTCGGAGCACCCAAGGCCTTGAACCGTTCACGAATATAGGCTGCAAATGGTGCATCACACGAAGCCATCGCATAGGTTGCTCCCTCTTGTACCTCCTTCGTCGGCAACGGCTTGGGACGGCACATCGTTTCAGCCAGCAGCACTACGGCCGCATTGCATCCGCCAAAGCCCGAGGCGGTCTTCACACAGCACGGTTTTGCAATCGGCTGTGTCGCTCCCGATACCTGCAACGGACAAGGCGTATCGCTCACACGAAAGCCCTGTGTCGCGAAGAGCTCCCCTCCACGCATGGCCTCCACCGAAAGAATACTTTCCACAACGCCCGATGCGCCCAGCGTATGGCCGATATAGCCCTTCAGCCCGGCCGTCGGCACTTCGGATAAGCCGGCCCAAGCCAGAGCCTTGCTCTCCATCTCGTCGTTATAGCGGGTAGCCGTGCCATGCGGATTGACCATTCCCACCTCATCGGCCGTCACACCGGCCTCTTGCAGGGCCTCCCGAATCGCATAATATAGTCCATCGCCCGTGCGTGAGGGACCCGAAATATGATTCGCGTCGTTCGTCACCGCACCTCCGGCCAGGCAAACCACCGGCTCCTCGGCACGGCTGCGGTCACAGGTCAGCAACAACGCTCCACAGGCCTCTCCCAACGTCAAACCATCCCGCTCGGCATCATAGGGTCGACATGGCTGCTCGCTAATCGACTTAAACGAGGCAAACCCCGAGGTAATAAACTCCGAGAGTTCATCCCCTCCGGCCACAATCACATGACGACATTGTCCATCGAGCAGCAGATTGCGGGCAACAACCATCGCCGAAAGCCCCGAAATACAGGCATTCGAGATAAGTATCGGTGCTCTTCCACCACCCAGATAGGACACAATACGTTGTGCCGTATGCGCCAAAAAGGCCTCATCGGGAATCGTGGAATGGTCGGCCAGAGATGCGACATTACCCTTCGTGGTCGACAGAATCAGCTGTACCCCATCATCGGCCAAAGTAAGTGCCGCAGCCCTACACACCGCCTCGATTTGTCGCACCATGAGCGATTCGAAACGGGTCAACCCGGCAATAGGTTCGGCCATCGGATGCCGGGCTGGAATTGCCCCAACCGGCATCGCATACTGCGCACTCCACCCAAGGCCACACTCACCACGACGAATCGCCACCAGGCTTTCATCGCGGTCGCCCAGAGCCGACAGCAGGCTCGTAGCACCTACATATATCGCACTTATTGTTTCAGCCATTTCGCTTTCCACTCCTCATAAAACGGGGGACAATTCAACGCCATCTCACCCGCCGCATCGACAAATACCTGCATCGAACTACCCCGAGCGACCACCGCTCCATCACGATCACGACGTACCGTATATTCAAAGCACAACTTGGCACCGGCCACGGCCATATAACGTGTCTCAACCGTTGCCGTATCATCCACCGTCAGCGGTGAGAGGTATTGCAACTGCATATCGACAATCGGCGCCGTATAGCCATTGCGGTAGAAATCCATGTATCCGATACCGGGATAGGTACGCCCAAAGGCCTCGCGTCCATCCTCAAAGTAGCGCACATACTCCCCATGCCACACCACCTGCATCGAGTCCACCTCACTGAAACGAACCCGAATGGAGGTCGTGGCACACAAGGCTGCCTCCGTCTCTTTTGCTTTGCGTCTGCGTCGTGTCATCCTTTCAATACTATTTTCATGCGGCAGGTAGCCACGATTTGTCTTCCCACCCGCGTTTCAGCCTCCACAAGCGTTACCTGAAAGACCTCTTGCAACACACGGATGGTCGTCTGTAACTGCTCGCCCACAGCCGGCAGGGATACCACCTGCAGGTTATTCACCGAGCCGATAAAGCCCAACTGCACCTCTTCGCCTCGCATGCGGGCCAAGTAGCCCACACGCGCTGCGGCCGATTGTGCCATATGCTCAATCAATCCGCACTCGGTCATCCGCCCCTGCTCGACAAAGAAATTGGGCTCCTTTACCTCAAAGGTGGTATACGACCCCTCGTCATCCATCCCAACGAAATGGTCGACCATCACCATCGGCGGACGTTGCGGAATCAAATCGAGTATGGAATATGGTTGCTGCATCTTCACCTCGTTTTTTCTCCCTAACGAGCCGCACGTTTACATACCATAATCGTATGTCCCAAACCCAGGCCATCGATACACTGCTCGACCTCCAGACCGGCAGCCTCCACGCAGCGAATCATATCCTCCGAGTGGTACATCTTGCTATTGCCGTTGGCCATCGCTGTAAAGTAGATGCTGGTCAGCGTCAAACAATAGGCCGCTGTCTCAAAGCGTTGGCGATCCCAGAAGGTCTCCATGATATAGAGGCGACTCGCATCGTCTATCGAAGCAGCCGCACGACGGCAGATGCTCGTTACCTGCTCCTCGGAGAAGCAGTCGAGGAATTGGCTCATCCAAATCACATCGAAAGCAGGTTGCGGGAAGGCTGTCTGCTCATCGAGCAGATTGCAACCATAGCCATGAATACGCTCCGCTCCCGCTTGTCCGGCCGTCGCCTCGCGCATCAAGGCCAACTGTTGCGGCAAATCCATGATGGTTACCTCCACCTCTGCATCATGCTGCACACACTGCATCGCCCAGCGGCCCGTATTGCCGCCCACATCGAGCAGGCGACGCACCTTTCGCTCGCCGCCAAAGACCACCTTCAAAGCCTCCTGAAACGATTCGTCGGAGTAGAAGTGGTCGAAGCCGAACCAACTGCGTTGCACCTCCTCAGGCAGGCTCGAAAGCCCCTCATAGATGGTGGGCCAATCGCCAAAGACCTTCAATCCCGCAGGACGCTCTTCACGCAACGCCTCATCGAGATGAAACAAGCCCAGGTAATTGACATCGTGGTTAAAATCGAGATTGGCGCGAGCCATCGGGTCGTTCAGCAGAAACCAGCCCGCCTTCGACAAGCGATACTGCTCACCCTCGACGAGCACCGTACCAATCGAAAGCGAGGCTTCGAGCAACACTTGAGCCGCATAGGAGGAGATTGCCGCTGCCTCGGCAATCTGTTGCTGCGTAGCCCCCTCACGATGCTCGGCCAAATAGGCCAGGATGCCATATTTGAGCATCAGGCGCGAAACCTGAAAGACCACCGGTGCAAAGGCTATCTCCTGTGCACGACGTTGTGCCGCGAGTGCCGTCTGCTGCTCGTGGCCATATATTTTTGCTAATTGCGGTGTCAGTTTCATCGTTATTCGTTCCAGAAAGGATAAAAGTTAAACCACTGATAAGGATAGTGTTGCATCAACGTCTCCAACGACGTGGCATAGTGTTGCATCAAGGTCGGCACCTCGGCTCGTCCCCCCTCGGAAGCTATCGTAAAATGGAAACGATAGGTACGTTTCGGCTCACGCATGGTATAATAAAAAATCACGGGAACGCGACATTTCGAGGCTATGAGGAAGGGGCCTTTAGGCAACTTTACCCGACCACCCATCAGCTCCATCTCCTCCGCCGAGTTCGGATCGAGGTAGCGATCGCCGTTGAAGCAGACCAACTCTCCCCTATCCAAAGCCGCCTTCATGCGCAGCAACGCTTCGATGGGATCTTCGTTTACCGGAATAATCGAATAGGCGTGCTCCTCCATCTCCTCCTTGTCGAGCAACTCCTTGATGCGTTGATGCTCGGCATCGTACATGACGATGTTGATTTTTCGGCCATATTGCCCGAAGAAACCGGCTCCGGCCTCCCAGCACCCGACATGTGCGCCAATGAGAACCGCACCATGCCCCTGCTCCAGCAGGGCAAGAAACGACTCGAATGCCTCGCCAAAGCAAAAATGATAGCGATTGGCCAGGCCGCCTCGCAGCGCAATTTTATCAATCAGCGTCTGCCCGAAGCAATAGTAGTGGCGATAGAGTGCCACCATCGCTGCCATGCGACTCAACCCGCGACGACGACGATGGTAGTTCCAAATAGCCCGCGTTGCCCGCGGAGCAAACGGAATGAAGTACAGTGCCACAAAGGCCAACAAAGTATACGCCCCACGAATCCCCAGCAGACGAATTACACGAACAAAAATCAAATAACCCGTATGCCCTCCGCGCGACTTACCATCCCAGCCTTTATGTGCCTCGTTAGCCATTGATTTTACGCCACAACATCTCGTAGAAATCGGCAAAGGTGGCAACACCCACAAAGTCGGGACCCTTCAACGTAATGCCGAAGTTCTGCTCAACCAAGACCACCACATCGACCAAATCGAGACTATCCAGTCCCAACGTCTCCGTCAGCAAGGCCTCGGGCGTGATGGCCGCCGCTTCGATTTCAAACTCCTCGGCCAATACCACAATGGCCTTTTCAATCAATTCCTCTTTTGTCATCTCTCTTATACTTGTTTTTTCGTTACTGTTTGATTTTCCGTATAATAAGGGTCGAATTTGTACCGCCAAATCCAAACGAATTGCTCAAGAAGGTATCAAACGCTCTATCGACACGTTCGCGTGGAATATTGAGCAGAGCCGATGCTTCATCGGGCTCCTCGAAATTCAGATTCGGAGCAATAAAATCGTGCTGCATCATCAACATCGAGTAGACCACCTCACTCGCTCCGGCCATCCACATCTCGTGGCCTGTAAAGGATTTGGTCGAGGTAACAAGCGGACGATGTGCGCCAAAGACCTCGGCAATCGCACGCGCCTCATTCTGATCGCCAATCGGGGTCGAAGTCGCATGGGCATTGACATAATCAATCTGCTCGGGAGTCATTTCCGCATCACGCAACGCCATACGCAACGAACGCGCAGGTCCATCGACATTCGGCACCGAGATATGGTCGCCATTCGACGAGAATCCGTATCCCACCACCTCGGCCAGAATCGTTGCACCACGACGCACAGCCGACTCGCAACTCTCCAAAATAACCGTAGCAGCACCGCCACTCGGCACCAAGCCATCCCGGTTTTTATCAAATGGGCGTGAGGCCTTTGCCGGCTCGTCCTCGCGCATCGAGAAGGCACTCAGGGCATCGAAATTACCCACCGAATAGACATTGACCTCCTCGGCTCCTCCGCAGATGACACACTCCTGCAAGCCCTGACGAATCAGCATATAGCCCATACCAATGGCATGTGAACCACTCGCGCAGGCTCCCGAGATGGTAAAGTTGACACCTCGCAGATTGAAAATCGTTGAGAGGTTCATCGTGATGGTCGAGTTCATCGACTGGAAAATATTGCCCGAGCCGACAAGAGCCGTATTGCGCTTAGCACGGATGATATCCACCCCATTAATCACCGGCTCGGCCGAACTGTCATTCCCATAGAGGATACCCACCTCGTGGGCAGCCAGAAAGTCGGCATCAATACCCGCCTCGGCCATCGCCTCGACGGTCGCCACATAGGCATATTGCCCCTGCTCGGGCAAGCAAAGACGCTGACGACGATCTAGTTTCCCCTTCAACTCGGGTTTCTCGAGTATACCCGTCAATGCCGAACGATAGCCCAACTCTTTGCGTGCAGGGTCGATACCAATGCCCGAACGCCCCTCATAGAGCGAACGCGTTACCTCCTCTTTATTTTTTCCGATGCAGGAATAGATACCCATTCCCGTGATGACTACTCTGTTTTTCATCGCTTACATGTATATTCCGCCATTAATCGATATCACCTCTCCGGTGATGTAGGCTGCACCATCCGAGCAAAGGAAGGCCACCAAATCGGCCACCTCCTCCGCCTCGCCAAAACGGCCGACTGGAATCAGTTTTTTGAGTTCCGCCTCATTCAGATCGCCTGTCATATCGGTACGAATAAAACCCGGTGCCACGGCATTTACCGTGATGTGTTTCTTGGCTACCTCCTGTGCCAGAGCCTTGGTCGCGGCAATCAATCCACCTTTGGCGGCCGAATAATTGGTCTGGCCGGGCAGTCCCTTGATACCCGAGAGGGATACGATATTGACCACTCGCCCCCACTTACGGACAATCATATTCTTCAACAGCGGCTGGGTGACGTGATAGAATCCATCGAGCGAGGTAGCCAGGACTCGATGCCAATCTTCGCGCGGCATCCACATCAAGAGGTTATCTTTGCGAATGCCCGCATTATTGACCACCACCGAGATAACCTCCCCCGGATGCGCCTCTTGCCACGCCTCGAGTGCCTGCTCGACAGCCGCACCATCCGACACATCGAACGGGAGCAACTCCCCCTCCGACCCGGTTGCACGCACCGCCGCCAGGGTCTCCTCGGCAGCCGCATGGTTCGAGGCATAATTAATCAGCAGGCGATACCCGGCTTGGGCCAATCGAATGGCCACAGCACGACCGATACCTCGGCTTGCACCCGTTACGAGGGCATATCGTTGTTCACTCATCATGGCTCTTATCTGGCTTTTATCATCGCTATCAAGCGTTCGATTTCACGGTATTTCGGGCTATCTTCGACAAAGGTCGGCACCTCGGCTCGCACACGGTCGTAGAGCGCACGGGTGGCGGGAGCCAACTCATCGGCAATCTTCAGACAATCGACCGCCTGCGCCAAGGCCATCAAGTGAATCGCCATCACCTGACATGCATTGTCGAGGACACGGCGGCAAATCAGTGCCGCATTCGTACCCATGCTGACCACATCCTGATTGTCGTTGTTATTCGGAATCGAGTGCACATACATCGGATTCGAGAGGGTCTGACACTCGGCCGTCGTCGATGTCGCCGTAAACTGCGAGGCCTGCAATCCATAGTTCAAGCCCAGCACACCCAAGTTCACGAAGGGAGGCAGGATGCCGTTGATGCGGTCGTGGAAGAGGTAGTTCATCTGTCGCTCGACCAACATCGTGAGCTTCGTCACGGCAATCTTCATCTTGTCCATCTCGAACGAGACATAATCGCCATGGAAGTTACCGCCGTGTATCACCGTGCGATGTACCGGATCGACAATCGGATTGTCATCGGCCGCATTCAGCTCATGGAAGAGCACACGCTCGGCATTGGCCAGCGCATCATAGACCGGCCCCAGAATCTGCGGGATGCAACGCAACGAGTAGTAGGGCTGCACCTTGTGTTGGAACGTAGTCTGCTCGTGTCGGCGATAGAGCACCTCCTCGCGCTTGAGCAGACGACGACTTCCGACCGCCCATTCACGCATGCGGGCAGCCACCCGCTGTTGTCCCTCGTGGTGTTTCAGCGCATTGAGCTCCTCCGACATCAAGTCGTCGTACGAGGCAGCTATTTCGTTCATCAGCACCGACCCCAGCAGTGCCCAATCGGCCAAACGCTCGGCCAGCAGCAGGTTATTGAGTCCGATACCGGTCATCACCGCCGTACCATTCGTCACGGCCAACCCCTCACGCACATACATACGCAACGGTTGCAGCCCGCAAGCCGCGAGCACCTCACCGGCAGCACGACGCTCTCCCTGCCAGAAGACCTCACCCTCGCCAATGAGTGCCAATGCCAAATGGGCCAACTGCACCAAATCGCCACTCGCCCCAACACTGCCGTGCTGGGGAATTACGGGATAGATTTCATGGTTGAGCATCTCGACCAGCAGGTCGACCGTATCGACATGCACACCCGAATGGGCTTGCAGGAAGGTCATCAGACGAGCCACCATTGCAGCTCGCACACACTCCTCACCGAGCGGCTCGCCGGCACCGGTCGAGTGGCTGCGAATGATGTTGTATTGCAACGCTTCGAGGTCAGCGTCGTCGATACGCCATTGGGCCATCGGGCCAAAGCCCGTATTGATGCCATAGATGACTTTATCTTTCGAAAAATCTGCTAAAAATCGGTAACACTCCTCAACAGCCCGGCGTGTCTCCGGGGCTATTTCGATATGTTCACGGCCAATGAGTATACGCTCCAACTCGGCTCGCGTCAATTGATGGGTTATCTTCATGATTCTCGAGTCAAAAAATCCCTTCATTCAGGCATTCACACAACAGCCCAAATGAACTACAAAAATACAATTTTTATCTTATCGGACAAACTTTTCAGGCCATTTTCAGGCATAAACCAACCAAAAAACGACCCGAAAAGTTCAGTGCCACCCATCAGCTATCCGCTCCCCGACTTTTCCCACAAAACAAACATTCTTTTTTCCGCCCACCTTTTCCGACATAGCATATTGCAATTTCAAAAAAAATCGCTATTTTTGTTTGTTTGCAATAGAATTTTTCAACCAAAAAGAATAACCCAATGAAATCCAACGAAATCGGTAAAACCGGCATGAAGGTATCGGCACTGAGTTTCGGTGCATCGTCGCTCGGCAGCGTCTTTCGCTCGACCCGTGAAGAGGAGGCCCTCGAAGCGGTCTACACCGCCATCGAAGGTGGCATGAACTTCATCGACGTATCGCCCTACTACGGCCACTACAAGGCCGAAACAGTACTCGGCAAAGCCCTGAAGAACATTCCGCGCGACAAATACTACCTCTCGACCAAGGTGGGTCGATACGGCAAGGATGGCGTAAATACGTGGGACTACTCGGCCAAGCGCGCCCAGGAGAGCGTTTACGAGAGCATGGAGCGTCTGCATATCGACCACATCGACCTGATTAATGTGCACGACGTGGAGTTTGCCGACCTGAATCAGGTGGTAGGCGAAACCCTCCCGGCACTTGTCGAACTGCGCGAGAAGGGCATCGTAAGCCACGTCGGTATCACAGATCTGCAACTCGAAAATCTCCGTTGGGTCATCGAGCATGTACCTGCGGGCACGGTCGAGAGTGTGCTCAACTTCTGCCACTACTGCTTGTGCGACGACAAGATGGTCGACTTCCTCGACTTCTTCGAGGAGCACAACGTAGGTATCATCAGTGCATCGCCCCTCTCGATGGGTCTCTTGTCGCAGCGTGGCGTACCCGATTGGCACCCCGCACCCAAACCGCTCGTCGAGGCGTGCAAGAAGGCCGCCGAGCATTGTGCCTCGAAGGGCTACCCCATCGAGAAGCTCGCCATGCAGTATGCCCTCTCGAACGACCGCATCGCCACGACGCTCTTCTCGTCGGCCAACCCCGAGAATGTGAAGAAGAACCTTGCCTTCATCGAGGAGCCGATCGACTGGCAGCTCGTAGAGGAGGTGCGCGAGATCATCGGCGACCAACAGCGCGTAAGCTGGGCCAACTCCTAAACCACATCGCACATGGATTATAAAATCATCGATGCCCATGCCCACCTGTGGCTCCGCCAGGATGCCGTATGGAATGGCAAGCGCATCCAGACACTCGAAAACGGCCGTTCGCACTTCCTCGGTGAGGAGGTGCAGATGGTGCCGCCCTTCCTAATTGACGGGCGCAACTCGGCCGAGGTATTCCTCTCGAACATGAACTACGCACAGGTGTCGGCAGCCGTCATCACACAAGAGTATATCGACGGCCTGCAAAACGACTACCTCGAAGAGGTCATGCAGCGTTACCCCGACCGATTCTTCTGCTGCGGCATGTGCGACTACTTCCGTGACGATGTTGTCGAGCAGGCCGAGGCTCTTCGTGCCCGCGGATTCCGTGCCATCAAGATTCCGGCTAACCGCCTCAAGACGGATACGGTAACCGTACAACTCACCGACGAGAAGATGGTGCGTCTGTTCGACTACATGGAGGCACACGCCATGTGGCTCTCCATCGACCTCGACGATGACCCCGTGCAGATTGGCCAGTTGGAGGAAATCATCATCGACCACCCCACGCTGCGTGTCGCCATCGGCCACTTCGGCATGGCCACCTATCCCCATTTCATGGAGCAGGTTCGATTGGCTCGCCATCCGCATGTCATGATTGAATCAGGTGGCATCACCTGGCTCTACAACAGCGAGTTCTACCCCTTCCACGGAGCCATCCGCGCCATCCGCCAAGCGGCCGACGAGGTGGGTATGGAGAAGTTGATGTGGGGGTCGGATTACCCCCGCACGATTACAGCTATCACCTACCGCATGTCGTATGACTTCGTGCAAAAGACAACCGAACTAACCGACGAGGAGAAGGCGATGTTTCTCGGCCGCAACGCCGAGCGTTTCTACGGTTTCGAGCACCTGGTCGAGTTACCCTACATCAAAAACATGTCTGAATAACAACAAAACAGCATAACAACATGAAAGCAGTACAGATTGTCGCTCCCTCCGAGATGCGCGTTGTCGAGGTGGAGCAACCCAAACCCCAGGCAGGCGAAGTGCTTGTCAAGATGTGTTACGTCGGCTATTGCGGCTCGGACCTGAATACCTATCTCGGTCGTAACCCGATGGTGCAGCTCCCCGTCATCCCGGGTCATGAGATTGGTGGCGCGATTGCGGCTCTGGGCGAAGGCGTTCCCGCATCGCTCACCGTAGGCCAAACCGTCACGATTAACCCCTACACGAACTGCGGCACATGTGCCTCGTGTCTGGCCGGTCGCGTGAATGCCTGCCAGTTCAACCAGACACTCGGAGTGCAGCGCAACGGTGCCATGTCCGACTACATCGTCGTACCTTGGCAGAAGGTGATTCCGGCCGATGGCGTCTCTCCGCGCGATGCCGCCCTCATCGAGCCGATGAGCGTCGGCTTCCATGCCGTAGAGCGTGCCGAGGTGACCGACCTGGATGTCGTGATGGTCATCGGATGCGGTATGATTGGCGTAGGTGCCATCGTTCGTGCCGCACTGCGTGGTGCTACGGTCATTGCCGCTGACATCGACGATGAGAAGCTGGCCCTCGCCAAGGAGCTGGGTGCCACCTACACGGTCAACACGATGCAGGAGGATGTCCACGCTCGCCTGCAGGAGCTGACCGGCGGACATGGCCCGAATGTCGTTATCGAGGCTGTCGGCTCGCCCATCACCTATGTCATGGCGGTCGACGAGGTGGCCTTTGCCGGCCGTGTGGTCTGCATCGGCTACGCCAAGAGTAACGTAGAGTTCCAAACAAAACTCTTCGTGCAGAAGGAGCTCGACATCCGTGGCTCGCGCAACGCCATGCCCTCGGATTTCCGCGCCGTGATTCGCTTCTTCGACGAGCACCCTGCATTCCCCAAGGAGCGGCTGATTTCCGCCATTGCCACCCCCGAAACAGCCGAGGAGGTGATGAAGCAGTGGGCCGAGGCTCCGGGTAAGGTGTTCCGTATCTTGGTAAAGTTCTAACGAGCGATATATCGCTACAGCAAAGGAGCGTTCAACTGCTTGGTTGAACGCTCCTTTTATTTGGCAGGAAGGTCGAAGTCGTTCGACTACTCCCACTCAATCGTAGCACTCGGCTTCGGCGAAAGGTCGTAGCAGACGCGATTCACATTGGGCACCTCGGCCAAGATACGACCGGCAATCTTGTGGAGCAACGGCCACTCAATCTCCTCGATCGTGGCGGTCATGGCATCAACCGTATTGACGGCACGAATAATCACCGGCCAATCATACGAGCGAGCATTGTTGCGCACACCCACCGACTTGAAGTCGGGAACCAGCGTAAAGTATTGCCATACTTTCTTGTCGAGACCGGCACGCTTGAACTCCTCACGCAGGATAGCATCCGACTCACGAACAGCCTCCAGACGGTCGCGGGTAATAGCACCCAGGCAACGCACACCCAGACCCGGACCCGGGAAGGGCTGACGATAAACCATATCATAGGGCAGACCCAACTCAACACCGCAGGCACGCACCTCATCCTTGAACAACTGACGCAACGGCTCAACGAGCTCGAACTGCAAATCCTCCGGCAGACCACCTACATTGTGGTGGCTCTTAACCATTTTGGCCGTCTTCGTACCACTCTCCACGATGTCGGGATAGATGGTACCCTGACCGAGGAAGTCAACACCGTCGAGTTTGCGAGCCTCCTCCTCGAAAACACGGATAAACTCGCCACCGATAATCTTACGCTTCTGCTCGGGATCCTCGACACCTTCGAGCTTCGTGAGGAAACGCTCCGTAGCATCGACATAGACCAAATTGGCATTGAGCTGATTGCGGAACACCTCCACGACATCCTCCGACTCGCCCTTGCGCATCAGGCCATGGTTGACGTGTACGCAAACGAGTTTATCGCCAATAGCCTTCAAGAGCAGGGCTGCCAGCACCGACGAATCGACACCACCCGACAAGGCCAGCAACACCTTCTTATCGCCTACCTGACGACGAACAAGTTCTACCTGGTCGTCGATAAAATTCTTCATGTTCCAGTTCGTCTCGGCCTTGCACGTCTCGAAGACAAACGACTTCACGGCCTCCTTGATGGCCTCCATATCGTTGCCAAAGGCGGGCAGCGTCACTGCGCATTGCGCCTTTGCATGACCGGCAGCCATCACCGGATAACCCGCTTCGTAGATAGCCGGCAACACATCAATCTCCTCGCCGTCGATCACATTATTCGGGCCTCCGTTGATAATCACACCCTTTACATTGGGCAGTGCTTTCAACTCCTCGACTGTGATATCATGGGGATAAATCTCGCTATATACGCCCAAATCTCGAATAGCTCGCGCCAACGTCGTATTCTCATGGCTACCCAAATCCAAGATGACAATCATATCCTGCTTCATATTGCTCTTTTTTTTAATGTGTTAAATTTTATTACTCATCAACCTTAAAACAACTCAGCCCACAAAACGACGCACCATATCAAGTGTTCGAATTTGTGAGCTGAAGTCTTTTTCACATAACCTATCGGTTTATCGTTCGCTCGAATAGTTCGGAGCCTCACGCGTGATGGCCACATCGTGCGGGTGGCTCTCCTGCATACCCGATGCCGTGATGCGGATAAACTTCGCAGTTTGGAGTGTCGGAATATCCTTCGCTCCGCAGTAACCCATGCCCGAGCGCAAACCACCAATGAGCTGGAAGACCGTCTCGTTTAACGTACCCTTATACGGCACACGAGCCACAATGCCTTCGGGAACCAGCTTATTGATATTGCCCTCGCATCCCTTCTGGAAGTAACGGTCAGCCGAGCCCGCCTTCATGGCATCAATCGAACCCATGCCACGATAGGACTTAAACTTTCGACCATTGAAGATAATCGTCTCACCCGGAGCCTCCTCCGTACCGGCAAACATCGAGCCGACCATCACCGAATCACCGCCGGCAGCCAAGGCCTTCACGATATCGCCCGAGTAACGCAAGCCACCATCGGCAATCACCGGTACGCCGGACTTCTTAGCCTCCTGAGCGGCAGCATAGATGGCCGAGAGTTGCGGCACACCGACACCGGCAATGATACGGGTCGTACAAATCGAGCCCGGACCGATACCTACCTTGATACCGTCTGCACCGGCCTCAATCAGGAAACGAGCCGCCTCGGCCGTAGCAATGTTACCGGCCACGACATCCAACTCGGGGAACTCGGCCTTGATTTCACGCAACTTCTTGGCGATGTTGGCCGAGTGACCATGCGCCGAGTCGAGCACAACGGCATCCACGCCCTCTGCCACCAAAGCACGTACACGCTGTATGGCATCCTCCGTGATACCGACACCGGCAGCCACACGCAGACGACCTTTGGCATCTTTGCAGGCATTCGGATGGTCCTGAATCTTCGTAATGTCCTTATAGGTAATCAAGCCAACGAGTTTGCCGTTGTCATCCACCACCGGCAGTTTCTCGATTTTCGAACCGAGCAATACATCCTTGGCATTTTCCAAATCGGTCGAGTGGGTCGTCACGAGGCGTTCGCGCGGGGTCATCACATCGCCAATCAGGCGTGTCATATCACGTTGGAAGCGCAAGTCGCGGTTCGTCACGATACCAATCAGTTTTTTCGCCTCATCCACAACCGGAATACCACCGATTTTATTCTCGTGCATCAACGCAAGCGCATCGCCCACGGTCGCCTCCTTCGAGATGGTTACCGGGTCGTAAATCATACCATTCTCGGCACGCTTCACACGACGCACATGAGCAGCCTGTTCGGTAATCGACATATTCTTGTGAATGACACCGATACCGCCCTCACGCGCCAAGGCAATAGCCATAGGAGCCTCTGTAACGGTATCCATAGCCGCCGAAACAATCGGGATATTGAGATTGATATTACGCGAAAAACGGGTCTCGGTCGAAACCTCTCGCGGCAACACTTCAGAATAGGCGGGCACCAACAGCACATCATCGAAGGTCAGACCTTCAGGCTGTACCCTTTCATTAATAAAGGACATAATGAATGCGATTTTGTTGCCTGCAAAAGTACACATTATTTCCGAAATAACCTAAACAATACGCCTCTCCGACGAAAAAAATATAAACATTTTTTCATCAGAGAGGCGATTCTCAACGTGCATCTATTTAGAAATGCTTACCCTGCTTCAAATCTTCGACATAAGCATCGATTTTCCGCATTTGTGCCGGAATATCGATCCGCTGCGGACAATGCTCGACACACTCACGACAACCAATGCAATGTGCCGCCTGTCGCAGTTTCGGCACCGAACGGTCGTAGCCCACCAGGAAGGCACGCCGCGCTCGTCGATAATCGGCATCGCCCGACGAAGCCGAGACATTGCCCTCGTTGATACATTTATTATAATGCTTAAAGATGGCCGGAATATCCAATCCATAGGGGCACGGCATGCAGTAGAGGCAATCGGTGCAGTTAATCAGCGGATAGCGCAGGTAGCGTTGTGCCGTATCTTCAAGCAGCGTCAACTCCTCGTCAGTGCAGGGCTCCAACGGTGAGTAGGTCTTCAGATTATCCTCCAAATGCTCCTGATAAGTCATACCACTCAACACCGTCAGTACCCCCTCCGGTGTTCCGGCAAAGCGGAAGGCCCACGAGGCGATGCTCTCCTCCGGACGACGCTCTTTGAGGCGGGTCGTAAGGTGCTCGTTGAGCGAAGCCAGACGACCACCCAAGAGCGGCTCCATGATGACCGACGGAATACCCCGTTTCCACAGTTCATCGTAGAGATAATCGGCATTCGTGTTGCGACGACCGGCATGCTTCCAATCGACATAGTTGAGCTGAATCTGCACGAAGTCCCACCGAATCTCATCGTGCAACGAAAGCAGGTAATCAAAGGCCTTCACATCCCCGTGATAGGAGAATCCAAGGTTGCGAATGCGCCCTGCCTCGCGCTCTTTGAGCAGGAACTCCAACACCCCATTATCGAAGAAGCGTTTGCGCACGGTCGGAATACCATCACCACCGCCTATCGAGTGGAGCAGGTAGTAGTCGATGTAATCGACCTGCAACTCCTCGAACGATTTGCGATACATCGCCAGAGCCCCCTCCCGCGAGAAGTCTCGCATGTTCGAGAGTTTCGTGGCAATGAAGTATTTCTCGCGCGGATGGCGTTTCAGTGCCGTTCCCGTCACACGTTCCGAGAGTCCTCGACCATAGACAGGGGCCGTATCAAAGTAGTTCACGCCGTGTTCGATGGCGTAATCGACCAATCGATTGACCTGCTCCTGATCCATCGGAGAGTTGCGGTCTTCGGGATCCACCAGCGGCCAACGCATACAACCATACCCCAGCAACGACACCTTATCCCCCGTAGTCGGGGTGGTGCGATAGGTCATCTTCGCGGCATCAGGACGACGCTCCGAAGCCGTATCCGCAGTACGCCCCTTCGGTGTGCAACCCACGAGGGAGGTGGCGGCAAACGCACCTCCTACGCCCAATCGGCGCAGAAACTCACGTCGTGTAACCTGTTTCTTATCATTCGTATTCATGGCTCGCTCCAAATTAAAGGGTTCGTTGCACCTCATGTCCCTCGACATACAGCGCACTGAAGGGACGTGCCGGACAGAGGTATTCGCAGGCACCACAACCGATGCAACGCTCGGCATCGACCGTCGGAATCTTCGCCTTACCCTCGCCCTGTTCGACCATCTGAATAGCCCCCGTCGGACAATGGCGGGCGCAATTATCGCACTGCACCTCCCGCGAGGCGGCTACGCAGTTCTCGCGCACCCACACGGCATGTCCTACCTGACGTGACGATTTTTCCTCACGGGTCAGGAGCGAGATGGCATCGGTCGGGCAGACCTCCGAGCACTTCGTACATTCGGGGCGACAGTAGCCCCGCTCGAACGAGAGGGTCGGTTGCAACAGGGTCATCACCCCACCAGAGGGGCGCAACACCCCATTCGGGCAGGCCGCCACGCACAATTGGCAGGCCGTGCAATGTTGTGCAAAATGGCTTGCTGAACGTGCTCCGGGAGGCAGAATCGGGGTTTGACGATTAGGAATCTGCTTATCGAGGATGGTCGCCACGCCGCCATCGACCTTCTTTTGTTGCTGGGCCACAACCGTCGATGCAACCACCGCTGCTCCCATCGTCAAGAAGGAGCGTCGTGCGCCATCCGTCGGCTGCGATTGTTTCGCCGGACCTTTTTTGCGGCGCACCTCATAGCGAATCGCCCCCTGGCGACAACTATCGAGGCAGTCGAAACAAACCACACAGCGGCTCATATCAATCGTATGGCTCTTCGGGTCGATGCAGGCCGCCTTGCAACGACGGGCACACAACCCACAGCCATTGCACTTCTCGGTATCTATCACGGGACGCATCCACGCGTAGCGGGAGATAAAGCCAAGCAGCGTACCTACCGGGCAGATGGTATTGCACCATGTGCGACCACCCCGCCAAGCCAGCAGACCGACCACCACGAGCGTCACCACCGCCGTAAGCAAGGATGCCAACCCCTTCCACCAGACCGTCACCTCATAGAAGGCGTAACTATCGTAGTGGGCAGCAACCATGGCCAGCAGATTATTCCCCCACATCCAAAGGGGTTGCAGGAGGTTGGTCACGATACGGCCAAAGGCACTATAGGGAGCCAGCAGCGCAAAGAGCGAACCGACACCTCCGAGGAACAGCACCCCGAAGAGCACCAACACCCCGACACGCAACAAGGTGCGAGGGCGGGTATAGCCATAGCGATTTTTTTTGGCTCGCAGTCCCAGGCGAGCAATGCCATCCTGCATCACACCCAGCGGACAGATCACCGAGCAATACAAACGCCCAAAGAGGAGCGTCAAGAGCACCAGAGCGACCACGACCACCACATTGACCGCCAACAAAGCGGGTAATAGTTGAACTTCGGCCAACCACCCCAAATAGCGGTGTATGGTACCCGAGAAATCCAAAAACAAGAGCGTCACGGCCACAAAAACAAGCGTTGCCGCCACGATGCGCCCTTTGCGATAAAAATTCATTGTTCTTACAGTTCTTGATGTCCGAAAAGACAAAGATAGTAAAAAATAGGAGATAAATCGTATTTTGGGGTGTTTGGGGATTTTGGGTGTTTTGGGTGTTTTGGATTAATATTGCTCCTGCTCGTTGGGGAAATCACCCGACTTCACATCCCCCACATAACGACCGATGGCATCGGTCATCACGGCATGCAGGTCGGCATACTGGCGCAAGAACTTCGGCTTGAAGCCCTTGTTCATGCCGAGCATATCGTGCACCACCAGCACCTGACCATCACAGCCCGCACCGGCGCCAATACCGATGGTCGGCATCGACACGCTGCGCGTTACACGCTCGGCCAAAGCCGCCGGAATCTTCTCCATAACCATAGCAAAGCAACCGGCCTCGTCAAGCAACTGCGCATCGCGCAGCAGTTTCTCGGCTTCGGCCTCCTCCTTGGCGCGCAGACCATAGCCTCCGAGTTGGTGAATCGACTGCGGAGTCAATCCGAGGTGGCCCATCACGGGAATACCGGCTGCGATAATCTTCTTGATGCAGGGTAACAACTCCTCGCCACCCTCAATCTTCACCCCATCGGCACCTGTCTCCTTCATGATGCGGATAGCGGCCTCCAACGCCACACGCTCATCGCCGCTACACGTTCCAAAGGGCATGTCGACCACCACAAAGGCGCGCTCCGTACCACGCACGACCGAGGCCGCGTGATAGATCATCTGGTCGAGGGTAATAGGAAGCGTAGTCGTGTGTCCGGCCATCACATTGGCAGCCGAATCGCCCACCAGAATAATATCAATACCTGCCCCATCGACAATCTTTGCCATCGTAAAATCATAGGCGGTAAGCATGGCTATCTTCTCGCCCTCGTGTTTCATCTTTGCCAGCGTGGCCGTAGTCACTGCTCGTACTTTACTCTCTACCGACATACTATTAAATTCAAAAAAATTAGCTTGTAGTTTTTTTGGGAGGGTTGGGAGTTTTGGGAATTTTGAGAGGACACCAAAAAATTCTTAATTGCCCCGAACTTCTCTTTCCTCTTTAATCCTGCTTCGCAGACTTGACTTTGCTACGGCTCGGCATACTCCGCAAGCGGCCTCTGCCCTCGCCTTAATCGCAAAGTTCCTCTTTCCTCTTTCCTCTCTCCTCTTTACTCTTTGCTCTGCTTAAAAAATTCCCATAGCACGACACCGCCCGAAACCGAGACATTAATCGAGTGTTTCGTACCCACCTGCGGAATCTCAATCGAGCCGTCGACCAGATCGACCACCTCCTGCGCTACGCCCTCAACCTCATTGCCAAAGACAAGGGCATATTTTACGCCCGCCTCGACCTCAAAGCAATCGAGCATCACAGCCCCTTCGACCTGCTCGATGGCCAGCACCCGATAGCCTTCTGCCTGCAGTTGCTCAACCACCGTCCGGGTCATCGGCGCATACGCCCACTCGACCGTCATCTCGGCACCAAGAGCCGTCTTGTGAATGTCGCGTGCCGGAGGCGTAGCCGTAATACCGCACAGATAGATTTTCTCGATAGCAAAGGCGTCTCCCGTGCGGAAGAAGGCCCCCACATTCTGCATCGAACGCACATTGTCCAGCACCACCACTACGGGCATCTTCTGCATCGCAGCAAAGGCTTCAACCGAGGGACGGTGCAACTCTTCGTTGGTAATTTTTCGCATATCTGACCGATTCTTCGCTGCAAAAGTAATCAAAATTAAAATCTTTTCCCTATTTTTGTCGGTCGAAGAGCATTCAACCGAACAAAACACAGAAAATATATGGCAATCGAAACCACCGAAACACGCGAGAAATCGCTCAATTTCATCGAGGAAATCATCGAAGAGTCCATCGCCAAAGGCGAAAAGGAGATTCAAACCCGCTTCCCGCCCGAGCCAAACGGCTACCTGCATATCGGCCACGCCAAGAGCATCTGCATCAACTTCGGCATGGCTAAGAAATATGGCGGCAAGTGCAACCTGCGTTTCGACGACACGAACCCCGTCAAGGAGGATACCGAGTATGTCGATTCGATTAAACGCGACATTCAGTGGCTTGGTTTCGATTGGGCACTGGAGCGTTACGCCTCGGACTATTTCGATCAACTCTACGAGTGGGCCGTAAAGCTCATCAAGAAGGGGCTGGCTTACGTCGATGACCAGACGCAGGAGCAGATTCGTGAAAATCGCGGTACAGTATCGGTTCCCGGAACCCCCTCACCGTGGCGTGACCGCTCGGTGGAGGAGAACCTCGACCTCTTCGAGCGCATGAAGGCCGGTGAGTTCGAGGATGGTGCAAAGGTACTGCGTGCCAAAATCGACATGGCGCATCCGAACATGCTGTTCCGCGACCCGATTATGTATCGCATCCTGCATGCCGAACACCACCGCACCGGCAACAAGTGGTGCATCTACCCGATGTACGACTACGCCCACGGCCAGTGCGACTCGATCGAGCGCATCACCCACTCGATCTGTACGCTCGAGTTCGACGTACACCGTCCGCTCTACGACTGGTTTATCGAGGCGTTGGAGATCTACCCCTCGCACCAATACGAGTTCGCTCGCCTGAACCTCACCTATACGATGATGTCGAAACGTCGCCTGCTGAAACTCGTGCAGGAGGGTGCCGTCATGGGTTGGGATGACCCGCGCATGCCGACCATCTGCGCCCTGCGCCGCAAGGGCTACACGCCCGCCTCGGTGCGTAACTTCGCCGAGATGGTGGGTGTCGCCAAGCGTGACAACGTCATCGACCTCGGTAAATTGGAGTTCTGCGTACGCGAGGACCTGAACAAGGTCGCCGAGCGTCGCATGGCGGTGCTGAACCCCTTGAAGGTGGTTATCACGAACTACGAGGAGGGCAAGACCGAGCTCTTCACGGCCATCAACAACCCCGAGGATGAGGCTGCCGGCACACGTCAGGTACCCTTCTCGAAGGTGATCTACATCGAGCGTGACGACTTCATGGAGAATCCCCCCAAGAAGTTCTTCCGCCTGCAACCGGGTGGCGAGGTGCGTCTGCGCTACTCCTACCTCATCAAATACGAGGAGGTCATCAAAGACGAGGAGGGCAACATCATCGAGCTGCATTGCACGCACGACCCGATGTCGGGTGGTGGCTCGTCGAGCGACGGCCGTCGTGTGAAGGGTGTGATCCACTGGGTATCGGCCAAGGATGCCGTGGAGGCCGAGGTGCGTCTGTTCAACCCCTTGTTCCTCACCGAAGACCCCAACGAGGGTTGCGAAGAGGGCGGCAAGACGTGGGAGGATAACCTCAACCCCGATTCGCTGGTGAAGATTACCGGTTACCTGGAGCCGTCGCTCCGTGAGGTACCTGTCGGCAAGGCCGTGCAGTTCGAGCGTGTGGGTTACTTCTGCCCCGACACCGACTCAACGCCCGAGCATCTGGTGTTTAACCGCACGGTAACGCTCAAAGACTCCTGGGCAAAAATCAATAAGTAGAGACTTCGAACGAAGACTGCTGATAGCAAAAGGGTGTGTCCAACATCGTTTGGAACACACCCTTTTCGTTTGCAGGTGTATAACGAGTGCTGAAGACGTGCGCAAACCGAGAAAGCGCAGGTCGTCGGGTGTATGAGCATATTTCGAGGAGAAGTACAACGACAAAACAGCCTCTTTAGACAGCTTCTTTTGCGTATCGCAAGGTGGAGAATCTTCGCCCCCACCATCGGCCAAACCGATAATGCTCGAGCGGGAGATAGCCGATGCGTTCAAAACCTCGACGGGAGGCTCGATTGAAGCGGGCAACGACACTCAACGCCCGTTGTTTCCCCGCCTGAAGCAACAGCTGTTCGCGGATGCGAATCAACGCTCCATGCCACCCCTGCCCACGATAATCGGGGTGGGTATAATCATCCCACAAATAGCCATCGCCATCGGCTAATTTCAGTCTCGAGTAGCCCATATATTGCTCCGAAATCCAACCATAGGCCACCAAGCGGCCATCGACCACGCATCCAACAGCCCGACTTCCGGGTGGGCGATAGGCCCGAGCCAGCCGCTCCATCTTCGAAGGGGTAAACCACCGCGGGTCATCCCCCTGATGGCGTTCAAAATCGGCAAAACGCAACTCCTGCCAAGCAGGAAGCGGTTCGGCCGGCGTCACCCGCTCCAGCGGATGCGCCAGGAGTGTCATATGGCGCACCTCAATACGCACACAAGCACAGATGCGTTCGAGGAGGTTCAACAAAACCCCTCGTGCGCCATACCTGCGCCATGCGCTGATATAGTGGGTCGAATGCATTAAAAATGGAGTTGGTCAAAACGGCGTACCCCAAACAGGTAACGCAACAAGAGCGAACCATGATAGATATGGGCCGAGGCATCGCAATTTTGCACCCGATGAATCGCTCTGCGTTTGCGGCGCAGCACGGCACGGCTCGCCAAGAAATCGCGCCACGCACGGAATACGGCACAGAAATTACCTCCCTGCCCTTGTGCCAAATAGGTAACGGCCGCCAACACATCGAGCCACGGGCGCAAAATCCACACAAAGCGTCGCTGCGAGGCCGAAGCACACTTAAACAGCATCGAGAGATTGTTGCGGTGATTGAGGTAGATTTTACGAGGCGAATCGGTTTGTAGCGTACCCCCACCATAATGGTAAACCACGCTTTGCGGTACCACACGAAGTCGCCATCCGGCCAGTTGCATGCGCCACGAGAGGTCGATCTCCTCCATATGGGCAAAGTAATCGCCATCGAATCCGCCCATGGCACGGAACACCTCCAACCGGCAACAGAAGGCCGCTCCCGTTACCCAGAAGACATCACGCTCGTCATCGTATTGGCCCGCATCCCGTTCGATGGAGCGCAACAAACGTCCCCGACAGAAGGGATAGCCCAGGAAATCGATATAGCCACCTGCCGCTCCGGCATACTCAAAGGTATCCCGCTGCTCCGTCGAACGCAACTTTGGCGCACATGCCGCCACATCGGGGTTTTCATCCAGACATTGCAGCAACGGCTCCACCCACCCTCGAGGTGTTTCTACATCGGAGTTCAGCAGGATGACATACTCCGCCTCGACCTGTTGCAGGGCGCGGTTATACCCCTCGGCAAAGCCGTAATTACGGTCGAGCAACACCCGTTCCACCGTTGGGAACTGTTGTTCGAGCAGAGCCACCGACTCATCACTTGAGCCATTGTCGGCCACCACGACCCCTACATCATCACCCACCGAAGCCACTACGCTCGGCAGGAAACGACGAAGGTGCGCTGCGCCATTCCAATTTAATATGACAATCTTACACCGCTTCATCGGGTGTTCGTTTATTCTTCCATCGACGATGTGACCACATCCAAAGTTCGGGCCGTTTACGAATCACCTGCTCCAAATGACGGACATAGCGTTCCGTGAAGGCATATTTCGGGAGTTCCTCCTTCCCATCGTAAAGCATCTCAACCCGTATGGTGTAGACACCGGGCTTGGTGCGGTCGAAGTCGGCATAGGCAACCGGCAGATGATAGCGCAAAGCCAACTGTTCGGGACCATCGTAGAAGAGCGTATCCTGATTCAGGAAACGATACCAATGTGAATCGGGTCGCAAATGAGCACTTTGATCGGCAATGAGTCCGATAGCCAATTTGCGCCCCTCCCAGCCCTGCTCGCGGTTGCGCAGATAGAAACGCATCACCTCGCGTTTCGACACAGGGTAAGAGTAAGGCGTGGTGCGCAAGCGTTGATAAAAGCAATCCATCACGGCACTATGCAACGGCTTATACACCCCTATCGACACCCATTCGGGTCGCAGATGATCCCAAAAAGCACCCAGCTCCCACAAGCCATAGTGAGCAAAAGCGACGATCACATCACTCCCTTCAAAGTGTCGACTCTGCTCGACAAAATCGGGTGTAATCACATAACGGCGAATCTTCTTCAAGGGCATATGAGCCATGTTCATCGTACCAACAAACACTTCGGCCAAATTGCGATAATAGCCCTTCATAATACGCTTCAACTCCGCTTCACTCTTCTCGGGAAAAGAGCTGGTAAGGTTCTCCCATATTACTCGACGGCGATAGCGCAGCAAACAACGCAAGACGAAATCCAGGAGCGGAGCCACCACATAAAACTTAAACCAATAGGGGGTAACCGCAAAGCACCACGCAAAGCCCCATAGCACTTCCAATGAGATACGTTGGGCGATATTCAGTTCACTAATCTTCGCCATCTTCGTCGTTTATTTCTTGTTTCTTCTTTTTGGTGGGTTTGCCGGCTACAACCACCACAAACTCCCCTTTGGGTTCATGTGCGCGGAAGTGGTCGAGCACCTCGGCTACCGTACCACGCACGGTCTCTTCAAACTTCTTGGTCAATTCGCGCGACACGGAGAGCGGTCGGTCGGCACCAAACACCTCGGCAAACTGCTCAAGACACTTTACAATGCGATAGGGCGACTCGTAAAAAATCATCGTGCGCTCCTCCTCGGCCAGGCGTTGCAACTGCTTCATACGCCCCTTCTTCTGCGGCAGGAATCCCTCGAAGCAGAAGCGGTCGCACGGAAAGCCGCTGTTGACCAAGGCCGGAATCAAGGCCGTAGGGCCGGGCAGCGTCTCCACCTCAACGCCCTGCTCGACACAGGTACGCACCAGCAGGAATCCCGGATCAGAGATACCCGGGGTGCCGGCATCCGATACCAAGGCGATATCACGCCCCGCAGCAATCGTCTCCGAGAAGAGTTGCGCCGTGGCATGCTCGTTGAATTTATGGTGGGATTTGAGCGGTTTCTCGATCCCGAGGTGGCGTAGCAGAAACGAGGTGGTACGGGTATCCTCGGCCAAAATCAAATCGACCGAACGCAACACCTCCACCGCCCGCAGGGTGATATCATCCAAATTGCCGATGGGAGTCGGCACCAAATAGAGCTTGGCCATAGGTTACGCTTGTTCGAATTTACGTTCGAGCAGTTCCATCATCAACTTCGCACCATCCGAGTTGGGATTCCAGGCAAAATGCTCGGCAATGTAAATCATGCAATCGTCAAAATTATCAAACTCATTGAGTCGACGAATCGTAATCTCGTAGAGTGCTCCGTTGCCATTGAAGAGGTCGCGAATCAGCAGGAACTTATCGTTCAGCCCCACCGCCCGACGTAAATCGGTAATGGGCTCGCGGTGGCGCAGTTCGGAGGCCACATCTCGCGGCGGTGCAATGGTATCGGCCAGGGTCTGCACGGGGGCAATCACCTCGCCCAACACAGTTCCTGCGGCAGGGGCTTCTGTTTCAACCTCCGACGATGCCATGTCGCCCATCGAAGAGGGGGCTTCCACGGCTTCTACCTTCGGCTCTTCCATCGGCTCTTCCAATTCCGATTCGGTTACCTCTATCACCTCGGGCTCACACGCCACAGCCACCAGTTCGCTCTCGGCCGGAACAATCTCCTCGGCACGCGGAACGGGTTGTGAGGTCAAGGCGGGGTGCGACGACACAACAGGCTCATCGTAGAGCGACATAATCACACGTTGCTTGTGACGATGGCGTACCACCACCTCCTCCTCGCCAAACAGACTTTGCGCCATGGAGGCCATCGGTTCGGGTGCAGCCTTCGATTCAGGTGCGGGCACAGATTCGGGTGCGGGCTCGGGTTCGGGCTCAGATGCGGGTGCGGGTTCCGACGCCACAAGCGTATCGAGCGATAAGAAAGCTTCCGCATCCAAAGCTACAAACTCCTCCTCAACCTGAGGCTGTGGCTCTTCCGACAGGGCCGTATCCGACGAAACAGCTGTGTCGTCAACCGCCACAGCCGCCAATGGCGCAGCAACCATCGCAGGCATCTCTTCATCCATTTTGGGCTCAACAGCCTCCGCCTCACCCATCACCGACGTGCACGCTTCGCCTACTTCAAAGCGGATCATCGCATAGAGATCACGCAGACGTGCCAGCATCAAATCTCGCTCGATAGCCGATACCTCCTCCGTGGTGTGCCATGCTTCAGCCATCTCGGCCAAGCGGCGCAACTCGGTTTGTACTTTTTTCAGTTCCATATCCAACTGCCGTATATATACATTTTTGCAAAGATAGCAATTATTCCCGAATTGCATGCGCTCCCAATTTGCTTTTTTATCAAAATTCGTTACTTTTGCAGGAAAACAAATCACATGCGCATTCACGCCTATATCGCAGCCCTGCTATGGGCGTCCTTCCTCTTTACTTATAGTTGCGGAGGCGACGACGGGGTTACCGACGAACAGGAGGATCAGACCGAAGAATCCACCCCCGGACAGGAGGAAGAACCCGAACCGGAGCCCGAACCCGAACCCGAACCGGAGCCCGAGCCCGAACCGGAGCCCGAGCCCGAACCCGAACCGGAGCCAACCGGAGAATTTCCCGACTATGGTGCCATAAAAGCCTTCCCCACCGCCGAGGGATTTGGGCGCAATGCCACGGGCGGTCGAGGAGGCGAGATTTTCCATGTTACCTCCCTGGCCGATTCGGGAACAGGCACCCTGCGCGATGCCGTCAGCCAAAGCAACCGCACGATTGTATTCGATGTGGCAGGTGTCATCGAACTCAAATCGGCACTCGTACTCAAAAGCAACCAGACACTCCTGTTCCAAACCGCCCCGGGCGACGGCATCGAAATCTACAACAACCGTGTTTCGGCATCGGGAGCAACCAACCTCATCGTGCGTTATATGCGCGTCAGGGTCGGCAAGCAAGCCCCCGGCGAAAATCTCGATGCAGGCGGTTTGTCAAACGGCTCGAACATCATCTTCGACCACTGCTCGTTTGCCTGGGCCGAGGATGAGAATTTCTCGATCAATTCCGACGGAAAAGGCACACGCCCACAGAAGATTACATTGCAGAATTCAATCATTGGTCAAGGTTGTATGAACCACTCCTGCGGAGGTCTGATTCAGACCTCCGACACCGAAGGTGTGACCATCTTCGGCAACCTGCTCATCGACAACCACACCCGTAATTTCAAAGTCAAGGGTCTCAACCAATACATCAACAATATAGTCTATAATTGGGGCAGCGGAGGATGCTATGATATGGGAGGCGACTCATCGGGACACTCCGACACCTGGATCGAAAACAACTACTTCATCAAAGGCCCCGGCTACACCTGGACAAACACAAAGGCCTCGGAGGTGAGCGATGAGATCAAAAACAACCCCGACATCTGCATTCCCAACGGCACGGACTATTACGAGGTACTCAAGAAAAACAACCCGTCCAAGCCGTTCAAGGGAGGCAACAATCTCTTCGACACCTACTGCGTGGGCAACTATTACGACCCCGACTGCGATGGCACGCTGAATGGCGTGGAGATTACAACCAACAATTGGAGCACCTATTGCAGCGGCACGCCTTCGTTCCTCTCCGCGCCCTCATCAAAGCATCCCGAGATTGCGACCAAAGTCTCTTCCGTAGAGGCTTACAACCGCATTGTCAAAGGGGTTGGAGCCACGCTCCCACGCCGCGATAAAGTCGATGCCTACATGATTGACGAGCTCACTTCACTCGGCAAAAAAGGGGTCATCCTCCGCAATCAGCGCAACACCCGACAATACACATTGGGGGATTCGTGGAAGCAGATTGATACGACCGACAACCGTCCTACCGACAGCGATAAAGATGGCATTCCGGACTCCGTCGAAGCGCAGTATAGCCTCGATAAGCATAACCCTTCGGATGCAGCCAATATAGCCGCCAACGGATATTCGAATATCGAAAACTACACCTTCCTGTTGGAAAAAGAGTAACGCACAAGCATAGCCATAAAAAAAAAGAGCAGCATCCGACGTGATTTTGCTCTTTTTCTTTTTCTGCTCCCAAAAGATTTTGTTAAATTTGCAGGTTAAAAAAACTGAAACCAACAAAAAGAGAGATACATGGCATTACAATGCGGCATCGTAGGCCTTCCCAATGTGGGCAAGTCCACCCTATTCAACTGTCTGTCCAATGCGAAAGCACAGGCAGCCAACTTCCCGTTCTGCACCATCGAACCCAAC
>JAGAPT010000018.1 GCA_017623115.1 Alistipes sp.
CACTCTACGCGCTCTCCCTCTCGCAGTTCGGAGCACTCCGTTCGCCACGCGGAGATACTCCGCTACGAGGTATCGCTCCGCATCGATGAGGAGCTCTTCGTACTCGGCACGGATGTCAGCGAGTCGCTCTCGGAGGTAGGTTTTCTCTACGGGCGATATTACCGAGTCGGAGTTCATCTGCGCCAGGCTCTCCTTGGCACTCTCGACATCGCGCAGTACCGCATCGATATCTGTTCCCTCTTCGGGGTTGGTGGGGTCTATGCGCCCGAAGCGGAGCACACCATCTTTGAACGATATGCCGCAGCCCGTTGAGCGGTCGTAGAGTTGCACATTGCCCGACACCGAGTCAAACCAGGAGTCGCCCAGCGCATCGGAGATGTAGCCTTGCAGATAGATATTTTTCAGATAGGCGGAGTAGCCTCGCATATTGAGCCCATGCGCAGAGAGGTTTGAGAGGTCGCCAAACTGCGCGGCAATGTTGCGTAGGCGTATGCGCCAGTCGTTCATACCCACGAGGTAGCGTTCGTATGTGCGTGTCGAGTAGCGCGATGTCTGGCGCGTAGAGTCTGATGTGTTACCAAACGCCACAATGTTCATCGCCTCGGCTGGGTGGTATGGAAAACCCTCGCGCAGCTCGTATCGCCACTCTCCGTAGGTCGAGGTGTTGAGACACTCGACAAGGCGGAAGTAGCAAGTCGTAAAACCTGCGAAGGTGCGAGTGCCGAAGGAGTCGTCCGAGTCGGTTGTCGGCTCGGTGTAGTTGCCTACCTCCGCATTTTTGAAGATGCCCATACAGAGGTCGTTGGTGCGGAGGGAGCTTATCTCTCCCGACTCCAACTTGATAACCAGGCGGCAGGTCTCTCTATCGACCAGCTCGATGATTCCCGCACCAGGTGCTGACCACTGATCGCCAACGGTGGTCTCCACACGATTATATCGGAACTCTGGCACCTCTAAAAACTCCTCCAGGCGGAGGTTGCGCATATAGGCATTACCCTCGACAGAGAGGTCGCCCGACACTACGCCTCCCGTCTTGTCGAGCTTCTTGTCGAGCGAGGATTGCAGACCCTGCACCTCGGCTATCGTGTGGGTGTGAGCCTTTGGAGCGACACGCTCCTGGAGCTCTCGACCCTTTATCTTCATAGAGGCTTCGGCAGCGGGGACATCGACAATAAACTCGAACTCATCGAACTTGTCGAGTTGCCCTGCGGCTGATGCTAATTCTTTGATGCGTATCTCTGACATTGTTATCCTCCCAAGATTGATGTTTTGAAGTTCTCCTTACCTAATACATAGACCAGATCACGACCCTTGGCGACAAGCTGACCGCCAAGGGTTAGTTTTATGTTTTGACTACCGCCACTCGGCAACATCGCCTGCAATTTCGACAGCGGAGCGATGACCTCTGGGTCGGCTATGGCGTTGGGGTTATCGCCTACCAGGGCAAGTGTCTTACCATACGCCAGACCTCCCGTTGCCAGGGCAGGAACGCTCTCTTGTGCGTTCTTGTTGATGAGTGCGGTCATGATAGCCGCAGCCGCCACCATCGCAGCACCGATGCCAATGGCTGCCCAGGGGTTTGCCAGCACCGATTTGAGAGCAGACTTAAAGGCGATGATCATAATACCGAACTCGATGAGCTGCGCACCGATGTTTTTGAGGAAGTTGGCGAACTGCGTGAGGATCGCCTTCATAAGTCCTCCGAAGCCGAGGTCTCCCGCGATAACCTTTCCGAGGGCATCGGCTGCTGCTACGATAGAGTCCGCGAGGAACTGCGACACCTGCTGGTCAAAGCGTTGCATTGTCGAGGCTACGGTCTGCGACACATGGTCGAGGGCGGCAGTGAAGTTCCAACCCTTGTTCGTGAGGGCGGTGGTATAGTTCTCGACCATCTCCACCGTTGCCGAGAGATTCTTTGCCAGGTAGGTGCTTGTGTTGTCTGCCCAGCCGAAGAGTCCCTCGCGTACCGTAGAGAATATCTCGCTCATCTGCTGTGAGTACTCCGACACTGCCAGCTTGATGCCATCCATTTTGAGCTTCGGTGCAGGGAACTCTATCTCGAAGTCGGAGGCGAGTATCGGCTCTAACTTCTCGATAGGTTTGAGGTCTTCGGGTTTGATATCCTGAAGGCGCGAGAGCTCTCCGCGTAGTTCGGCAATTTGG
>JAGAPT010000019.1 GCA_017623115.1 Alistipes sp.
CTGCTTCGCAGGCTTGACTTTGCTCCGGCTCGGCTGACTCCGCAAGCGGCCCCTGCCCTCGCCTTAATCGCAAAGTTGCTCTTTACCCCTGCTTCGCAGGCTTGACTTTGCTCCGGCTCGGCTGACTCCGCAAGCGGCCCCTGCCCTCGCCTTAATCGCAAAGTTGCTCTTTACCCCTGCTTCGCAGGCTTGACTTTGCTCCGGCTCGACTGACTCCGCAAGCGGCCCCTGCCCTCGCCTCAATCGCAAAGTTGCTCTTTACCCCTGCTTCGCAGGCTTGACTTTGCTCCGGCTCGGCTGACTCCGCAAGCGGCCTCTGCTCTCGCCTCAATCGCAAAGTTGCTCTCTCCGCTCTAACCCTGAGTGCTGGCCGAAAATTGCAGGATGGGGGAAGGCACACTCTCCGCCTGGCAGGTGACCAATACCTCTGTCGATGACTCAAAAAATAACCGTCGAGGTCCGCATTATCTTCTTATAAAATTCTTTTTTATTTGCTGTTTTTGGTTTTTATTGCTATATTTGCCATGGGTCTACCCGTTGTTGAAATCGGCGGCAGCCCCCCCCCCGAGGTTTTAATCGATTGATTATGAGCAGTTTATCGGGTGGGGTCTTCCACCAAACGCCACAGCGTTTGGCTTTTCTTTTTATCAGAAGTCGGTTAAAACGATTTAGTAAACCCGCTAGATTGACCTAATTGCTAACCGATGATGAAAATTTTTTCTACTCGTTTTATGCGGTTTGTGTTGGCACTTATATATATGTGTGTGCCGACACTCCTTTGGGCGCAGGATCTCGCTGTTCCGACGATTATTGGCGACAAGATGGTGTTGCAACGCAATGCGACTGCACATTTGTGGGGTACGGCGGTGCCGAATGCCGAGGTGGTGGTAAAAACCTCGTGGAATAAGGCTCCGATTCGCGTCACGGCCGATGCTTTTGGGCGTTGGTTGGCTGATGTGCCGACCGGAGAGGCTGCCGAAAATCAAAAAATCACGATTCAGAGTGAGGGTGAGCGTCTTTCGTTCTCCGATATCATGTTGGGCGAGGTGTGGGTATGCTCCGGCCAGTCGAACATGCGATTTACTGTGGGTGCAACGATAGATGTGGTGCAGGCATTGAAGAAGCCCAACCCGAAGGTGCGCCTCTATAATACCGGCCGTCGTTCGTCGCGTGTGCCGCTGGAGAATATCTACGAGGTGAGCTGGACCACAAGTGCAGCCTCCAATCTGCGCGATTTCTCGGCTGTGGGCTATGCTTTTGGCGATAAGTTGCAGCAGGAGTTGGGCGTGCCTATTGGTCTGATTGGGGCTGCCTATGGCGGCACGTCGATTGAGTCGTGGATGCCCGAGGAGGAGATTCTGAACAACCAGCGTTTCCTGGTAGGGCTGAATGAGACGTTGCAGCGCAATGCCGCCAAATGGAAGGGTAAGGAGCGTTACTTTGCTGCAGCCCAATACAATGCGAATATCCATCCGCTGATTAACACGACGATTGCCGGTGTGATTTGGTATCAGGGATGTCACAACGTGAACAATGCCGGTGAGCACTACGACGAGTTGCTCGAACGCTTTATCGGCTCGTGGCGCGAGCGTTTCCACAATCCGGAGATGCCGGTCTATGTCGTGCAGATTGCTCCGCACACCTATGCGGGCAATGCAGGTGCCTTGTTGCGCGAGAAGCAGGCGAAGGTGGCTGCAAAGATGGAGCATGTCGAGTTGGTCGTTACCGTCGATCAGAACGAGCGCACGGGCGACATTCACCCCCGCAACAAGCAGGTTGTGGCGGAGCGTTTGGCGGCGGCAGCCTTGGGTGAGCACTATGGCTTGCCGGTTGATTTCCGCTCGCCGACCTATCAGAGCCACCGCTCGGAGGGGAATAAACTGCGTGTTACGTTCCACGATGCCGAGAAGGGGCTGACCTGCCCCGATGCGCAGATTGTCGGCTTTCAGGTCTCGGATGCCATGGGGCGTTTCCATTTGGCGCAGGCGGCTATCGAGGGCTCGGAGTTGCTGGTATGGTCGGATGAGGTGGCCGAGCCGGTCAACATCCGCTACTGCTTCGATGAGTGCGAGGGCAACCTTTTCTGTGCCAATGGTTTGCCGGTGACCCCCTTCCGCACCGATTTCGATGCCTTGCGCTTGGGTGCCCGCTCCTTCTATGGTACGCTGACGCCGATGACCGTGACGGTGAAGTATAAGGGCTGCCGGAAAATCCCCTTCTCGGGCAAGCAAATCCGCTTGTGGCAGAACAAAAATTGGATTGTTCAGCAGCCGATGAAGGAGTTGCTGGGTTGGGAGGTGCTGGCTCCCAATATGCTCGAGGTCGGCGAATTAACCCCGCGCGTGCAGCTTACGGCCCATGCTGATGGCTATGTCTATATACTGGCGCGCCAGATTACGCTGATTTACGACAAGGAGGGTTGGGAGGTCATTCCTTGTACCAACATGCCGCTTGTCGATTTGGATAAGAAGAACCGCCCCCGAGGCTATGTCTTCCTCTGTCGCCATGCCGTGAAGAAGGGCGAGACGGTAACGCTGCCGCCGATGGAGACGATGGGTGGAGTTCATCCGATTGCCCAGGAGATTATCTACGAACAATAACGAAAACAATTTAATCAACAAACCAAACAAACCTATGAAAAAAGAGTTATTACACTATGAGATGCCGACCATCGTTGCATATACGGTGATGGTCGAGGCCGGTTTTGCTACTTCGGGTGGCAACGATTGGAACAACGGTGGCCCGGGTGGCGACTTTGACGAAAACGAATATCCCGATGAACTCTAAACCGATGTGCGCTATGAAAAAGTTTTGGATGATGTTGCTGGCGGCTGTCGCATTGACGGGTTGCCAGAAGAGTGAAGATGTGGTCGCTGATACCAATCAGATTACGATCAAGGCCACTATGCGTTTCGATGCTGCAGCGCGTACAACGATCAAGGAGCAGGATGGCAACTATTTGGCCCGTTGGACCGAAGAGGACAAAGATAATATTCGATTGGTTGGTATCAGTAGCGATGGAGGTATCTGGGCTATCGACGCGAAAGATATTCACCTCGAAAACGACGGTGAAACGGCTACGTTCGAGTTCGCGATGTACCCTGAGATGATGGCTGAGAGCTTTACCTTTGTTGCTGTAAATCGTTTCGCACGCTATGGAACCAATTCCGAGGCGGTTTGGTTACAATTGAAGGAGGCCCAAACTCAAGATGGGCAGAATTACTACGATGCACAGGCTGATCTGGTTGTCTCGAAGCCGATTCCGGTTGAACAACTCACGGGTGATCTGAACCTGAATTTTACGATGGCACGCATGAATGCCCTTCTGAAACTCTCGTTGAAGAATTTCACGCTTGCTGAGGAGGAGAAAATTCAGTCGGTAACCTTTGCATGCGAACAACCGCTTGCGGGTATAATCACTGTCAATTTTGCCGATCTGGATGGTGTGACCTATCCGATTCCCTATACGCTGTATGACGAGGAGTCGAAGAGCATTACGTTTGACCTACAAGCCGGTGGTGATTTGTACATCTCGACGCTGCCTGCTACGCTGAAAGCCGGCGAGAGCTATACGGTAACGGTGAAGACCAACCAGGCTACCTACCATAAAGTGGCTACGTTGCCCGCTGACCTGACATTGACGGCCGGCGATATTACCTCTGTCGCGGTAAATATGGGTGATGCTACAACGGAAACCCCAATTACGAGATTTAATGATGCATACGAATATGTAATTGCATGTAAGATGGCGGATGGTAAAACCTATTTGATGGACAGAACGCCAACTGCAAAAAATCCTGCGGCTGTAGAAGCGACTTCACTGGGACTGACGATTGATAATACTACCGGGGTGATTGCCGGACAGATTCCCAATAAATATCGTTGGAGAGCAAAGTCTATAGCCACGGAAACCGATGGTGTATATTCAGCAGAGTTTTACTATACACTCATGGGCGTAACCTATAATTTGATTGCTACTTCGAATGCTCAAGGTTTAGCTATTAATTCAGCGTTAGCAGGAGCACAAACTAATCCGTATGTAAAAGAGTTGACCGTTAAAACGAAAGGCAATGGTTATGCTATTATGAACACGACAGGAGGAGCCTCTATGTACGTAAACACAACCCAAGGCCAGTTCCGTTTTACAGCAGAGCATTCGGATGTAGTATATTTCTATCGTGTTAATGCTGCTCCGCAGAAGGAGTTGACCGTAATTACCGAATCGACCAATTTGATGGCTGGTACTTATGCTGTGCTGTATAAAACTGCGACTGGCGACTATTATGCCCTGCCCAATGATACAACTATTTCGGGAGAGGCGGGTAGTTATGCGAATACGCTTCCTGTTGCTGTGCCTATTGATCAAGTAGCGATAGCTTTTAATGATGACGGTACGGTGGCTTCGGCCAATGTAGCCGATCGCTTTAAGTGGGTAATTTCGCATCGTGGCAACACCTCTGCATATGATCTTCGTTCGGCTGTGAATATGTTGCATTTCCTCTATATGCGTGATTCATCGAGCGGTGTGGCTATTGGTGAACATGCGGCTGTTCGAGAGGTGAAGAGTAGCTTTATGCCTGATTGGACATTTGCCTATGATGCCGATAAAAAGTTGCACGGCTTTGTATCTACATACGAGCGTTACTTGTATGTGAATACGACTAACAACAATTGGGCCGGTGCCACTAAGACAGGGGCTGCAAATGCTGGTGGTAGC
Source organism: Alistipes sp. (assembly GCA_017623115.1). Lineage (GTDB taxonomy): Bacteria > Bacteroidota > Bacteroidia > Bacteroidales > Rikenellaceae > Alistipes. The sequence goes on from JAGAPT010000019.1 coordinate 4,718, forward strand.
TTGGTGTTTGTTTATCTCTCTGGTTCGACCGAACAACTCTAATGATTGGATTGACAACTCCGGACTGATGCCGGTCCGGGGTTGTTTACTGTTTTTAATTAGATCGTTTTAATTCATGAAGTGTTGTAAATTTTTCATGGTGGCACTCTTTGCTTTGCTGGCCCTCACGGTGTCGGCACAGAGTGCTTACCAGCTGCGTGGTCGCGTAGTCGATAAGAACGGCGAGCCGTTGATCGGTGCGACTGTCGTGTGCAAAGGCAATCCACAGCAGGGTACTGTGGCCGGTGCTGACGGATACTTCACGTTGCAGGTGACGGCCGGCGAAACGCTGGTCGTGAGCATGCTCTCCTATGAGACTGCCGAAGTGCCTGTGCAGGGTCGTCGTGCCCTCGTGGCGGAGCTCTCCGATGGCAACGAGCAAATCGAAGAGGTGGTCGTCATCGGTTATGGCGAGCAGAATGCCAAGGATGTGACGGGTGCTATCTCGTCGGTCAATATGGCCGCTATCGAGCAGATGCCGACGGCCGATGTCAGCCAGGCCCTGCAGGGTCGTATGGCGGGCGTGGTGCTCTCGTCGAATGATGGCCAGCCCGGTGAGGAGATGAACCTCGTGATTCGTGGTGCCAACTCCGTCACGCAGGATAACTCGCCCCTCTACGTCGTGGATGGTTTCCCGACCGAGGATTTCTCGATGATGGACCTCAATCCCAACGACATCAAGTCGATTTCGATTCTGCGTGATGCCTCGGCAGGTGCCATCTATGGTTCGCGCGGTGCGAATGGTGTCATCATCATCGAAACGAAGTCGGGTCGAGGCAAGACTGCGGTCAACTACTCGGGTTCGTTAGCCATCAACCAGGTGGCCAACAAACTCGATGTGATGGACCCCTACGAGTATGTGCGTTATGTCAATGAGTTGAGCCCCGAGTACGGCAAGTCGCTGCTCGAGGAGCGCGAGATGACCCTCGAGGATTACCGCAATTTCCCGGGTTACGACTGGCAGGATCAGATTTTCCAAACGGCACTGACCCACAACCATGCAGTTACCGTGTCGGGTAGTTCGGACAACACGCAGTATATCTTCTCGGCCTCCTACCTCAATCAGGAGGGTGTGGTGCGTTCGACCGGTTATGAGCGTTTTCAGGGGCGCATCAAGGTGGATCAGAAGATTACGCCGAAACTGACGCTCGGTGTCAATGCCAACTACACCTATGGGGAGACCGATGGCGCGATTGCTGCCGAGGCAGGCTCGTCGACCAGCTCGTGGCAGAGCTATCTGATGTATCGTATTTGGAGTTTCTCGCCCATCGACAAGGGTGTGCTCGATAGCGATGAGGGGGATGAGGCCGAGGTCGATGTGACGAAGCTGAATCCGGTAACGTCGGCCATCAACACGATGCGTCTGGTGGAGCAGAAGGCCTTTATGAGCAACCTGTCGCTCAAGTATCAGCTATCGCCCGCATGGCGTTGGACCTCGACCTTCGGTATGAACCATCGCCTCAACGAGGAGAAACGCTTCAACGGCAGCAAGACCTATGCCGGTTATGAGCATAAATACAACGTCAACGGCTTGAATGGTTCGTACAATACCGACACACGCCGCGAGTGGGTGAATGAGAATATGCTCAACTTCAAGAAGAAGTTCAACCGTCGCCATTCGCTCAACGGTATGGCCGGTTTCACGTTGCAAAACTACACGCGCAGCCGCTATGGCTACAATGTGATTAAAATTCCGAATGATGCGTTGGGATTCAGCGGTTTGGAGACCGGTACGCCCAATAAAATCCGTTCGACCGAGTCGCAGAACCGCACGATGTCGTTCCTGGGTCGTTTGAATTACTCGCTGCTTTCACGCTACCTCTTCACGGTGTCGTTCCGTGCCGATGGTTCGTCGAAATTCCCCGAGGATAATCGTTGGGGCTATTTCCCCTCGGCGGCTGTGGCTTGGCGCATCAATCAGGAGTCGTTCCTGCGTCGTGCCAAGTGGATTGATGATTTGAAACTGCGTTTGAGCTGGGGTATCACGGGTAACAACCGTATCGGTGACTTCAACTATTACTCTGCGCTGGATTATGTGGACCACTATCCGCTGGGCAATGCAACTCCCTCGTCGGCTGCCGGTATTGCGAGCTTCGCGAACAAGGCCCTGACGTGGGAGGAGACCGAGCAATATGACCTCGGTTTGGATGTCGCATTGCTGCGTAATCGCATCCGCCTGACGGCCGATGTCTATCGCAAGACGACGCGCGACCTGTTGCTCAATGCCTATATTCCCTATTCGACGGGTCTGGGTACGGCACAACTCAATGTGGGCAGTGTCCGCAACGAGGGCGTCGAGCTGACGTTGGAGACGGTGAATGTCAAGACGCGCAAGTTTACGTGGACCTCCTCGTTCAACATCGCCTTCAACAGCAACGAGGTGCTTGAGCTGGCCAACAATCAGCAAGCCTTCACGACCAACCTTTCGTGGACGGGTGATTTCAGTGCTACACCGCTCTACATCACGCGTGTCGGTGGTCCGATTTCGTCGTTCTATGGCCTGATTTGGGATGGCGTATATCAACTCGAAGATTTCAATCAGATGCCCGATGGCTCGTATGAGCTCAAATCGACCGTGCCCGATAATGGTAACAACCGCAACATCATCCAGCCCGGTGACATCAAGTATGTCGACCAAAATGGGGATGGCACGATTACGAATGCCGATATGTGTGTCATTGGTCGTACCTATCCCATCCATACGGGAGGTTTCAGCAACGATTTCACGTGGGGCAACTTCACGCTGGGTGTCTTCCTGCAGTGGAGCTATGGCAATGACATCATGAACGCCAACCGCATCGCCTTGGAGGGTAACTATGCCGGTCGCACGGTCAATCAGTTGATGAGCTATGCCGACCGTTGGTCGATGGATAATCAGGATAGCCAAAATTATCGTGCCGGTGGTTATGGTCCGCGTGGTTACTATTCAACACGCACGTTGGAGGATGGCTCGTATCTGCGATTGAAGAATATTTCGTTGGCTTACAACCTGCCGACGAAGTTGATTCGTAAGTGGGGCATGTCCAAGGCGCAACTCTATGTGTCGTTGCAGAATATGTGGACGATTACCGGATACAGCGGTATGGATCCCGAGGTGTCGACCCATCATTCTACGTTGACCCCGGGCTTTGATTATTCGGCTTATCCCCGTAATAGAACCTATACGTTTGGTGTGAAAATCGGATTTTAATCAATTGTAGAAGAGATGATAAAGTTAATATATCGAATCAGTTTTGCGCTGATGGCCTTGATGCTCTCGTCGTGTGATTTTCTGGATGTCAAGCTGCAGGGTGCTACGACCGAAGAGTCCTATTACCAAAATACCGACCAGTTGCAGGAGGCGTTGAATGGTGTCTATGCCACGCTCGGTGAAAACAGCCTCTATGCCAGTGATATGCTGGGACGTATGGGTCTGAGTGCCGATTTGGGCTATGAGTATTATAAGAAGGATGCCAATACGGTGGGCTATTATCAAGCCTCGACCGGCGACACCCGCATCTTGGGTTATTGGAGTGCCTGCTATCGTGGTATCAGCCGTGCCAACATGTTGCTCGAAAATCTGGATCGAGCCGATGGCGCCCAGCGCGAGAAGAATCGCATCAAAGGCGAGGCGTTGTTTCTGCGTGGCTATTACTACTACATGCTGGTAAAGCGTTTTGGCCGTATTCCGGTGGTGCTGACGACCATCGACGACATCAACGCTTCGGAGAAGTTTGTGCCACAGAGCGAGGTGGCCGAGGTCTATGAGCAGATTATTCGGGATTTGACCGAGGCTGCCGATTTGGTCTACACGACCGATGATGTGACCGAAGGATGGCAGGTGACGCAGACCACTTGCTGGGCCATGCTGGCGCGTGTCTGCCTCAATATGGCGGGTTATCCGGCGAATCGCCCCGAGATGTATGCCGTTGCTGCACAGTGGGCGCAGCAGGTGATCGAGTCGGGTCGCCACATGCTGAACCCCTCCTATGAGCAGATTTTCATCAACTACGCACAGGATGTCTTTGATATCAAGGAGAGCCTGTTCGAGGTGAATTTCTGGGGTGATAACGAAGGTGTCTATAAGACGGCCGGCATGGTTGGTCGCAACATCGGTATCGAGTCGGACACCGACAGCCCGATTGGTTTCTGCGAAGGTATGTTGCGTGTGAATCCCTATTTCTATTATCTGTATGAGGAGGGAGATCTGCGTCGTGACTGGACCATTTCTGCTTTCCAATACGATGGCGCAGGTAACAAGAAGATGGATGCATCACCCGATGCCGGTGGTATCATCAGTCGTAAGTATTGTGCGAAGTTCCGTCGGGAGTATGAGATTTCGACGAGTAAGAATGCCTCTTATACGGCCATCAACTTCCCGATTTTGCGCTACTCGGATGTGCTCTTAACCTATGCGGAGTGTTATGCGTTTGACCCCTCGTCGGCGGATGAGACGCTGGCTTACGAGTATCTGAATCAGGTGCGTCGTCGTGGTTACGGCCTGCCGGTTGAGACGCCTGATCCGACGGTGGACATCGCTGTTACGGATAGCGAAACGCTCAAGCAAATCATTATGGATGAGCGTGCGCGTGAGTTTGGTTATGAGATGTTGCGCAAGGATGACCTGACGCGTTGGGGTAAACTCTACGAGCAGATGATTTATGCGGGTAAATTCATCGAAGGACGCAGTACGCAATATCAGTTGGCGGCTCTGATGGCCTACGAGAGTGTGCGTCAGCGCGATGAGTTGTGGCCGATTCCGGCACGCGAAATAAGTGTTAATCCCTATTTGGATCAAAATACCGGTTGGTAATATGAAGTGGAATTTAGTTTTTTGGATGGCGGCCGTTGCTACGCTGACGGCCTGCGATAAGGGGTTCGAGGAGGTGTCGGAACCGACGCTCGAGCTCTCGACATCGATGACCACCTACTATACGCAGGAGCCCGTTGTTTTCCACATCGAGAGCAACGCCAATTTCCTTTCGTTCTATTCGGGCGAGCGAGGCAACGACTATGCCTATGCCAATAAGGAGCGCATCTATGAAGGCGAGGTGTTCCTCTCGTTCAATACGGCCTTCCAGGCCGGTGCACAATGGAAGCGTCAGCTTGAGGCCGATGTCGAGAAGAAGGTGCTGCGTGTGTTCTATTCGACCGATTTCTCGGGTGTGTACACCTTCGAGGAGGTGGAGAAGGCAACCTGGCATGAGTGGACCGAGCAGTTTACCTTCCCCTCGGTACGTTCGACCAATGCCAAAGTCTTGACCCAGACGACCGAGTCGGGTGTCAGGGAGATTACGGAACTGGTTGCGGAAGAGGATCTTGACAAGCCGATTTACATCGCTTTCCGCTATCAGATGGATGGCTATGATGCGGCGTTGGGTAATAGTCGTTCACGTGCCAGCGTCATGAACCTGAATCTCTATACGCGTTGCGAGGAGATCAATGCTATGGAGTCCCTCGCCACGCAGGCCAATGCCGGTTGGCAGTTGGTTATGAAGGGCTATGAGGCCGATAGCGGCAACTATGCTCCGGAGGTTACCTCCTCGATGATTTGGTTCGACTGCGATGGCGGTACGACCGCGGGGGGTGTCAACGAACATATTTGCTGGGCTGTTTCGGCACCGATTACCATCGACAATGAGGTGAATATCGGTTGCGATTACGGTGTGGGTATCAAGGGCTTCTCGGAGGAGCCGCTGACCTCTTACACCTATACCTATGCCACTCCGGGTGTGTATGATGTCTATGTGACGGCGGCCAATGTCGATCACGAGGGTGCACGCATGGAGAAGACGGCATCGGTACGTATCGAAATTGTCGAGCAGGGTGCGGCCGATATCGAGCAACCCGGCGATGGCGAGTGGTAAACACTAAATAGAGCAATGAAGATGAAAAATTGGTTGAATCTGATTTTTGTCGGCGGGGTGATGCTGTTGATGGGTTGTAGCACGCAATCCGATCTTCAGGCACCCGCCTCGGAGACGAAGGATATTCGTTTCGGAATTTCGCAACAACAAGCCCGTGCCTACTTCGCTGAGGACCCTGCCGGTGCCTTGTGCGTGGGTTGGGATTTGGGCGATGGCATTGGTATCTCGGCAACGAAAGATGGCGAGCCCTTTGGTGCCAACTATGAATATCGTGTCAAGGAGTCGCTGGATGAGGGTGCTTCGGCTGTGCTTACCGCCTCGTCGACGCAGTATACCTATCGCTGGAGCGAGGAGGCTGCGTATACCTTCTATGGTTACTATCCCTATACGGGAACGCCCGATGCCGAGCCGCACTACCTCACCTCGGTGTCGTTGCCGGCCGAGCAGCCGCAGGCTGCCGTGAACGACTTCTCGCACTTGCAAGCGTGGTGGGTGATGAAGGCCGATCCCTATACGATTCAGGGCCTGCAGGAGCAGGTTGAGCTGTCGTTCCGTGGTGTGTTCAGCATCGTGGAGTTGAAGCTGCGCTATGCCAAGACCCCATCGAAGAATCGTTCGATAGAGCGTGTGCAACTGAATGCGCAGACCACGCCGCTGGCTGTGACGATTGGCAGCCTGACGCTGACGAGCGACAAGGAGGCCGAGAAACAGGAGCCTGCGCTGATTGTGAACGATGGTGTGAAGAGCGTGGATGTGCCGCTGGGACGTCCTGCAAACCTGGACGAGACGACGACACAGTCGATTTGGCTGTTGGTGGCTCCCGGGGCGCATGCTGCAGGGGAGTTGGCTGTTCAGTTGGCCACCGTAGACTCCTATCGCCTCGATATGACGATTCCCGAAGCGGTCACCTTCGAGCCGAATAAGGTCTATCGCAAGGAGGTTGTTATCAATCCGGATGACTTCTACTACTACCGCGATCCTTCGGCACCGGCCGTGACCTACTTCAAGCCGATAACGAAGTTGGAGGATATTACCGATGGTGAGTATCTGCTTGGTTTCCGTTATACGAAAGAGAGCCCCGCGTGTGACTATTTGATGCCGGTAGCCCCCATTGTGCGTAACCCGATTGTGACCGACCACACCACGGCCAATGTAGCACCTTATCTCGATATGGGTATTTTGAGTGTGGATGGTCACTATGTGTGGAAGGTTACACAGGGTACCAATGGCCTGACGTTCCGTGGTACGGCTGCCAATGGTAACGATTATTACCTGATTGGTTGCGATAAGATGCAGGGATTCTCGATTGCAACGTCGCTGACTGAAGGTGGTTATAAGTCGTATATTGGTACATATACTGATGAATTCTATCTTTCGGTGGTGGAGAATAGTGGTGGCTTCCGTCTGCAGATTGCTGCAACCTCCGCTCGTCTCCTGAATTGGTATACCGACTCTTCGATACGTAATGCTCCGGTGGCCGAGGAGAATGGTGTTGTATTGCTTTACAAAAAGGTAACCGAATAATGAAAAAGTTACTGATCGCATTTTGCTGGGTATTGGCTGTGGCGTTTGCCGTGGAGGCAAATGCCCTGTCGCTACTCGGCAGTGGCAAACCCCTTATAGGTGGTGGCGAGAAGCACTATGCTCCCTTGTCGATACGTGGTGTCTATAACCAATATCCGGTTGGCTATGCCTATCTGAAGGGGCGCACCATACCCTCGCTGTTTTTGGCTTCGAAGGCCGGTATGGGCGGTTCGAGAGGGCTGTTTGTGGCGCACTACCGCTACACGACCGAAGATGGACATCCGGTTTTCACCCACCCCAAGAAGATTAAATGCTGCTGGGGAACACCGAAGAATATGCCGAATTTTGGTTGTGTCTTCAACTTCCAGGGGGAGGTCTACTCGCTGTGGTGTGAAAATGCCTCGCAGTTCTTCGTAGGGCGTTATAACGAAGCGACCAATATGATCGAGCGTGTGGGTTCACTCTCGACCTCGGGCTTGGGCAACAACCAGCATGTGTCGGCTACTCCGCTGCCGGATAATACGGTCGACATTGTGGTGGCCTATGGCAAGGCCGGTCGCTATCGCCCGGCCGGCTACGACCACATCTCCTCCTATTATGATGGCTCGGGTATTTATCGTGGCGAACTGCCGTATGGTGGTTTCCGTCGATTTATCCTGAGCGATTTTCGTGAGTCGGTTGAGGCTACCTGTGTCACCTCGGATGAGCATATGCTGGCCATCGCAGCGGCGGCTCGTGTCAACCACACGGGTAATCGCTTTGGCTATGTGTTGCTGAATCGTCTGGGTGCGCTGATGTATTACGATCCGCGTTACCCCTCCGAGCCTCGTTATGTGTGGAACTTCGCCGGCGAGCCGATGGAGTATGGTCGCACGGGAGGTCGTGTCATCCCCTTCCCCGATGCTGCGGGCAATCCCACCTCGTTTATTGTGGGCGGTGAGGGTGTCTTCGACTATTACGCCTACCTCGGTCCTCACAAGCAGGGTGTGCAGTATGATGACCCGCGCACGATTCTGGTGGAGAAGGGCGAAATCTACTCCGGCACGTTGGGTGTCCCCAATGTGGTGGATTGGGATGGCGATGGCAAGTTGGATATCATTAGCGGTAACTCCGAGGGCGAGATGCTCTTCTGGAAAAATCGCGGTACGAACGAACAACCCGACTACCCGTGGAAGGGCGAACGCCTGAAGGCCGGAGGTCGTGAGTTGGTGGTCCGTCCGGGCTACTACGACATTCAAGGCCCGATGGAGGCTTCGTGGGGCTATACGGCTCCGACGGTCTTCGACTGGAACGATGACGGCCTGCTGGATTTGGTGTGGAGCGATGCTACGGCCTCCTTCTATGTGGCCATCAACCGAGGCACGAAGGAGGAGCCACAGTTGGCACATCCCGAGAAGTTGCACCTCGACGGACTTCCCGTTTGGGGTACATGGCGTGTGAAACCCGCTGTTGCCAAGATGGGCGAGCGCATTGCAATGATGAATTTCGACGAGGATGATGCGCTGCACCTCTATTGGCGGGTGAGCGATACCCGCGTATGCGATGGTGGTAAGGTGAAGCTCGAAAATGGCTCACCAATCACCAGTTATAGTGCCCGTACCCCGCGTTATGGAGCGCGCGGCCGATGCAAATTGTCGTTGGTCGATTGGGATGGCGATGGCGTGCTGGATCTGCTGATTGGTACACCGCGTTCGGCCAGTATCCCGACCCCCGAGCGAGGATTGCCGAATGGAGCCTTGAAACCGATTGATGGTTTGCAGGTGCTGTGGATGAAGAATGTGGGCACGAATGAGGCTCCCGTATTCCGTGAGCCCGAGCAGTTCCGCTTCCAGGGCAAGGATTTCTTCATTGGTCAGCATGCCAACAGCCCGACGCCCTGTATGCTGGGCGATACCTCGTCGGGCATGAATCTGCTGGTGGGTTGTGAGAGTGGTCGCTTCTACTTCTTCGAGCGCAAGGATTTGACAACGATAACGATTGATGAACGAAATAAAGAGCAACAATAAGATGAAAAAGATGATGCGTTTCTATGGCTGTGCCCTCTTGGTGTTGTTGGCTGCAGCCTGCTCCTCTTCGGACGAGGAGCCGCAACCTACACCGCCTCCCGGCGTACCCGAGAGCCCGATACAGGGGGCTGCTTTGGTGAGTGGACAACCCATTCCTGCGTTGGCGAACGAGGGGGTGGCCCCGTTGAATCTGACCAAGACGTCGGCTAATGCCGTGCTCGGTACGGCCTACCTCAGTTCACAGAGTTACCCGGATCTCTTTGTGAGTGGCACCTATGGCCTGGCTGCTGCCGATGGCGGACAACGTGGCGTTAACCTCTGCGAGTTCCAGGGAAAAACGGCTGACGGAGCCCTCATCTATGGTGCGCCGATTGCCATTAAGAACTATCCGTGGGAGTGGGACGAGCGTATGGTGCGTGTGCTGCAGATCGATGGCAAGGTGTATGGTTTCTTCCTCTCTTCGACCCGCTTCCGTGTGGCCGAATACGATGCGGCTACTCGCTCGTTTGGTGACGCGTGGGTGTCGAATGAGCAACTTACGGGGATTCCGTATGGCGTCTTGGCCTTTGACGTGATGGTGGGCGCGACGAGTGTCGATGTCGTCTTCCTCATGGCCAATGTTGCCAACCACAAGCCGACGATGGATGATGTAACCGAGAGCTATTACGACAGCATGGGTATCTACCGTGGTTTGCTGCCCTATGCCGGTGTCTATACGATGAGCTTCAATCGCTCGGATTGGCAGTTGAAGACGGCCGCACAACGCCTCAGTACCACCGAGAAGAGCATTCTGGCCGGACAGGGCATTGCGCACATCGCAACCGAGGCCGTCAATGGCTATGTGCTGGGCAATAAGTTTGGCACCTTCAAGTGGCAACCTGCCGGCAAACAGCAGGTGGTGGATTACCTCTATACGCCTACGGCCGAGGTGCTGACGAACAACAACGTGATGACCAATCTGTGCCCCATTGCGGCAGATGAGGATAAGGTGGTCGACGATTTCATCTCCTCGGGCGAGGGTATGCTCTACCTCTATCGCTTTACGGGTGAGGTGACGGCCGATGGTACGCCGATTTACCAATCGGGGCAGCCGATTCTGCAACAGCAGGCCAACATCTACCCGGGCTCGTTGAGCGTGCCTACGGTGGTCGATTGGGATGGCGATGGTGCCTTGGATATCATCTCGGGTAACTCGGAGGGTCGTATGCTCTTCTTCAAGAACTACGGCACGACGGCAGCCCCTGCCTTTGGCGACTACAGCTACCTCTCATCGGATGGCGAGCCGATCTGCTTCCGTGCAGGCTACTATGAGGTGCAGGGCCCGCTGGAGGCCGGCTGGGGCTATACCTGCCCGAATGTGGTCGATTGGAATGGCGACGGTCTGCTCGATGTGGTCTTCTCGACCAATGAGGGCAAGTTCGAGTATATGCTCAACGAGGGTACGGCTACCGAGCCGCAATTGGGTCGTCGCCACAGCATGCTACTCGATGGTCTGGAGTTGTATGGCGTATGGCGTTGTCGTCCGGCAGTGGCAGAGATAAATGGACGTGTATGCATTGCCATCATGGATGACGAGGATGCGCTGCACCTCTACGAGAAGCGTGCCGATAATGCTGTGGTGGATAGAGGGCAGCTGCTGCTCTTCAATGGCAATAAGATTACGGGCTATCGTGCCAACACGAATGAGTCGTTGGGTGAGCGAGGCCGTGAGAAGTTAGAATTCGTGGATTGGGACGGCGATGGGGACTTGGATTTGGTTGTTGGTACCCCTGGACAATCGTCGTTCCCAACTCCCGAATTGGGTCTGCCGTGGTCGCGTTCGTCGGGCATGCAGGTGCTGTGGTTGGAGAATGTGGGCAACAATAGCGACATGAGCTTTGCCTATCCCCGTCAGTTTACCTTCCGAGGTCGTGACTATCGCTTGGGATGGCATGCCAATGCGGCGGCGGTATGTATGATGGGTGATACGTCGCATGGCCCCAACCTGCTGGTGGGCTGCGAGAGTGGTAACTTCTACTTCTTCAACCATTATGATTTGACGACCGTTACCTTGTGGTAACGAGGCGTTGCGATTCACTTTTTCGGGGAGTGTCGGCCGGAGCTGATACTCCCCGATTTTTTTTCGTATATTTGTTGATTGAAATGCTAATTGCGTGGCGATGGATATCGTGGACTTTAGTGAATACTGCTTATCGCTCCCCGAGGTGGAGGAGTGCCTGCCCTTTGACGAGGTGACGCTTGTCTTCAAGGTGGGTGGGAAGATGTTTGCCGTGGTGGGGTTGGACAACCCCATCGGCTTTGTCGTGAAGTGCGATCCTGAACGTGCCATCCTGCTGCGCGACCGCTACGAGCAGGTGAAGGCAGCCTTCCATTTCAATAAGCGGCATTGGAACTCGCTGCGCTTCGAAGGGCGCATGTCCGATGAGCAGCTGCGTCGGGAGATTCTACACTCCTACCTGCTCGTTGTGCGGCAAAATGTTGTGCCCAAGGCACGTCGGCTGGAACTCTTGCAGCAGATTCAGCAAGAGGGCTTGGTCGATGAAGCCGAATGTCAGTGACGAGCCTGCTCCTCGGTATAGAGCCGCTCAAAACAGCCTCTTAAGGCCGCTTCATCCCGAATCAGCGCACGCAACTCGGCGAGGCGTTGCTCCTTCCTTGGATCGGGCATCCAGAGGCGTAAGTAGCCCCCTTCGGCATATTTCTCGTGTAGGTGGTGGAGAAACCGCCGGTAATGCTCCTCACCGTCATAGGTGGGGTAGTGCGTCATCCCGTATTGCACGGTGCGGCGCAGAATCAACTCGGGGTCGATCGTGCGGTCGGCCTCGGCTACAATACACCCATAGATGGAGCGTGGCGCATGGTCGGAGGAGGCTCGGTGATCTTCCACCGCTTGCGCCATCTGCTCAATCTCCTCCTCGCTGAACCATCGGCGGAGGGTGGCATCGGCTCGCACTATCTCGCCCGATCGCAGATGATGCCGCTCACGACTCTCCTCAAGTCCCGTGTCGTGGTAGGCGGCCACCGTGTAGACCATCTCCTTGTTGACAGGATACCCCTCGGCCAGGCGCAGGCTTTCGCGAATGACCATCTCGACATGGTCGCGACGATGCGCCGTGTCGAAGTGGTTGTAGCGGGGGAGTATCTCCCGCTCGATGTAGGCTCTCAGGTCGTTATTCATGTGCTAAATAGCGGTCTGTAAGACGTGAAACAGCATAGTCGTCCAACCGTTCGGTCGGGATAGCTATCAAGTCGGAATGGTGGGGTAGTGCCTCCACCTGCACCCGATGAAACGTGGCGTGCAGGCGTTGGTGGGAGAGTAGATGTTGGGGCATGCGTTGCGAAGCGGTAAGTTGGAACGGCTGCCCGCCAAGCAACTGCGTAAAGGCCTCGGTGCGTGAGAGGGTGATGAAATCGACCTCCGAGGGGGTCTCGATAAGCGGAAATTCATAGAGCCCCTGCCAAATATCACCGGCTGTGCGCCGATGGAGAAGGGTCGCATGCCCATCGGTCAGATGGAGGTAATTGAAATAGCGATCACGAACCTTCGTGTGCCCCTGCTTGATAGGGCGTTGAAGCACCGTGCCGGCACTGTGTGCCAGGCAGCAATCAGCCAATGGGCAGGCGGTGCAATCGGGATGTTGAGGCGTACATTGCACCGCTCCGAAATCCATGATGGCCTGGTTGTAGGTGGCCGGATGCGCCTTGTCGAGTAACTCCTCGGCCAGCGTGGCAAACCCCTTGCGCCCTTCGGTTGAGTCGATGGGGGTTTCGATGTCGAAGAGTCGCGCCAGGACTCGATAGACATTGCCATCGACAACCGCATGGGGAAGGTCGTAGGCCATCGAGGCGATGGCTGCGGCGGTATAGTCGCCTACGCCTCGCAGCGAACGAATCGCCTCATAAGTGTCGGGGAAACGGCCGTCGAAGTGCTCAACGACCTGACGGGCTGCAGCGTGCAGGTTGCGAGCCCGGCTGTAGTAGCCCAATCCCTGCCACAATTTGAGCACCTCATCCTCGGAGGCTGCGGCCAACGACTGAATGGTCGGATAGTGGGTCGTGAATTGCTCGTAATAGCTCCATCCCTGCTGCACACGGGTCTGTTGGAGAATCACCTCCGAGAGCCAGATACGATAGGGGTCGCGGGTCTCACGCCACGGCAGACGACGGCCATGGCGTTCATACCAACGTATCAGGATAGGGGCTATGCGCGACTGCATACTCTTCGATTAATGGTCTTCGATTAATGGTGTTTCGTAATCTCGCTGATGCCCAGTTGGTGATAGAGCGTTTCGAGCTCCTCGCTTCGATCCGAGATGACCAGCAACTTATCACCTACCTGCAGGGCGGTATTACCTTGGGGTACGAAGTAGTTCCCTTCGCGGCAAATCATCATTACGAGCGTGTGCTCGGGGAGGCTGATCTCTTTGAGGGTAGCCCCCGAGGCGAGCAGTTGCGGGTTGACCTCCACCTCGGTCAATGCCGAGCGCATCTCCTCACTCATGTTGACCTGGAACGAGGCTTCACGCTCTTCGTAAGCCAACCCGAGGGTGTTGGCCATGCTGCTGACCGTCGTGCCCTGAATCAGGAGTGAGAGGATGGTCGAGAGGAAGACGATATTGAAGAGCAGGTCGGCATTGGGCAATCCGGCCACCAACGGATAGGTGGCGAAGAGAATCGGCACGGCACCGCGCAGACCGACCCATGAGATGTAGAGACGAGCCTTGGTCGAGAAGTTGCGGAAGGGCAATAGGCAGAGGAACACCGAGATGGGGCGTGCGGCCACAATCATGAAGAAACCGACCAAACCGCCCAAAATCAACACTTCGGGCTGGAACAGATCGCGCGTGTTGACCAGCAGACCCAGCATCAGGAACATCACAATCTGCATGAGCCACGTGAAACCATCGAAGAAGACCGTCAAGGTACGTTTGTGCGTCAAGGGGTTGTTACCCACGACCAGGCCCGAGATGTAGACCGCCAGGTAGCCGTTGCCATGCAGCAGGTCGGTGAAGGCAAACGAGAAGAAGATGAAGGCCAAGAGCAACACCGAGTAGAGCGAGGTGTTGTCGATGTTGATGTGGTTAATCGACCACACGGCAGCGCGGCCAATCAGATAACCCATCAAGGCACCCACCACCAACTGTACAACGAGGTAGAGGATGTTGGTAGCGATGCCGACGTTCCCCGTGTTCGACAAGACGGCAATCATCAGCAGCGTCAGCATGTAGGCCATCGGGTCATTCGAGCCGCTCTCCAACTCGAGCATCGGGCGCAGGCACTCTTGCAGCCCCTGCTTTTTCGAACGCAGAATCGAGAAGACGGAGGCCGAGTCGGTCGACGACATCGTGGCGGCCAACAGGAGGGCAGCGGGGAATCCGAGGGTGAATCCGAGCCATGGTGCCACCAACCATACGAAGAAGGAGAGGATGAAGGCCGTGAGCAATACCCCGACCGTAGCCAGCACCACTCCCGGGGCAATGATGGGGCGAATCTCCTGGAATTTGGTATCCATACCACCCGAAAAGAGGATGATACAGAGGGCCACCATGCCCACAAATTGGGTCAGCTGGGGCGAGTTGAACGAGATGAAGTTCCATCCGAACAACATACCCACACCTAAGAAGAGCAACAAGGCCGGTGCGCCAAATTTGTAGGCTACCTTACCGGCCATCACCGCTACGAAGAGGAGCAACGCCCCCACTAAAATGATATGTTCACCACTTAAGTCGATTATCATCTGCGTATTGTATTATACCAAAAGACAAAGATACAATAAAATTCTACATGTTGGATTTTGCATGGAGAAAAAGTCAGGGGGCGATGGATGACCATGCCCCCTGCTTCACATCATTCACTTTTCGTTTGATAAGTTGGGTTGCGTGTTAATTGCCACCGATCACCTTTACTCCGGTGATGGGACGATACTCGAAACCGATATATTCGTAGGCCTGCATGGCTGCAAATTTGCGGTCTGCGGAGTGGTAGATGGCCACGCTGATGCCCGAAACCTCTCCCTCGGATGCCATGAAGAGGCGATTGAGCGCACCCTCGTCGATGTAACGCTGAATCTCGGCACGACGCTCGAGGGGGAAGTAACGCTCCACATAGCGCAGTTTTTCGCCTGTCGCAGCGAGTGCAGGACAACCCTCACGGTCGAACAATCGGTTGGCAACCATCAACAGACCGATGAGAAGTGTCCCTCCGGCAATCAGGATGAGCGACGAAGAGAGATTATTACTCATCGCATCGAGCTTCAGGTAGTAAATCGTAACGAGCGCAAGACCTGCGACCAACACGATGGCAGGCATTACGAAACTCTTTTTGCGGCGTACAATGACGCCGCTCGGCAAGGCATACAGCGCCTCGCAAAGCATGTTTTTATCCATTTTTGTTGTTGAAAATTTAGTGTGTAATAGACGATGAAAGCGTGGTTGACTGAGAACTCTTTCCACACTAAATGATCAACCGGCACAAGCACGAGAGCTCCGTGGTGGAGTTGTTCGTTGTGACGGCCGGCAGGCGATAGCGCCCTCCATAGGGATTAAAAATCGGGGTGCGCCCCGTGGCGTGGTCACCCGTGCGACCCGTGAAGGTGTGCGACGAGGATTTACCCGCAGGGATGCGCTGCAAGAGGCGTACCGTAGGGGCATTGCCCTCGACACGCTCCGTAAGTGCCATGTCCGAGTAGCGATGCATCACAAAGGCGGCCTCGTTGCTTGTCGTGCGCTCCACGGCACGGCCGATAGTCGAGGCTACCGACGCAGGCTCCGTGTCGATACCAACGAGGCACAACGCGAAGAAGCATATAACGGCTATGTGACGCATCCAATACATCTTGTTACAAAGATACGGCCTTTCTGCTAAAATTAAAAATTATGAATTAAGAATTAAATAACGGCAGAAGGGCGGCCGGGCCAACTGAGGCCGCTGAGCCAACTGGGGCTACTAAACTATTGTAGCGTCTAAGTCCCCCTCATAGGAGGGGGATTTAGGGGGTGGGTAACACACAAGTGGTGTATCACCACCATTCTATTAAGGGTTAAAAGGAAAGCCCTCCCTGAGGGGAAGGCTTTGCACAACTGATAAGTCTCGGCAACCCGATTACTTACCCATGTAACCCTTAATATATTGTACTCTAAGGTATAACTCCTTTAATGGAGCGAAGCGACAAGTCCCCCTTTGCCAAAGGGGGATTTAGAGGGAATGTAAATATTTGTGGCACCGCCACTATATTAAAAGCAAAGCACTCACCTCGATTAAAGGCAAGTGCTTGCGGAATGTATTAAAAGTCTAATGTGGACTATTTGCCCATATAGCTTTTAATATAATGGTGGTGCGACCCCCAACGCTCGAAGGCTGCCTTGTCGAGCTCCTCGCGGGCATCGGGATGGGCAATCGAGATGAGGAGGCGTGCACGCTCCTGCATCGTCTTGCCGTAGAGATCTACAGCACCATACTCGGTTACGAACCAGTGGATGTGGTTACGAGTCGTAACGACGCCGGCACCATCGAGCAACGTCGGGCAGATCTTCGATACGCCTTTGTTCGTCATCGAGGGCATGGCGATAATGGCCTTACCGCCCTTCGAGAGCGAAGCGCCATAGACGAAGTCAACCTGACCACCAACACCCGACCAGAACTTCGTGCCGAGCGAGTCGGCGCACACCTGACCCGTCAAATCTACCTGCAGAGCCGAGTTAATAGCCGTCACGCGGTCGTTCTTGGCGATGACATAGGGATCGTTCGTGTATCCTACGTCCATCATCATCACGCCCGGGTTGTCATCGATGAAGTCGTATACAGCCTTCGAACCCATCAGGAAGGTCGAAACCATCTTACCCTGGTCGATGTTCTTGGCCTCGCCGTTGATGACACCCTTCTCCACGAGGGGCAGAACACCATCAGCAAACATCTCGGTGTGGATACCGAGGTTCTTGTGGCCACCGAGCTGTGCCAATACGGCATTCGGAATAGCACCGATACCCATCTGCAGCGTAGCACCATCCTCGATGAGGGCGGCGCAGTGCTTACCGATGGCCGTCTCGATCTCATTCGGAGCGGTGAAGTGCGCCTCAATCAGCGGCGTGTCATCCTCGCACCAGATGTCGATTTTCTGCATCGGAATCATGGCTTGACCGAAGGCGCGCGGCACATTCTTATTCACGACGGCAATCACATAGTCAGCGCACTCCACGGCAGCCAACGTAGCATCAACCGACGTACCAAGCGATACATAACCATGCTTATCGGGAGGCGTAACCTGAATCATGGCTACGTTGCACGGCACGGCACCGCAACGATACAGGCGCTGCGTCTCGCTCAGGAAAATGGGAATATAGTCGGCATAACCGCTCTGCGTAACCTTGCGGACGTTGCCACCTACGAAGAACGAATCGAGCTGGAAGATACCCTCAAACTTCGGATCGGCATAGGGTGCCGGGCCCTCGGTGTGGAGGTGGTGGATGTGTACATCCTTCAACTCGCCACGCTCACCGCGAGCGCACATGGCCTGAATCAGGCACTGGGGAGCCGAGGCCACCGAGCTCAAATGCACGTGGTCACCCGACTTAATGACTTTGACGGCCTCTTCGGGCGTCGTAAACTGGATGGGTGTAAGCATATTGCTTTGTTCCTTTTATAAAGTTTGTAGTTAAATGTAGATTACTTGCGTTTTACCTCTACCTGCTCGTAGCCCTCGATGATGTCGCCCACCTTGATATCGTTGAACGACTCGATGTTCAGACCGCAATCCATGCCGGTCGTAACCTCCTTCACATCATCCTTGAAGCGTTTGAGCGAGCCGAGCTTACCGGTGTAGATCACGATACCGTCGCGGATGACACGGATCGGCGTGTTGCGGCCAATCTTACCCTCACGCACAATACCACCGGCAATCGTGCCGACCTTCGAAATCTTGAAGGTCTCGAGTACCTCTACCGAGGCCACGATCTCCTCCTTCATCACCGGCTCCAACATACCCTCGATAGCATCCTTGATGTCGTTGATGGCATCGTAGATAATCGAGTAGAGGCGAATCTCAATCTCCTCCTTCTCGGCCAACTTACGAGCCGAAGCCGAGGGACGTACCTGGAAGCCGACGATAATGGCATTCGAAGCGGCAGCCAGGAGGACATCCGACTCCGAAATCTGACCTACGGCAGCGTGGATGACGTTCACCTGTACGGTCTCCTTCGAGAGTTTGATGAGCGAACCCGACATCGCCTCTACCGAGCCGTCTACGTCACCCTTCACGATGATGTTGAGCTCCTTGAACGAGCCGATAGCGATGCGACGGCCAATCTCATCGAGCGTCACGTGCTTCTGGGTCATGATACCCTGCATGCGCTGCAGCTGCTCGCGCTTGTTGGCAATCTCACGGGCCGAGCGGTCATCTTCCATCACGTTGAACGAATCACCGGCCTGTGGAGCACCATTCAGACCCAACACCTGTACCGGTGTCGAAGGACCTGCCTCGGTTACCTTGATACCATTCTCGTTGAACATTGCCTTTACACGACCCGTGAAGGTGCCCGACAACATCACGTCACCGACGCGCAGCGTACCGCTCTGCACCAGAATCGTCGATACATAACCACGACCCTTGTCGAGCGTCGACTCGATGACCGAACCCGTAGCGCGCTTGTTGGGGTTGGCCTTGAGTTCCAACATCTCGGCCTCCAGGAGCACCTTCTCCAACAACTTATCCAGGTTCAGACCCTTCTTGGCCGACACCTCCTGATCCTGATACTTACCGCCCCACGACTCCACCAGGTAGTTCATCTGCGAGAGCTGCTCCTTGATGTGTTCGGGGTTGGCCTGCGGCTTATCAATCTTGTTAATAGCAAATACCATCGGCACACCGGCAGCCTGGGCGTGGTTGATAGCCTCCACGGTCTGGGGCATCACGCTGTCGTCGGCAGCCACGATGATGATGGCCACGTCGGTAATCTTCGCACCACGGGCACGCATGGCTGTAAAGGCCTCGTGACCCGGCGTATCGAGGAAGGTAATCTTCTGGCCGTTGAGCTCGACGCTGTAGGCACCGATGTGCTGCGTGATACCACCCGCCTCACCGGCGATGACATTCGTCTTACGGATGTTATCCAAGAGTGAGGTCTTACCGTGGTCGACGTGTCCCATGACGGTTACAATGGGCGGACGCGGTACGAGCTGCTCCTCCGAATCCTCCTCGTCGGTGATAGCCTCCTGGATCTCTACCGATACAAACTCGGTCTTGAAACCGAACTCCTCGGCCACAACGACCAGAGCCTCGGCATCCAGACGCTGGTTAATCGACACCATCAAACCGAGGTTCATGCAAGCCATGATGACCTCCGTCGGCGGTACGTTCATCATGGTTGCCAACTCGCTCACGGTTACGAACTCGGTAACCTTCAGAATCTTACGCTCCATCTCCTCGCGCTCGAACTCCTCGTTCATGCGCTCGGCGATAATCTCGCGCTTCTCCTTGCGGTATTTCGATGCCTTGGTCTTCGTGCCCTTGGCTGTCAGACGAGCCAGCGTATCCTTAATCTGCTTCGAAACCTCCTCGTCGCTTACCTCGGGGCGTACTACAGGTTTCGGTTGTGCCTTCTGCTTATTCTTGTTGCGGCGACCCTCACCCGGCTTGGGCTGGTTCTGCTGCTGGTTGTTGTTGCGGTTTTGGTTGTTGTTACCACCCTGACCACCTTGCTGCTTACCACCGCCTTGGGTGTTGTTCTTGGCAGCCTTTTGCACATCAACCTTCTCCTTCTGCAGACGCTTGCGCTTGTGCTTTCCACCCGGCACAAAGCCCGAAACATCCATCGTGCCCAGCACCTGCGGGCCGGTCAATGTGACGCTTCCGGGGCGGAATACGGTATCCTGCTTGGGTGCCGGATTCTCCTTGGGCTCCTCCTTCTTTGCCTCCACGGGCTTCTCGACGGGTTTCGGTGCCTCCACCTTCACCTCCGGCTTCGGCTCCACAGGCTTCGGAGCCTCCACCTTTACCTCCGGTTTTGGCTCAGCCTTCGGGGCAGGTTGCTCGACCACCTTCGGAGCCTCTGCGGGTTTCTCCACCGGCTTTGGAGCCTCTACCTTCGGTGCTGCCTTCACTTCAGGCTTCGGCTCGGCCTTCTTTGGCTCGAGGTCGATTTTGCCCAGAATCTTGGGTTGCTGAATCTCATCCTTGACACTGATGACATTCGACTTGATGACAACCTCCTTGGCCTCGGCCTCGGGTTTCTGCTTCGGGCCGTCAATCGACACCGAGGTTTGCTTCATCGAGATACGCTCACGCACCGAGTCGCGGGCACCCGAGGTGCTGCGATGTGCGCCAAACTCCTTCTCCAATACGGCATAGGTATCGGCATCGACCAACGTGTTGGGCGAGCCGTCGCTTTTGATGCCCTTCTTGTGCAAAAAGTCCGTGATGGTATTCAAGCCCACATTGAACTCCTTGGCCACTTGAATGAGCCTTAATCTTCTTTCATTCCCCATATTTGCTGCTCTCTTTTTTTGTTACTCTTCAAACTCGGCTTGCAGAATCTCTACAACCTTCTGTGCCTGCTCTACCTCGAGGTCGGCACGTGCGGCAATCTCCTCAACAGGGAGCTCCAGCACACTCTTGGCCGTGTCGCAACCTGCGTTGCGCAGTGCCTCGATAATCCAGCCCTCGATTTCGTCCGAGAACTCCGTCAGTGCTACGTCCTCCTCCTCAACTTCGCGGTATACGTCGATGTCGTAACCGGTGAGCATCTTCGAGAGACGGATGTTCAGACCACCCTTACCGATAGCGAGCGATACCTGATCGGGCTTGAGGTAAACCGAAGCGGTCTTCTTCTCCTCGTCAAGGGTAATCGACGAGATTTTTGCAGGGTTGAGCGAACGCTGAATCAGGAGCGACGTGTTGGCCGTGTAGTTCACTACGTCGATATTCTCGTTGCGCAGCTCCTTGACCACCGAGTAGATGCGCGAACCCTTCATGCCGACGCAAGCTCCTACCGGGTCGATGCGGTCGTCGTAGGACTCTACGGCTACCTTGGCACGCTCGCCGGGGATGCGGACAATCTTCTTGATGGTAATCAGACCATCGAAAATCTCGGGTACCTCCTGCTCGAAGAGACGCTCCAGGAACTGGGGTGCCGTGCGCGACAGAATGATGCGGGGTTGGTTGTTGTTCATCTCCACCGACTTCACGATAGCCTTAATCGTATCGCCCTTGCGGTAGAAGTCGTTGGGAATCTGCTCGCTCTTGGGCAGCAGCAACTCGTTCTCATCGTCATCGAGAATCAGCACCTCACGCTTCCATACCTGGTATACCTCGCCCGTAACGATTTCGCCAACCTTCTCCGAGTACTTCTCGTAGAGGGCAGCCTTCTCCAGGTCGAGGATGCGCGATGCCAGGTTCTGGCGCAGCGACAACACCGTGCGACGACCAAATTGTGCAAAGTTCACCTGGTCGGCATACTCGTCGCCAATCTCATAGGTGGGGTCGATGGCCTTCACCTCCGACACAGCGATTTGGCAATTCGGGTTCTCTACCGCACCATCCTCTACCACCTCGCGGTTGCGCCAGATTTCGAGGTCGCCCTTCTCGGGATTGATAATCACGTCGAAGTTCTCGTCCGTTTCGTACTGCTTCTGCAGGGCGTGACGGAAGACATCCTCCAATACGCCAATCATCGTTGCTTTGTCGATGTTTTTCAGCTCTTTGAACTCGGCAAAGTTGCTGATTAAGTTAAGATTGTCCATTGTTTTTTTAGTTTTTATTTTTTTTCTTGTTCGTTGTTCTTGCTTCTTTGTTGTGAAGTAGTCGCCCGCCACTCACTGAAGTTGCCTGCTGCCCTCTGATAGTCGCCCGCCACTCACTGAAGTTGCCTGCTGCCCTCTGATAGTCGCCCGCCACTCACTGAAGTTGCCTGCTGCCCTCTGATAGTCGCCCGCCACTCACTGAAGTTGCCTGCCGCCCTTTGATAGTCGCCCGCAGACTGCTATTTGAAGTCCAGCCACTCGGCGGTCGACTTAATCTCCTCGAAAGGGTAGGTGCGCGTAACCGTTACCAGCTGCTTGCGCTTTTTACCCTCTACGACCTGCTTCTCCTCGTAGGAGAGGGTAATGGCCTCTTCGGTTACCTCGTCCAGCTTGGCTAACACCTTGATGCCGTTCTTGAGGATAACCTCCACCGAACGGCTAACCAATTTGCGATATTGACGCAGCGTGGCGAGGGGTTCTCCGATGCCGGCCGACATGACCGTCAACTCGAAATCCTCCTTCTCGCGATCCAACTCGGCCTCGATGGCGCGACTCAGGGTGATGCACTGCTCGATATCGACCGACGTGTCGCTGTCGATGATGAGCTCTACCTCGTTCGAGGGGGATATTTTGCACCCTACGATGAAGCGGTCCGAGCCCTCGAGATGACGCTCGGCAATCGCTGTAATCTGTTCTTTATCAATCATTTTGCTTGGCTTTGTTTCGATGTTTCTACAACAAAAGGCCGCTTTAGGGCGGCCTCCTGTCGGTTTTGATAGTGCAAATATACGACAAAAGTTTCACACTACCAAGCATTTATTGTAAAAAAAAGCAGCATTGCCTGTTCGCAATGCTGCTTTGTATCCCACTTCGTTGCCGGCTCTTAACGGAACGGCTTGATGATGCCACGCTTCGAGGCACGGATGAAGTCGATGAGCATGTCGCGCTCCTTCGATTGGGGCACCGTGCGCTCCACCTCGTCACATGCTTGTGCGTAGTTCATGTCGCTCTGGAAGAGGATGCGGGCCGAATCCTGAATGGCCTTGATCTGCTCCTCCGTGAAGCCGCGACGCGACAGTCCAACCTTGTTTAGACCGGCATAGCGGGGCGGCTCGGCGTTGCGGACGATGATGTAGGGGGGCACATCTTGCGACAGGCCGGTCATACCCTGAATCATGGCGTGGTCGCCAATCGTACACCATTGGTGAACGGCCACGTGGCCACCGATGACCACCCAGTCGCCTATGGTTACCTCGCCGGCCAGCGATACGCGGTTGGCAATGACGCAGTGGCTACCCACCACGTCGTCGTGTGCCACGTGTACATAGGCCATCAGGAGGTTGTGGCTGCCCACGACGGTCTTGCCCTTCGAGGCCGTACCACGGCTGATGGTTACACACTCACGAATATCGTTATAGTCGCCAATCTCGGCGGTGGTTACCTCTCCGGCAAATTTCAAATCCTGGGGCAGACACGAAATCGAGGCTGCGGTGTGGATTTTGCACCCTTTGCCGATGCGGGCACCATCGTGAATCACGGCACCGGGGCCAATCCAGCAGTCATCACCGATGACAACGTCGCCGGCGATGTAGGCAAAAGGCTCTACAGTTACGTTTTGACCCAATTTGGCATCGGGATGAACGTAGGCTAAATTGCTAATCATGGTTTCTTGGGGTTAAAATAGTTGATACGATCTTTACTGTTTGTTTTTGACGACCTGCGCCATCAGCACACCCTCGCAGGCGAGTTGTCCACCGACAAAGGCTTTACCCTCGGCCAGACAGACGCCTCGACGAATCGGTTCGAGCAGGCGCACCTCGAATTGGAGTTGGTCGCCCGGCACGACCTTGCGCTTGAACTTCACCTCTTCGAGTTTCATGAAGTAGGTGGAGTAGCGCTCGGGGTCGGGTACGTTGTTCAGAATCATGATGCCGGCACATTGCGCCATCGCCTCCACGATGAGCACACCCGGCATGACGGGCTCCTCGGGGAAGTGTCCCGTGAAGAAGGGCTCGTTCATCGTTACGTTCTTGATGCCGGCTACCGACTCTTTATCGCAATGGAAGATACGGTCTACGAGCAGGAACGGCGGACGATGGGGAAGCAATTTGCGGATGTCGGTGATGTCGAGCAGGGCAGGTTTCTTCGGGTCGTACTTGAAGCGGGGCTTCTCGCCGGCCGAACGGATGCGCTGCTTGAGCTGTTTCATGAACTCCGAGTTGGCGTAGTGTCCCGGGCGGGTAGCCCATACACGACCCTTGATGCGCATGCCGAGCAGGGCGAAGTCGCCCAGCAGGTCGAGCAACTTGTGGCGTGCCAGCTCGTTGTTGAAACGCAGCTCGGTCATGTAGCCACGCTCGATGTGCAGGCCGGGCTTGTTGAAGAGACGGCGCAGGTGCTCCTGAGTCTCCTCCGATACCTCGTTCTCGACCACTACGATGGCGTTGTCCAAATCACCACCCTTAATCAGATTCATCTTCAGCAGCGGCTCCAGCTCGTGCAACATGACGAAGGTGCGACAGGGAGCCAATTTCTCACGGTAGTTGTCCGTGGGGTTGAAGGTACCGTATTGGTTGCCGATGACCTTCGAGTTGTAGTCTACATGGAGCGATACGGAGAACTCATCGTCGGGGTAGAGGATGATGGCCACGCCCTTTTCGGGAATCGTGTAGACCATCTTTTCGGTAACGTGGAAATAGTGACGTTCGGCGGCTTGCTCCTCTACGCCTACCTCCTCGATGGCGGCGGCGTATTCGCGTGCCGAACCATCCATGATGGGGGCCTCGGGGCCGTCAATATCGACCAGTGCGTTATCTACACCCAGGGTCCAGAGAGCCGACATCAGGTGCTCGATGGTGCTGACGCGGGCAGCACCCAACTCGATGGTCGTGCCACGAGATGTGTCGGTAACATAGTCGCACAAAGCGGGAACGGTGGGCTGTCCTTCGAGGTCGATGCGACGGAATACGATGCCGTGTCCGGGCGCAGCAGGATGGACAGTCATGGTCACACGGACACCCGTGTGCAGGCCGTGGCCTGCGAAGGTAATGGGGGCCTTCAGTGTCTGTTGTTTCGTTGACATTTTCCTTAAACTTGGTTTCTTAAATTTGTCAAAGATACAAAATCTTATGTGGAAAACCAAATTTTTTCCGCACGACCTGCTCGAAGGAGGGATGAGATGTCGATTGAGTGGGATGGATGAAGAAAAATGCGTGCCAAGTGGTGTAACTCTCCGAAAAAAAATGTAAATTTGCTCCTTGATAGCAATCCAAATTGCAATACGATGGACTCCCAAATGCACCATAAGTCTCCACATCCGGCTTCGACCGACCCTGCTGCGGCACCGCGTCCGCGTCGACGTCGTCGGCTCGACCTGCCCTTCGACAACCGTCGTGAGGATGCCGGCGAGTGGACCTATCGCCATCGTATTGGTCTGTGTGTGACGCTCATTGCCTATCTGCTACTGATGATTGGCTTCGTCTCGTCGAAGATTGTAGTGGGTAAACGCAATGCCATGCAGGGGATGTATATCGACCTGGAAACCTTGGCCGAACTCGAAGCCGAGCGCGATCGTTTGCAGCGTGAAATCGAGGAGAAGATGCAACGTGAGCAGACCGATTGGAGTGCGGTACGCAACCGTATCTCGAACGAAAATGCTACGGATGAGCGACTGCAGGATGATCGTGGCACGAATGCTGCGGCACTGAATGACGCTGCGGCCGAAGCGGTCGAGCGTATGAAGGCCAATCGGGATGCCTGGGAGCAGGGACTGGCCGAGGAGGAGGCCATTCGCAATCAGGCGGGGAACGAGAAGAACTCCGAAGAGCGACGGGATGCCAAGGTTAAGGGGAGCGTGACGGTGTCATTCTCGCTGACCAACCCCGTGCGCCACTCCCGCTACCTGCATATTCCGGCCTACCAATGCGAGGCCGGAGGTGAGGTCGTCGTCCAGATTACGGTCGACAACAGCGGTGAAGTGGTGGCTGCTCGTGTGCGCTCGGGAGGTGATGAGTGTATGCGTGAAACGGCTTTGCAGGCGGCACGTCGCTCGACCTTCAATATTGATCCATCGGCTCCTTCACGACAGGTGGGAACAATTACCTATCTCTTTATTCCGCAATAACAGCCATCGGCATAAATCATAGCAACGATGAACAACAAGTACACGCTTCCCGAAGATGGTGGATTGGTTTTAGGCTCGACCCCGCGCGACATTCTGCGTCGCTACGAGCGTCTGCGCACCCAGGTCTACGAAAACGAGTATCGAGGTGTGCAGCATGTGGCCGATTTAATCGTGAAGGCCATCCGCAACTACAACGAGGTTTTCCTGCCGAATGAGATTTACGAGGACCAGCAACCCTTCGTGCTGGGGTTGACTACGGGGCGTACCCCCATCGGCCTCTATCGTGAGTTGGTGCGTCGCTATGAGGCGGGCGAGGTGTCGTTCCGGAACGTAGCGGTCTTCTCGCTCGACGAATTTTACCCGATAGCCCCTACCGAGCCGCAGAGTCGCAACTATCGTATCCGCGAGGAGCTGCTCAACCACATCGATATCCTCCCCGAGAATATCCATATGCCCGATGCAACGATCTCCGAGGAGCGCATTTCGGCCTATGCCGAGAGTTACGATCGTGCTGCCCGCAAAATCGACTTGATGATTATCGGTTTGGGTGAAGATGGACAAATCGGCTTCAACGAGCCGGGATCCTATGTCAAGTCGCACACCCGTTTGGTGCAGTTGTCGCACAATACACGCATGTTGCAGTCGAAGGCCTTTTCGGGGCTGGAGCATACTCCCCGTATGGCCATTACGATGGGTATCGACACCATTATGCGTGCCGAGCGCATCGTGTTGATGGCATGGGGTGAGCAGAAGGCTCCGATTATCCGTCGGGTGGTCGAGGGCGAAATTTCCGATCAGGTGCCGGCCTCCTACCTGCAGGAGCATGCCAATATCGAAGTGGTCATCGACCGCAGTGCTGCCAGCCAACTCATCCGTGAGCAGACTCCGTGGATGGTCGGCTCGTGCCATTGGACACCGAAATTTACCCGCAAAGCGGTGATGTGGCTCTGCCAGCAGGTGCAGAAGCCGATACTGAAACTTACTTATAAAGATTATATCGACCACTCGCTTTTCGAACTGCTGGAGCAGGGAAAGAGCTATGCGCAAATCAATATCGAGGTCTTCAACGACCTGCAACACACCATCACGGGATGGCCGGGCGGCAAACCCAATGCCGACGATACTACCCGCCCCGTGAAGTCGACTCCCTATCCGAAGCGGGTGTTGATTTTCTCGCCCCATCCCGACGATGATGTCATCGGCATGGGTGGCACCTTCATCCGCCTGGTGCAACAGCAACACGAAGTGCACGTTGCCTATCAAACCTCGGGTAATCGGGGTGTGCAGGACGATGTGGTGATGCAGAATGTCAATACGGCACGCCAGATGGGCTTTGGCGACCGCGTGCGTGAGGTGAGCCGACTGATTGCCGAGAAACGGGTAGGGGAGCCCGAGCCCGAGGCGTTGCGCCATCTGAAAGGAGGCATCCGTCGTGCCGAAGCGCAGGCGGCTGTACGCACCTTCGGCCTTGATCCGGGCACACACTCTCATTTCCTCGACCTCCCCTTCTATGATACGGGGGCGGTCAAAAAGAGCCCGCTGACCGATGAGGATGTAGCACCGGTGGTTGCTATCCTGCGGGAGCTTCAGCCTCACCAAATCTATGCTGCCGGCGATTTGAGTGACCCGCATGGCACGCATCGACAATGCCTCGAAGCTCTTTTGCGGGCATTGGAAGAGACGGCCGAGGAGTCGTGGCGCAAGGAGTGCCATCTGTGGCTCTATCGTGGCTCGTGGGTCGAATGGGACTTGTCGATGGTCGATATGGCTGTGCCGTTGTCGCCCGACGAGTTGCAGCGCAAGCGTCACGCCATCTACCGCCACCTCTCGCAGAAGGATGCTCCGGTGTTGGCCGAATCCGAGACACGCGAATGTTGGCAGCGTGTCGAGGAGCGCAACCAGCAGACCGCCGAACTGTATGATGCGCTGGGTCTTCCCGAGTATCAGGCTATCGAGGTCTTTGTCAAGATGTTCTAATCCTTAATAGAAATAGTTATGCGTTTAATTATTGAAAATGACCCGCAACAAGTAGCCCGCTGGGCTGCCGACTATATCATCCAGGCCATTCATCGCAAGGCTGCTACGAGCGAGGCTCCCTTTGTATTGGGGCTGCCGACAGGCTCCACGCCCTTGGCAACCTATCGTGAGCTGGTACGTCGCTACCAACTGGGCGAGGTGTCGTTTGCCAATGTCATCACCTTCAACATGGACGAGTATGTGGGACTGCCCGAAGAGCACCCCGAGAGCTACCACTCCTTTATGTGGAATAACCTCTTCTCGCACGTGGATATCAAGCGTGAGCATGTCCATATCCTGAATGGCAATGCGGTGGATTTGGAGGCCGAATGTGCTGCCTACGAGGAGGCCATTGTGGCTGCAGGCGGTATCGACCTCTTTATGGGCGGTATCGGTGAAGATGGCCACATCGCCTTCAACGAACCCTTCTCGTCGATGTCGTCACGCACGCGCTGCAAGACGCTGAATGCCGATACGATTCGTGTCAATTCCCGCTTCTTCGAGGGTGATATCCGACAAGTACCCAAGATGGCTTTGACGGTGGGTGTTGCTACGGTTTGTGATGCTCGTGAGGTGATGATTCTGGCATCGGGCCCGAAGAAGGCGCGTGCCGTGCAGATGGGTGTTGAGGGTGCCTATTCGCATGTGTGGACCATCACTGCGCTGCAAACCCACCCGAAGGGTATCCTGGTGTGTGATGAGGCGGCCTGTGACGAACTCAAAGTTTCGACCTATCGCTACTTCAAGGATATTGAGAAGAACAACCTGTAAGGTTGAAAAGCATAAAAGAGGGGGGTCGGCAAAAATCGCCGACCCCCTCTTTTTGGTATTAGGCTGGTTACTTGCCTTCGCAGTAACGTCCCAATGCGAGGTAGTCGTTGTAGAGAGCCTCGTATTTGGCCTGATTCTCGGCGATGGGTGTGTACTCCTTGGCGCAACCCGAAGCCATCTGCTTCTGCGCCTCCTCCACCGAGGGATAGAGACCGGCAGCCACAGCGGCAAAAATCGAGGCACCGAGGGCACATGCCTGATCGCTCTCGCATACCGAGATGGGCACACCCAGCACATCGCTCATCACCTGCATGACGAAGGGCGATTTGAGGGCGATACCACCGATGCCGATGCAACCGTTGATGCGGATGCCCTCGCTCTTCATACGCTCCATGATCGCCTTCGAACCGAATGCCGTAGCCTCGACCAAGGCACGATAAATCATCGGAGCGGTCGTGCCGAGCGTGATGCCGGCAATAGCACCCTTCAAAGTCTGGTCTGCATCGGGCGTGCGACGGCCATTCATCCAGTCGACGGCAATCACGCCACTCTCGCCGATGGGAATCTTCTCGGCCTCGACGGTCAATGCCGGCAGAATCTTATCGCAAGCCTTTTCCAGCTCCTCGATGGTCAGTTTGTCGCCCAGGATAGCCTTCATCGGGAACTCCAGGACACGGCGGAACCAGGCATAGATGTCGCCAAAGGCCGACTGTCCGGCCTCGAAGCCAATCAGACCCGGAACGACCGAGCCATCGACCTGACCGCAGATGCCCGGAATGAGTTTGTCGCCTACCGACTCGGGTTTGGCAACAACGATGTCGCAGGTCGACGTACCGATGATACGCACCCACGAATCGGCTTGAATACCTGCACCGACAGCACCCATGTGGCAGTCGAAAGCACCACCTGCAACCACGACATCCGTCGAGAGACCCAGACGCTGGGCCCACTCCTCGGTCAGATGACCTACCGGTTTCTCGGCAGTCTCCGTATCCACGAACATGCGACCGCGCAACCCCTTCAACAGCGGGTCGAGCGTCGCGAGGAACTCCTCCGACGGCAGACCGCCCCACTTCGTGTGCCACATCGCCTTGTGTCCCTGTGCGCAACGGCTGCGGACGATCTCGGCAGGCTTCGTCGTGCCGGTCAAGAGTGCCGGCATCCACTCGCAGTGCTCAACAATCGAGTAGGCGGCATTGCGCACAGCCTCGTCAGCACGCAACACATGCAGAGCCTTGGCCCACAGCCACTCCGAGGAGTAGATGCCCCCTTCGTAGGCCGTGTAGTCGACCTCCCAACGACGGCACAAGGCGTTGATCTCGTCAGCCTCCTTGATGGCCGTGTGGTCCTTCCACAAGACGAACATTGCGTTCGGGTTC
This sequence comes from Alistipes sp., assembly GCA_017623115.1. Lineage (GTDB taxonomy): Bacteria > Bacteroidota > Bacteroidia > Bacteroidales > Rikenellaceae > Alistipes. Next base: position 35,154 of record JAGAPT010000019.1, read on the forward strand.
TCGGCGAACTCCTCCTTCAGTGCCAGTGGCGTACCTGTCTCGTCGATGAAACAAGGGGTCGAGCCGGTCGTGTCGAAGGCGATACCGACGACGTTTTGAGCCACCTCCGGAGCAACCTTCTCCAGTACCTCATGTACCGTAGCCTCCAATACCTCGATATAATCCTTCGGATGTTGACGGTATTGGTTGATGGCGGGGTTGCAGAATTTACCCTCCTTCCAACGGGGGTAGTAACGCACGGCTGTAGCCAGCGTCTTGCCATTTGCGGCGTTGACCAAGACGGCGCGAGCCGAGTCGCTGCCGTAGTCCAGTCCGATTACATATTTCTCCATATCTCTGGGTCGTGTTTTCGTTTAGCAGAGTGCCTTGTTCAACATGTAGTAAACCTCGTTCATGCGCAGCTCTTTCTTGAACTCCGTGAGGGTCGTATCCTTATTGATGTGTACCATCTCCATGTTGGCGATCTCGGCAAAGTCCTCCCAGTACTCGGCCGTTACGTCATACGAGAAGCAGGAGTGGTGCGTACCACCGGCCAAAATCCAGGCACCGGCACCCACCTCGAAGTTGGGCATCGGCTTCCAGAGTGCCGAGGCAACGGGCAACTTGGGCAGCGGCTTGGGTTCTACGCACTCCACGTCGTTTACAATCAGGCGGAAGCGGTTGCCCATGTCAACAACCGTGGCAGCCACACCGGCACCCGTCTTCGAGGTGAAGACAAGACGCGCCGTCGGGGTCTTGCGGACACCGATACCGAGGAAGTGTACCTCCAGACGGGGCTTCTGCGCTGCAATCAGCGGGCTCACCTCCAACATGTGCGATTGCAGGATGGTGCTCTCCTCACCCGCGAAGTTGAGCGTGTAGTCCTCCATGAACGAGCACCCCTTCTCCATGCCCTGTGTCATGAACCATACGGTGCGTACCATAGCGGCCGTCTTCCAGTCACCCTCGCCTCCGAAACCATATCCATCGGCCATCAGACGCTGCGAGGCGAGACCCGGAATCTGGTCGAAGTGACCCAGGTCGTCGAAGTTCGTCGTGAAGGCCTTGGCACCCTTTGCCACGAGGCAGGCGCGAATCGTCAGCTCGGCCTTGGCGGCATTCCACACCTTCTCGTAGCCCTCCGAGCCCTTCTCCTCGAGGGCTGCATCGTGGGTGTAGAGCGTGAAATACTCCTTGACAAGCGCATCCACCTCGGCATCGCTAATCTTGTCGAAGTAGGTCATCAACTCGCTCACGGGGCAGTAGTCTACATGGTAGCCCAGACGAATCTCGGCCTCCACCTTGTCGCCATCCGTTACGGCTACGTTGTTCATCTGGTCGCCAAAGCGAATCACCAGCATATCTTGCGAGTCGGCCCAAGCAGCAGCCACGCGCTCCCATACAGCGATGTGGCCCAGGGTCTTCTCATCCTTCCAGTGGCCTACCACCAACTTACGCGGACGACGCAAGCGGGCGGTGATATGACCGAACTCGCGGTCGCCGTGCGCCGACTGGTTGAGGTTCATGAAGTCCATGTCGATGTCGTTCCACGGAATCTCCTCGTTGAACTGCGTGTGGAGGTGCAGCAGCGGCTTGTTGAGCTCCTGCAGACCGTGAATCCACATCTTGGCGGGCGAGAAGGTGTGCATCCAGGTGATGACACCGATACATTTCGGGTCGGCATTGGCTGCCTTCATGATGTCGAGAACCTCCTTCGACGAGTTGGCCGTACCCTTGTAGACCACCTCTACGGGCAGTTTGCCCGAAGCATTCATGCCGGCAACCATCTCATTCGAGTGGCCGTCGACAGCAACCACAGCATCGCCACCATAGAGCAGCTGTGCACCCGTTACAAACCAGACCTCGAAATCCTTATATGCATTGATCATAATTCTTAATTTTTAATCGTTAATTTTTCATCTATTTCTTCTGTCCGTAGTAGGCATTGGCACCATGCTTGCGCGAATAGTGCTTTTCGATCAAGAGGTCATTCATCTCCAGGGCGGGATTTACCTGATACGAGACAAAGGCCATCTTGGCCACCTGCTCCATCACGACTGCGTTGTGTACCGCCTCGTCGCCATCCTTACCCCAGGCGAAGGGACCATGGTTGCGTACCAAGACTCCCGGCGTGTGCATCGGGTTCATCGCAGCCTTCGTGAAACGCTCCACAATGACCGTGCCCGTGTGCTTTTCGTATTCGCCCATCTGGTCGGCCGTCATCGGCTCGGTGCAGGGGATGGCGCGGTGGAAGTAGTCGGCATGCGTCGTGCCGATGTTCGGAATATCCTTGCCGGCTTGCGCCCATGCCGTGGCATAGGTCGAGTGGGTGTGGACAATACCACCCACCTCGGGAAAGGCTTTGTAAATCTCCAGATGCGTTGCCGTATCCGACGAGGGGCGCAGTGAGCCCTCGACGATATTGCCGTCGAGGTCCACTACTACCATATCCGAGGCCTTCATGTCGTCATAATCGACACCGCTGGGCTTGATGACTACCAACCCCTTTTCGCGGTCGATAGCCGATACGTTGCCCCAGGTGAAGATGACCAGGCCATGCTTGACCAAATCGAGGTTCGCTTTGCAAACCTGTTCTTTGAGTTGCTCTAACATATTACCAAAGTGCGTAGTAAAGAATTGTCAAAATAACGATGACGCCGATGGCACCCCAGTTGAAGGCGGCATCCGAGCGGAAAACAGCCAGGTCGATTTTCACAGCCTTGGGATCCTGTACCGTATCCACGGCATTCGAACGGAGGTAAATCGAGATGGTCAGCATCATGGCGCACATGAAGAAGAAGGCCTCGAAACCGTTTGCCTTCATCGTCGGCTCGATGACACCGATGATACCCAGCACCAGACTTACGATGGCGATGACGAAGGTTGTGCGGCTCCAGAAGAGTTGCGTCTTAACCGTATGCTCGTCCAGCAGGTCGGCCTTCACGGTCTTCTTGCTCAGCAGCGAGAGGGCGATGAAGAGTACCACGAGGGCGATGAAGACATAACCCATGCGGATCAGGAATGGAACCTCGGGCATCATGAACTTAAAGAGTACCGAGAAGGCGAAGGTGCCGATGGCAGCCACTACGGCAGCCGTACCCGAAGCACGCTTCCACAACAGACCCAGACCGAAGATGACCACAACACCCGGGTATACGAAGCCCGAGTACTCCTGAATGATTTGGAACGCCTGGTCGGCAGCACCCATGATGGGATATACGGCAATCAGTGCCAGCACGAGGGCAGCTACCGAGGTCATACGACCCACCGAAACGAGCTTGCGATCCGAAGCACCCTTGTTGATGAACTGCTTGTAGATATCCATCGTGAAGATGGTCGAGGTCGAGTTGAACATCGAGGCCAGCGACGAGATAACGGCAGCGGCCAGGGCGGCAAACGACAGACCCTTCACGACAACGGGCGTGAAGTTGCGAATCAGGAACGGATAGGCATCGTCCGAACGGGCAATCTCACCGGCCAGCGTCTTGTACAACTCGGGTTCCTGTGTCATGATGTAGTAGGCGCAGACACCCGGGATGCAGACGATGAACGGAATCAAAATCTTGAGGAAGGCGGCGAAAATCATACCTTTCTTGGCCTCCGAAAGCGACTTGGCGGCCAAACCCTTCTGGATGATGTACTGGTTGAAGCCCCAGTAGCCGATGTTCGTCAGCCACAAGGCACCCACCACCAAGGCGATACCCGGCAGCGTGAAATAGGGGTCGCTCGTCATCTCGGGATAGAGGGCCTCGTTGCGCGTCACGACAAGGTTGAAGTGCTTGTCGCCCTCGATCGAGCCGAGTTTCGACATGATCTCCTGCAGTGCACCCAATGCGCCACCCTGAATATCGAGCGAGCCGGCGATGAAGTCCAGGGCGAAGTAGGCCGTAATCAGACCGCCACCCACAAGGAACGTCACCTGCATGACATCGGTCCAAGCCACCGAGGCCAGACCACCGTAAATCGAGTAGATACCGGCGATAACGAAGAGAATGAGGATGATGACCATCAGCGTCATATCAATCTCCATGCCGAGCAACATGCCCGGAACGGCCGGAATGCCCAAAATTTGTTTGATGGCCAAGGCACCGAGCCAAGCCACCGACGTGAGGTTGATGAAGACGTAGAGGAAGAGCCAGAAAATCGAGAAAGCAAGACCTACACCCCAGTTGTAACGCTCGCGCAGGAACTGCGGGATGGTGAAAATCTTACGCTCGATCATCACCGGCAGGAGGAACTTACCCACGACGATGAGTGTGGCGGCTGCCATCAACTCATAGGCGGCAATGGCGATACCCGACGCAAAGGCCGAGCC
>JAGAPT010000020.1 GCA_017623115.1 Alistipes sp.
GAGGAGAGAGGCGAGAGGCGAGGACAGAAGCCGCTTGCGGAGTCAGCCGAGCCGGAGCAAAGTCAAGCCTGCACAGCAGGGTTAAAGAGGAGAGAGTAGAATATGTTTTGGGCGTACTCGCAAAATTCTCAAAACTCCCAAAACTCCCAACTTATCCGTATCTTTGGCTTCGCCTTAGATACTCCCGTTCGGCAACATGCAAGCAAGCTTGCTTTTGCCCTCACTTATCCGTATCTTTGGCTTCGCCTTAGATACTCCCGTTCGGCAGCATGCAAGTAAACTTGCTTTTGCCCTCACTTATCCGTATCTTTGCGCCAACAAAACACGAACACCCATGCAGCCGTTGTTGCCTCGTCTGAAACAAGTTGTACAAACCGCCACGCCACGAGCCTTCCGGACCATCTTCTGGATAGCCCGACTCACAGCGTTGGTGTCGTTTGGGGTCTTCCTGATGCAGTACACCGGATTCATCAACTGGATTTCGGCTGCCCTGAGCCCACTGTTTCACATCTTCGGCCTGCCCGGGGATGCGGCGATGGCCTTCGTGAGTGGCTACTTCATCAACATCTACTCCTCGATAGCGGTTATCTCGACCCTCGACCTGAGCGTGCGGGAGATTACCATCCTTGCCACGATGTCTACGGCGGCACATGCCATTTTGGTGGAGGGGGCGGTGTTGCATCGCACAGGAACACCGACGCTCTACTCCATCATCCTGCGCACGGTGATGGCGGTGGTGCTGGGTGTGGGGCTCAACCTGCTGCTGCCCGGACGTCCCGAGGCGGTGGAGACGGTAGCGGTGGCCGAGGTGCCGATGTTCGCCATTCAGGGTGAGTTTGGGCCGATGTTCATCGCATGGCTCCAGGGGCTGGGGCGGTTGGTGGTGATGATGACGGTGCTCATCTACCTCCTGAACATCCTGCAACGCATCCTCTACGAGTTTGGCATCATGGCCCGCATATCGCGTCTGCTCCGTCCGCTGCTTCGCATCTTCGGACTGCCCGAGCAGGGGTCGTTTCTCTGGATTGTGGCCAACGTCATCGGTCTTTCCTATGGCTCCGCAGCGATGATTGAGGAGGTGGAGCGAGGTACGCTCTCGAAGCGCGACATCCTGCTGCTCAATACCCACATCGGCATTTCGCACAGCAACCTCGAAGACCTTTTGCTCTATGTCTCCATCGGTGGCATCTGGTGGGTGATTCTGCTGGCTCGGTGGGTGGTGGTGACGCTGTTGGTGTGGACCATCCGGTTGTTGAGAATAGCCTAAGAAAGAGCAAAGAGGAAAGAGGAAAGAGGAAAGAGCAAAGTCAAGCCTGCAAAGCAGGATTAAAGCGCAAAGAGCCGAGTAGCATGTTTACTCAAACTTCCCAAAACTCCCAAAATCTCTCTCCTCTCTCCTCTTTTCTCTTTCCTCTCTCCTCTTTCCACTAACAAAAAAGCCAACCCCGAAGGATTGGCTTTTCTATTGTGTTAGTTGATGTTGCGCCTATCCGGCTCGCGGTCGGGGGAGGCGGCATCCATCTCAATCTGCAGTTTCACCATCTGGATGGCGGTGGCAGCGGCCTCATCGCCCTTGTTGCCCATGCACCCTCCACAGCGGTCGAGAGCCTGCTGCTTGTCGTTGACGGTCAGCACACCAAAGGCGATCGGCATATTCCACTGCAGTTGCAGCTGGGTGATGCCCTGCGTCACGCCCTGACAGATATAGTCGAAGTGGCGAGTGTCGCCCTGGATGACACAACCGAGGGCGATGACAGCATCCACGTCGGTATATTCGGCGAAGAATTGTGCGCCCAAAGCCAGTTCGAAGGTGCCCGGAACATACTTGATTTGGATGTTCATATCGGGGCAGCCGGCAGCACGCAACGTGCGCACAGCACCCTCGAGCAGGGCCTCCGTGATTTCGCGGTTCCACTCGGCCACGACGATGCCGAAACGCATGTCGGCAGCTGACGGCAGCGGAGCGTCGAATTGCGAAAGGTTATGGTGTCGTGTTGCCATGCCTGATAGGGTATAGCGGTCGAATTAGCGAATCGTGCCCATCAGCTTCTCGGCATCGCGCGCCTCCATCGAAGCGGGATACTCGGTCATGATGCGCTGGTAGTAGGCCTCGGCCTTCTCGCTGTTGCCGGCAGCCTGCTCAGCCTGACCGGCCTTGCGCAGGTAGAGCGGCGTCGTGAGGTTGTTGTCCGACATCTCGGCAGCCTTCACGAAGAGGGCTGCAGCCTTCGTGTAATCCTCCTGTGCCACGGCGATATCGCCCTGCAGACCCAGGTTCTGGGCGTTGATGATGGCACCGGTCAGACCCTTCACGGGCGAGAATTTCTTCAGGTAAGCGGCGGCATTCTCCAAATCGCCACTCTTCAGGTAGCAGATACCGGCATAGTGCTTGGCGAGGTTGCCCGAGGGGGTCGAACCATACTGGTCGATTACATCGAGGAAGCCAACACCCTCGGCATCACCGTTGAGAGCCAACTCGTAGTCGGGCGTCTCGGCGTTGAAGCGAGCCTGTGCCTCGGCCAACATCTCGGCAGCCTTCTCAACACGGGGCTGTGCCACGAGCGAGCGGTAGCCGTAAATCAAACCGCCCAAAATGAGCAGGGCGAGGAAAATGTAGGAGATTTTGCGACCGTTGTTCTCGAAGAAAAGCTCGGTCTTGTTCATTGCTGCGCCGAGGGTTTCGGGCTCGACGTTTTGCTGTTTTGCCATAGTTTATTGTGTGTTTAGTTATTAATTTGCGTCTTATTAGCCAACAAAGATACAAAACTATCCCCAATATCCAATGAAGTGACCGCTTTTTTTCGTAACTTTGTGCTATGTATCTACGAAAACTCGCATTACTGAATTTCAAAAACATCGCTCAAGGCGAATTGGCCTTTGGCGAGGGCATCAATTGCCTAGTGGGGGATAACGGCGCAGGAAAGACCAATGTGGTCGATGCGGTCTACTACCTTTCGATGTGTAAATCGGCCTTCGGGATGACCGATGGTCAGTCGATTCGGCATGGCGAGGAGTTCTTCATGGCCGAGGGACACTATGCCTCGGATCGAGGACGTAGTGAACAGGTGGTCTGCTCCTTTTCGCGTAAGGGGGGTAAGGTGCTGAAACGCAACGGCAAAGAGTATGAGCGGTTATCCGAACACGTGGGGCTGATTCCGGTGGTCATCGTATCGCCGGCCGACAGTGTGCTCATCAGCGATGCGGCCGATGAGCGTCGTCGCTTTCTCAACGCCTTCCTTTCGACCCTCGACCGAGCCTATATGCAGGCCCTGATGCGCTACAATGCGGTGTTGGCCGAGCGTAACCGACTGCTCAAACTGAATCCCGACGAGACGATGCTCTCGATCTACGATGCCCAGCTTATTGAGCAGGGAGAGCGCATTCATGCGCGTCGAGGTGCCTGCATCGAGCAGTTGCAGCCGCTTGTGGCCGAGTATTATCGCCGCTTGTCCGATGACCGCGAGCAGGTCGAGCTGACCTACAAATCCGAACTCAACGAACGCCCCTTTGCCGAGGTGCTGCAAGCCGCTCGACAGAAGGATTTGGTCAATGAGTTTACCACCTCGGGCGTCCATCGGGATGATATGGTGTTGAAGATTGGAGGCTACCCATTGCGCAAATACGGCTCGCAAGGGCAACAGAAATCCTTCCTTATTGCGCTGAAGTTGGCGCAGTATGCCATCCTGGCACGTGAGCAGGGCGAACGCCCGATTTTATTGCTCGACGACCTCTTCGATAAACTCGATGCCGGGCGCGTCGAGCAGTTGTTGCATCTGGTTTCCGATGATTCGTTTGGCCAGATTTTTATCACCGATTGCAATCCTAATCGTCTGCAGCAGATTCTCGATCGTGCCGGATGTGGCTATACGCTCTATCGGGTCGAGGAGGGTGTTGCAACAAACCCGAAAGAGACGTTATGAGGCGGACGAAGACACTCCTGATGGGGGATCTGCTCGAAGAGTTCTTCCGTCGTCCCTATGTTGCAGCCAAGGTGGCCGAGGGAAAGTTGCCTGACGTGTGGCGTGAGGTGGTGGGGCATCGTGTTGCTGATGATGCGGTCGAGTTGCGTCTTGAGAACCACATCCTCCATGTGCGGATGCGCTCCGCGGTCTTGAGGCAGGAGCTTTTCTATCAGCGTGATGCCCTCCGTGACGAGCTGAATGCCCGGCTGGGAGTGCGGTTGGTTAATGCTGTGATTATTCGTTAAGGAGGGGCAGTGAGTAGCCGGTTGGCTCGCTTACCCATCTCTTCACCCTTCCCCTTTCACACACCCATAAAAAAACCTCGGATGCAACATCCGAGGTTTTTTATGGCGTAAGCCGTAGTCCGCTTATTTGATAACCACCGAGCGGTTAGCCTTCTGTACGGGGAACGGATTGTTCTCGCCACCGTAACCCTTGTAGGTCAACTGGTCGGGATTTACACCCTTCTTCACGAGGTAGTCGTAAGCAGCCTTGGCACGCTTCTCCGAAACCTTCTGGTTGAACTCAGCCGAACCGGTCTCCTTATCAGCGTGGCCCGAAAGCTGGTATACACGATCAGCCGGACCATTCTTAATCATGTCGGCCATCAAATCCAGACGGGTCTTCTCCTTGTTCGAGAGGATAGCCTTGTTGATGTCGTAGAGGACATAGGTCGGGTTGTCGCTCTTCTTGGCAGCAGCAGCCTTGGCAGCAGCAGCCTCCTTGGCAGCAGCATCGGCATCAGCCTGAGCAGCGGCCAGAGCAGCCTCCGTATCCTTCAACTGCTTTGCCAGCTTGGCATTCTCGGCCTGAGCAGCAGCAGTAGCAGCAGCACCGGCAGCAACAGCATCCTGGAAAGCCTTGATATCCTCGGCCGTGTAGCCCGGAACACCACGCTCCCAACCGCGCTTGTTGAAACGATAGGTCAAGCCAATCGTTGCGCTGTAAATCTGCGAAACCTCGTCACCCATCGAGTAAATGGGCTCCGGCATATCACGCGATGCGTTAACAATCGCCTTCAACTCGAGGTTCAGGTCGAAGCAGGGGCTGATGCGGAACGTGTTGATCAAACCGAAGTCAACAGCCAGACCCTTGCCATAGTCATCCTCAAACTCTACGAAGTTCGAACCAACACCACCAAAGATGGTAGCATAGTAGGTGCGATTCTCGCGGTAACCGCCAATCCAGTTCGAGAGGTTGATCATACCATCCAAGTGGGGCATGATGTACGAACCCTTGTGGTTGCCACCCAGACCCTTTGCCTGGCACGAGCTGCATACACCACGGTTGTCGGCAATATTCAACTTACCACCGATGAGCTGGAAGCTAGCACCGATTACCGGATTGAACCACTTCGTGGCGCTACCCTCGATAGCCCAACCTACAAAGTCGCCCGAATTTTTCTGGTCGAAACCGAATCCGTCATAGGCAACGTAGTTCATACCGCCGCCAACCGAAATCTCCCAGTTGTCCCAGAAACCGTTATTCACAAAGCCTTTGAAACTGGGTTTCTTGGCTACCTCTTGTGCTCCGGCGCTCATTGCGAAGAGACCAAGCACACATACGAGAAGAAGTTTCTTCATAAGCATAAAAGTTTTAATTGTTGTTTTCTGTTCCTAAGTTCGTGGCTGGATTGAGTTGCAAAAGAACCCTTTTCTGCCACTATAGATGTTTGCAAAATTAGTATAAAATCTGTAAATAATTGCTAAATTCAGTAGAAAAAATGCACAAAAGGCCATTTTTATGCTTTTTTTTACCGAATGACCACCGAACGATTGGTCTGTTGCGTGGCAAACGGATTCACCTCTCCCATCCCCTCGTAGCTCAACTGCGAGGCGGGAACACCCAGCGAAATGAGGTAGTCATAGACGCCCTGTGCACGCTCGGTGGCGAGTTTGGCATTCAACTGCTTCGTGCCGGTTTGGCGGTCGGCATATCCCTCGAGACGGTATATGGTATCCTTCGGGCCGCGCTTAATCATCTCGGCAACCTGCTCGAGGCGCAACTTCTCCTGCTGGGAGAGGGTTGCCGAGCCACAGTTGTAGAGAATCAACCCCTTGGGAGCCCCCTTGACACACTGCTGCAAGGCCTGGTGTTGGGCGTTGGCTTGTTGAGCCTCGGCCTCGGCCATGGCGGCACGACGCTCGGCATCGCCCAGGCGATTCATCAAGGCTGCCTGCTCGGCCTTCGATTGTGCGAGAGCCGTTTGCGAATCGGCTACAGCCTGCTGGAAGGCGGCAATATCGGCCGCCGAGTAGCCTACCTCCGATACCCGCTTCCAGCCTCGGGGATTGAAGCGGTAGGCAAAACCGGCCGTGAGGCTCAGGCCAACGACCGTCTTGTCGCTCGTGCTGACCGGCACAATCTGCGATTTAGCCATCCAGCTCGCCATCTCGATATGGAAGTCGACCGCTTGCGAGATGCGGAATTTGTGCTGCAAACCAAAGTTGAAGGCGATGTTCGAGAGATTCCCGTAGCCATTTTTGGCCTGTGCATTGTCCGAGAAGTTGGCGTACATCGGGCCAAAGCCTACGAAGGGTACGAGGTAGTAGGCGCGGTCGTCGCGGTAACCTCCAATCCAATTCGAGAGATTTACCATCACGTCGAAATGGCCAAAGAGGTAGGGCCAACGCAATTGACCGAGCGTGGCATCCGTCTTGACCAGGCGACCACCCTGCAACTGCAGGCGCAGGCCGACAACAGGGTCAATCCACTTCGTGAGGGCGATGTTTCCCTCGAAGCCCAGCCGGTCGTCGAAGGTGCCATTCGGGGTGCCCTTCATGAGGAGCATACCGGTGCCCATGCCGGCCGAGAGTTCCCAGTTATCCCAAAAGCGACCGGTGACGAGTCGGTTTTCAATCGCCTTGTCCGTTTGCGCCATCACCGAGCCAAAGAGCCCGATGGAGAGTATGGTAAGTAATAATTTTTTCATGATGGAATCTGTTTGCATATAATTCTACGATACAAAATTACGCAAAGAAAGCCAAAAAGCAAGTTTCTTGGGCAAAAAAAACGCCTTGTCCGTTCCGACAAGGCGTTTTTACGGTTGTTTGAGGCACTGCGACTAACCGCACTTCGAGTAACCGCACGACATACAGGTCAGGCAACCGTTCTGGTAAGCCATGTTCTCCTGGCCGCAGCTCGGGCACTTACCCTTCGACTTCGTGCCATCGACGATGTACTGCTTCAAGGCGCGGCAGACACCCGTCTTCCACGTGTTGATGGTCTCGCTGTCGAGTTGCAACGAGTCAATCAGCGACACGGCCTTCTCGATGGGCATGCCATAGCGCAGGACACCCGAGATCAGTTTGGCGTAGTTCCAGAACTCCTCATCGAACAGACGCGAGATACCGCCAATCGTATTCGTGTAGCCGTAGCGGTCTTTGTACTGGAAGTCGTAGCGTTTCGAGCCATCCTCCTCGCGTACTTTAATGATGTGACCCGAGGTAATCTTGCGCGGGATGTACATGGCATCCTCCTCAATCTTACCGGTGAAAATCTCATACGGACGACCATCCTGCAGACCCACGAAGGCAATCCAATCCTCCGAGCCGTTCTTGAAACGAACGATGTCGGCCGGAATCGACTTCGGACGCTGCGGTACCTGCCCCGGGTAGGTCTCGCACTTCGAGGCCTTCTTCTTCGAGGAGTTCTTGTCGAGCAACACGCCATCGCGACAACCATCGCGGTAGACCGTGACACCCTTGCAACCACACTCCCAAGCCGTGCGATAGACATCGGCTACGAGAGCCTCCGAGACGTTGTTCGGCAGGTTCACCGTTACCGAAATCGAGTGGTCAACCCACTTCTGGATGGCACCCTGCATCTTCACCTTGGCCACCCAGTCGATATCGTTGGCCGTAGCACCATGGTAGGGCGATGCGGCAACCCACTCTTCGAGCTCCTTGTCGTCGATGGTAGCCAATTTCGTGGTGTCGTATCCATTCGCCTCCAACCACTTCACGAAGTTGTGGTGGTAGACGTTGTACTCCTGGAACTTTTCGCCCGTCTCGTCCATGTAATCCACATGGGTATCCTTGTCCGAGGGGTTGATCTTGCGACGACGCTTGTAGACGGTGCGGAATACCGGCTCGATACCCGACGTGGTCTGCGACATGAGCGACGTGGTACCCGTGGGGGCGATGGTCAGCATGGCGATATTGCGACGACCAACCTTGATCATCTCCTCGTAGAGCGCCGGATCGGCCTCGCGGATGCGGGCAATCATCGGGTTGTTCTCCTCCTTGGCTGCGTTGTAGATCTCGAAGGCACCACGCTCGGCGGCCATCTTCACCGAGGCACGGTAGGCCTCGATGGCGAGGGTCTTCTGTACCGTGACCGCGAAGTCAATCGCCTCGTCCGAGCCGTAGCGCAGACCCAAGGCAGCCAACATATCGCCCTCGGCCGTGATGCCGAGACCCGTACGACGACCCTTGAGAGCCATGGTGCGAATCTTCTGCCACAAATCGAGCTCGACACGACGTACATCCTGATCCTCGGGGTCCGAGGCAATCTTCTCGAGGATGAGCTCGACCTTCTCCAACTCCAGGTCGATGATGTCGTCCATCATGTGCATGGCCTTGTAGACATGCTCCTTGAACTTGTCGAAGTTGAACCATGCCTCCTTCGTGAAGGGGTTCTCGACATAGCTCAGCAGGTTGATGGCCAGCAGACGGCACGAGTCGTAGGGGCAGAGCGGAATCTCGCCACAGGGATTGGTCGAAACCGTGCGGAAGCCCTCATCGGCATAGCAGTCGGGCACACTCTCGCGCAGAATCGTATCCCAGAACAGCACACCCGGCTCGGCCGAACGCCATGCGTTGTGGATAATCTTCTCCCAGAGTTTCTTGGCATCGATCTTCTGCTCATACTTCGGCGTTTCGCTGGCGATGGGGAACTGCTGGTGGTACTTCTTGCCTGCGATGGCTGCACGCATAAACTCGTCGTCGATTTTAATCGAGACGTTGGCACCGGTTACCTTGCCTGTGTCCACTTTGGCGTCGATGAAACGCTCGGCATCGGGGTGCTTGATCGAGAGCGAGAGCATCAAGGCTCCGCGACGACCATCCTGTGCCACCTCGCGCGTCGAGTTCGAGTAACGCTCCATGAAGGGAACGATACCGGTCGAGGTGAGAGCCGAGTTCAGCACGGGGCTGCCCGTGGGACGGATGTGCGAGAGGTCGTGACCTACACCACCGCGACGCTTCATGAGCTGCACCTGCTCCTCGTCCATGCGGAAGATACCGCCATACGAGTCGGCCGGATTGCGATGGCCGATGACAAAGCAGTTCGACAGCGAGGCAACCTGGAAGTTGTTGCCGATACCGGTCATCGGGCCACCCTGCGGAATGATGTAGCGGAAGTGGTCGAGCAACTCGAACACCTCCTGCTTCGAGAGCGGAGCGGGGTATTTGTTCTCAATGCGCTCAATCTCGGCGGCGATGCGTTCGTGCATCTCGCGCGGAGAGCTTTCGTAAATGTTGCCGAACGAGTCCTTCAGGGCATACTTGCTCACCCAGACCGTTGCAGCCAGCTCGTCACCATCGAAATAGATTTTCGATTGAGCGACGGCATCGTTGTAGTCAACCTTCTTAGGGTCAACCTGTTTCTTGGTTTCAGCCATCGTTGTATATCTATTGTTTATGAATTTCCGAAGCAATGGTGATTACAAAATTCTCGTTTTTTCGTGGAAAAAACCAATTCCGAATAGGGAACTTTTCCACGACTTATCAACAAATTTCGGAAAACGCTGTTAGAGGTTATTCAGGGCCTTATGCAACGTATACTATATCTAATAAAAGCCACCGCATTTTTATGCGATGGCTTTTATATGCGTGAAACCCGATCGGATTAGAGCAATCCGAGGTTGTGTAGGAATATCAGCAGAATGATAATCGGACAACAGAAACGCAGCATAAAGCGGATGAGACCAAAAAAGGGTTTTGGCTGACACGAAGGGTAGAGCTGCGAAGCGAAAGTTTGCTTATCGAAACACCAGCCCGCAAAGAGGCAGGTCAGCATGGCACCTATCGGTAACAGGATGTTGGCTGTTACATAGTCGAGGGCATCGAAGATATTCAAACCGGCAATGCGCCAATGGTCGAGTATGCCGAGTGAGAGCGAAGCCAAGGCTCCGAGCAGCGCGGTCAGCACGGTGGTGATGCAGGCTGCGCTTCGACGGGTCAGTTTCCACTCCTCGTGCATATAGGCGGTGATAGCCTCGTGGAGCGAGATGGTGGAGGTCAAGGCCGCGATGACCAACAGCAGGAAGAAGAGCGACGACCAGAGTTGGCTCAAGGGCATGGAACTGAAAATCGAGGGGAGGGTGATGAAGACCAACGAGGGGCCTGCACCCGGCTCGATGCCGGCACTGAAAACGGCCGGAAAGACCATCAGACCCGCCAGCATGGCAACCATCGTGTCGATGGCCGAGACCTCAATGGCCGTATCCTGCACACGGGTCTTGGGCTTGAAGTAGGAGCCGTAGGTAATCATCGTACCCAGACCAATCGAGAGTGAGAAGAAGGCTTGCCCCAGGGCAACCAGCACCGATGAGGGGGTCACCTTCGAGAAATCGGGGGTGAGGAAGAAGCGGATACCCTCCATACCACCCGGCATCAGCATCGAGTGGATGGCGAGGATGATAAGGAAGATAAACAGGAGCGGCATCATCACCTTCGATGCCCGCTCGATACCCTGCTTGACTCCCAGGACAATGATGATGTGGGTTGCCACAGCAAAGAGGGTCGAGTAGAAAATCGGCTTCCACGGGTGGGCGATGAAGGCCTCGAACGAACGCTGATGAAAGGTGGGATCGCTTTGGCGCACCAGGTCATCCGTGAGTGAGTGAATGGTGTACTCGGCGGTCCATCCAGCCACAACCAGGTAGAAACCCAAAATCAACACCGAGGCAAGGATGCCGATGTAGCCGATACCGCCCCAGCGACGATGGCCCAAGGTGCGGAACGCTCCGACGGCATTGTGACGACTGGCCGAGCCGATGGAAAATTCGGCAATCATGAGCGGGAGGCCCATGATCAGGATGCAAAGGATGTAGATGATAAGAAAGGCTCCACCTCCGTTTTCACCTGCAACGTAGGGGAATCGCCAAATGTTGCCCAGACCGACAGCCGAGCCTGCCGCTACCAATACGGCACTGATTTTGCCACCAAAGGTGACGCGCTTTTGTGTGTTCTCCATCTGTTTCTAACCTAACCTTAACCTGAATAGTGTGGGAGTTTTGGGAATTTTGGGAATTTTGGGAGTTCTTCAAGCCCCTCAAGCCCTTCAAGCCCCTCAAGCCCCTCTCCTATGCCTCCAACTCCACGCTGACCCCTTGCAGCTTTCCGCCAAGAGGGGGTGCCAATTTGGTCACCCGACACCGCACAAGGCGGATTTGCGGGTAGGCCGTTTTGACCGCTTCGATGATGTTCATCGCCACGCGCTCGATGGTGCGTTGGGTCTGTTGCATCGTGCGCCGCACGATGGCGTATACCTCCAGGTAGTTCACGGCCAGCCGTACATCATCCTGTGCAGCGACCTCCCCCAACTCGGTCGTAATCTCCATGTCGACCGTGAAGCGGTTGCCTACCTGCTGCTCAAGGTCGTAGCAGCCGTGGAAGGCTCGAAACTCCATGCGGTCGAGGCGAATGCGGTACTCCATCTTGCGGTGTGTAAAAAAGGGAGGTGATTGCCTATTCGGCAATCACCAGGTAATAATTCTTCTTGCCACGCTGTGCCAGCAGGTATTTGCCGGCAATCAGATCCTCGGCACTGAGCGTGCGTTGCGGATCGGTGACCTTCTCCTTGTTGAGCGAGACACCGCCACCCTGCACCATCTTGCGGCATTCACCCTTCGAGGGGAAGATTTGGGTCTTCTCGGCCGCCAGGTCGATGAACGAAAGACCCTCCAACTCGGCACGGGCGATGCGGAACTGCGGTACACCCTCGAAGACCTGCAAGAGGGTCTGCTCGTCGAGCTTCTTCAAGGCCTCCGAGGTGGCACCACCAAAGAGGATTTGCGAAGCCTCGACCGCCTTCTCGTACTCCTCGCGCGAGTGAATCATCGTCGTGATCTCCTCGGCCAGACGCTTCTGCAAGGCACGCAGGTGAGGTGCAGCGTCGTGCTCGGCAATCAGCCCCTCGATCGTCTCGCGGTCGAGCAACGTGAAAATCTTGATGTAACGCTTGGCATCCTCGTCGCTGACGTTGAGCCAGAACTGGTAGAACTTATAGGGCGAGGTGTAGCGGGCATCGAGCCATACGTTACCGCTCTCGGTCTTACCGAACTTCGTGCCATCGGCCTTCGTGATGAGCGGGCAGGTGATGGCAAAGGCCTCGGCCTCGGAGCCGAGCTTGCGGCGAATGAGCTCCGTGCCGGTGGTGATGTTACCCCACTGGTCGGCACCACCCAGCTGAATCTTGCAATTCATCGTCTGGTAGAGGTGCAGGAAGTCGTAACCCTGCAACAGCTGATAGGTGAACTCGGTGAACGACATACCCTCGCCCTCGCCGCTGAAACGCTTCTTTACAGAATCTTTGGCCATCATGTAATTTACAGTGATGCACTTGCCGATGTCGCGTGCGAAATCGAGGAACGAAAACTCCTTCATCCAATCGTAGTTGTTCACCAAAAGTGCC
>JAGAPT010000021.1 GCA_017623115.1 Alistipes sp.
ATGACATCGGTCCAAGCCACCGAGGCCAGACCACCGTAAATCGAGTAGATACCGGCGATAACGAAGAGAATGAGGATGATGACCATCAGCGTCATATCAATCTCCATGCCGAGCAACATGCCCGGAACAGCCGGAATACCCAAAATCTGCTTGATGGCCAAGGCACCGAGCCAAGCCACCGACGTGAGGTTGATGAAGACGTAGAGGAAGAGCCAGAAAATCGAGAAGGCAAGACCTACACCCCAGTTGTAACGCTCGCGCAGGAACTGCGGGATGGTGAAAATCTTGCGCTCGATCATCACCGGCAAGAGGAACTTACCCACGACGATGAGCGTGGCGGCTGCCATCAACTCATAGGCGGCAATGGCGATACCCGACGCAAAGGCCGAGCCCGACATGCCGATAAACTGTTCGGCCGAGATATTCGCGGCGATGAGCGAGGCACCCACAGCCCACCACGTCAGGGTGTTGCCGGCCAGGAAGTAGTCGTTCGACGACTTCTCCTTGCCGTCTTTCGAGCGGGAGAGGAAGAAACCCAGTCCCACGAGCAGAATAATGTACAGGACGAAAATCGCGTAGTCGACGAACGCGAATCCGTTGTTCTGTAATACTTCAATCAGATTCATTGGTTATGTGTTTTTTTGGTTAATTGTTCTCGATTTAAGGGTTATTCGCGTACACCGAACTTGTAGATACAACGGCTCGTGTACTTCTCGCCCGGACGCAGGAGAGCCGACGGCCACTCGGGCTTATTCGGCGTGTCGGGATATTTCTGGGTCTCGAGGCAGATGGCTGCACGCTGGTTGTAGGTGATGTCGTGCTTGCCCTGTACCGTGCCATCGAGGAAGTTACCCGTGTAGACCTGAATACCCGGCTCCGTAGTGTAGACCTCGAGCTGGATGCCGCTGGCGGGCGAGTAGAGTTCTACGGCTTGCTTGGTGATGTCGCCGGCTGTGTTGAGTACCCAGTTGTGGTCGTAGCCGTTGCCGTTCTTGAGTTGCTCGTAGTCGTAGTTTGTAATCTCGGCACCAATCATCTTCGGCGTGCGGAAATCCATCGGCGTATCCTCTACCGGCAGTATCTCGCCCGTGGTCATGAAGGTGTCGTCGCAGGGGGTGAAGGTATCGGCGTTGATGGTCAGTACGTCGTTCAGCACCGTCTTCGAGGGGTCGCCTGCGAGGTTGAAGTAGGTGTGATTGGTCATGTTGATAACCGTCGTGGCATCCGTCTCGGCCTCATAGGCGATGTCGATGGCATTCTCGTCGGTCAGCGTGTAGGTTACCTTGGCCGTTACGTTGCCCGGGAACTGCTCGTCGCCATCGGGCGAGAAGTACTGCAGCGTAATCTGGTTCTGCGAAGCCTCTACGACCTCATACACCTTGTATTGCCAACCGTTCGGGCCGCCGTGCAGGCAGTGGCCGAAGTTGTTCTGCGGCAGTTGATACTCCACGCCCTCGAGCGTGATTTTGCCATTGGCGATGCGGTTGGCGTAGCGACCGATGGCGGCACCGAAATCCGAGGGGATGTTCTGGTAGTCGGCAATGTTGTCAAAGCCGAGGACTACGTCGGTCGGGTTGCCGTTGCGGTCGGGCACTACGACCGATACGATGCGGCCACCGAAGGGGGTTACCGAAACCTCCATTCCTGCCTCGTTTGTCAGCGTGTAGAGCTTGAGTTGCTGGCCGTCGATTTCCGTCTCAAAGGCCGAAGGCTGCAGACCTGCAAGCGTCGTCTGCTCCTGATTGCAGCATCCCGTGGCAAGCACGGCGGTTCCCAATGTTAACATGGCTAAAATGCGTTTCATGTTGGTTAGTTTTGTTGTTTTGTAATTATTGTGTTTCTTGTTATTTGCTCTTCTCGCACGCGTCGTCCGCACGCGCGTGAGCGCATGCCCTGAATATTAGGTCAAATGTAGTGATTTTTGCGAGAATGTCCAAATTTTTTGGCTGTTTATCGTGGCCTGGGTGGTGGTTTTTTCGTGCAGCCGAAAATTTTTGCTATATTCGTGGTGTGTTAATGGCTTTTGAAGATGAAAAAGTGGTTGCAATGGTGGCTGGGAATCGTGCTGTGGCTATTCACGGTAGGTTGCGGGAAGATGCCGCAATCGGGCTTTGTTGCAGTGGATGAGGGCACGCTCTATTATGAGATCACCGGCGAGGGTGAGCCGCTGATTTTTGTGCATGGTCACTCGCTCGACTGCCGGATGTGGCGCGAGCAGGTGGCGTACTTTTCCGACCGCTATCGGGTGGTGACCTATGATGCACGCGGCTATGGTCGTTCGTCAAAACAGCGCGAGGATTTGCGCTTTACGCATTGCGACGATTTGGTGGCACTGATGGATGCCTTGGGAATCGAGCGGGCGCATGTGGTGGGCCTTTCGATGGGCGGCTTTATTGCCGGCGATCTCGTGGCGATGTATCCCGAGCGATTGCTTTCGGTGGTGCTGTGCGAAGGACATATTCGCTCTACGCCGAGTGTCAACCACCCGATGACCGATGCGGAACGAGCCACGAAACAGCACTCGATTGATGCCATTGCCGAGGAGGGGCTCGCTGCCTACAAAGCGCGTTGGTTTGAGCAATTGATGCAGGGTGGCACGGCAGCCGAGCGGATGCGTGAGCCGCTGAGGGAGATCATTGATGCATGGGATGGCTGGCAGGCTACCCATCACGAGGTGCATTGCTACTATGCGCGTGAAGCGATGGATACGCTGCGCAGCCGCCGACCGTTGGTGCCGACCCTCTTCATCGAGGGGCACCGCCCCAATCGGGAGGCTCCGCAGGAGCCGTCGATGATGCGCTACCTGCCCAACAGCCACATGGTGGTTGTTCCCGACTGTGGCCACATGGTCAATATGGAGCGGCCGGAGGCGTTTAATGGAGCGGTCGAGGCGTTTTTGAGCAGACTGTAAAGCGGCTTGGCCCACATAAAAGAGCGGTGCAACCCGAATGGATTGCACCGCTCTTGGTTTTCGTGTGGAGTCTGCTACTGCGGCTGCTTGCCGATGTAGGCCAGAATACCGCCATCGACATAGAGGATGTGGCCGTTCACGGCGTCCGAAGCCTTCGAGGCGAGGAAGACGGCCGGACCGCCCAGCTCCTCGGGGTCGAGCCAGCGACCTGCGGGGGTCTTGGCGCAGATGAACGAGTCGAAGGGATGACGGCTGCCATCCGGCTGCTTCTCACGCAGCGGTGCGGTCTGCGGCGTAGCGATGTAACCCGGGCCGATGCCGTTGCACTGGATGTTGTACTCGCCATACTCCGAGCAGATGTTGCGCGTGAGCATCTTCAGACCACCCTTGGCGGCAGCGTAAGCCGATACGGTCTCGCGACCCAGCTCCGACATCATCGAGCAGATGTTGATAATCTTACCCTCGCGGCGCTCCATCATCTCGGGCAGCACGGCACTCGAGCAGATAAACGGACCTACGAGGTCGATGTCGATCACCTGCTGGAACTCCGAACGCTTCATCTCGTGCATCGGGATGCGCTTGATGATGCCGGCGTTGTTGACGAGGATGTCAATCTGACCTACCTCGGCGTGAATCTTCTCGACGAGCTCCTTCACCTGCTCCTCGTTCGTTACGTCGCATACATAGCCGTGCACGTTCTCGATGCCGTGCTCCTTGTAGTTGGCAAGACCCTTTTCGAGGGCAGCCTCGTTGATGTCGTTGAAAATGATGTTCTTGATGCCGGCAGCTACAAAAGCCTTGGCGATGTTGAATCCGATGCCGTACGATGCACCCGTGATCCAAGCGTTTTTACCTTCCAATGAAAAGTTCATGGTATTCAATTTTAAGTGATAACTTTTAAGAGTATGACACTCGTCCATTACTTCAAATCCGTAATTTTTGAGAAATCTTGGTCGCCGTAGTCGAGGTTCTCGCCACCCATACCCCAGATGAAGGTGTAGTTGTGCGTAGCGGCGGCGCTGTGAATCGACCACTCGGGCGAGAGTACGGCCTGGTCGTTGTGCATCCAGATGTGGCGGGTCTCCTCGACCTCACCCATCAGGTGGCATACGGCATCCGTCTCGGGTACCTCGAAATAGAAGTAGGCCTCCATGCGACGCGAGTGTACGTGTGCCGGCATGGTGTTCCATACGCTGCCGGTTGCCAACTCGGTCATACCCATCTGCAACTGGCAGGTCGGCAATACCTGATTGACAATCATCTTGTTGATGTTACGCTCGTTCGAGCCCTCGAGTGAACCCATCTCGGCCACCACGGCATCGGCCTTCGTCACCTTCTTGTCGGGATAGGTGCAGTGCGCCGTGCAGGAGTTGAAGTAGAATTTGGCGGGTTTTGCGGGGTCTGCGCTCTCGAAGACAACCTCCTTGTCGCCGGCGCCCAGGTAGAGAGCCTCTTTGTAGTCGAGTTCGAAGGTCTCGTCGCCATGTTTTACGACGCCTTTGCCGCCTACGTTGAAGACACCCAACTCACGACGCGTGAGGAAGTAGGGAGCCTTCAGCGGGTCGATAGCCTCCAGCGTGAGTGCCTCATTGACGGGCATCGCGCCACCCACGACCATGCGGTCGTACATCGAGTAGACCATGTTTACCTCGTCGGCAGCGAATACACGCTCGATGAGGAAGTCGCGACGCATGCGTGCTGTGTCGTAATGCTTGGCATCCTCGGGATGCGCAGCATAGCGTACTTCATAATTGGTTTTCATAGTTATAGCAAGTTGTTAGTGAATAAAATCGTTTGCGTTGCAGGCCTAATGCCCTATTTATCCAAACAAAAATAGCAAAAGAATTTGAGATTGCAAAATTCCCCTGCAAAATAATCACTCCTCGACGTGAACGTCGAAAGAGGGCTCTCTATTCGCGCAGAATCTTAAAGACGGCCTTGAACTGCTCGCCCTCGCCAATCAGCGGTGCGTGAGCCATCTCGGGCGAGAGCAGAATCGCTTCGCCCGGACGCAGCGTTACATAACGCTCGGGCTGGTCGTCGAAGAAGAGGATGTCGGCCTCGGTGTTCATCTCGCCGCGTGGAGCCTTGCAGGCACTGCGGCGTGACAGCCCAAAGGTTTCGTCGATGCGAAGGGCAATTTGGAGGTCGTAATAGCGGTCGTGTACCTCGAGCGGAGCATCCTCTTGCGCCTTCAGTTCGTTGATGTTGAGCATCAGGAAGAGGCGGTCGCCATCAATCTCGTAACGACCCGCCTGCATCGTGTCGAGGCGATGGGTCTGCAGGTAGTCGAAGAGCTTCGTGAAGAGCGGGTTGTAGGCGGCCAACTCCTTGGCTTCGGCCGATTCGGGCGTGAAGACAACGGCGTCGCTGATGGCCACGGGAATCGCCTTTTCGTTGCGACCTGCACAGGCGATAGAGAGCCCTGTGATAAGCAGCACCGAGAGGGTGCGGAAGAATGGTTTCATGGGGTATAAGAGGTTTTAATTAGTTTTTGATTTTGTAGTTAGAATTGAGTGATGAATGGTTTTAGGCGTTCAAACATCATTGCCGTGAAAACTTTTGCTCCCGTATCGTTGAGATGGGCGGCATCTTTGAAGTATTCGGAGTGGGCATTGAAAATCTCCTCGTTGTATAGTTCGATATAGGGTATATCGGCCTCGTGGCAAATCCGGGCAAGCCGTTTGTTGTTGTCGGATGCCTGATAGCGAGGCGATGAGGTGATAATCAAAATGACTCCTAACGCTTTGCATTTATCAAAAACTTGCGTTAAACTTTGCAGGCTGTATGTCGATAGGGCTATGGCACTAGTGGTGTTTTCGTGTACCGTATGGTGAGTTAATTCGCCATATAAAGGGTCATAACCATTGTTGGCGACTGAAGGTATTAAAAACGAACTCAGTATACGCAAAGGTTTGTTGTTGAATCGATACATGGCAGACTGTAGCTGTATGCGCTTTTTCCAATCCACTCGGTTGAGATAAGCTGCGGCTTGTTTTGACAATTGATAGTATGGGGCCATTTGGGATATAGAGGACTGGATTCCCCCCCCCGATTCGGACAGTTCGCTTTCGCCTATCTCAAAGATGACTAGCTTGGGTTGGTAGCGATCGAGAATGGATTCAAGGCGACATGCGTTGTGATTAAGGAAGTTGCCATCTATACCCGCATTGTAGATTGAGTAAGACGATTGTGTGTAATTGTTGATACTGTCGATGAGTAATTGCGCATCGTAGTGGTGGGATGCGCGAGATGATCCCACGATTAATACATCGACATCTGTTAAGCGATTCATCGTGAAATTGTCTTTGGCGAGATGACCCGAAAAATCAGGGATGAGTCGCATGCTGTGATTGCCTAATATGCCGACTGCTTTGTCTATGATGCATACACTTACGACAACAATTGCTGTTGCTATGAGAAATTTCTTGAGTTCTTGATTTTTCATGGCTCTTAAAATTGGAAATAGAGAAACGAACCGCCGCTGAGTGCGCCGAACAAGAGGATGTAACAGATGATGCCAACTACGGATGCATATCGCACGATTCCCCATTTCGAATGCATGAAGTTGAGTTTCCATCCGAATTCATCCTTGAAATCTTTTAATAGCAGGATGGTTAAACCTAAAAATCCATTGACAAATACAGATTTGTCGATAAAGATGGGTCCGTGGTCGGTAAATATTTTGTGGATAATATCGAAGGCGTCATGTACGGTGTTGGCTCGGAAGAAGATCCATGCAAAGGCAACCATGGTGAAACAACAGAGCATGCTGAAAGCTTTGGACCACCATGAGGTCTGCATCGGATTGTAGATGTATTTGCGGAAGAGATTTTCCGCGATTTGATAGGTCCCGTGGAGAGCTCCCCAAAGGACGAAAGTCCAGTTGGCGCCATGCCAGATGCCACTTACCAAAAAGGTGATAAATAGATTGAATAGATGTCGGCCTTGTTTCACGCGATTGCCACCAAGGGGAATGTAGACATAGTCGGCAAACCATGAAGAGAGTGAAATATGCCATCTTCTCCAAAAGTCTTTAATCGAGTAGGCAAAATAGGGGCGATGGAAATTTTCCATGAGGTTGAATCCCATAAACTTGGCTGCGCCGATAGCGATGTTGGAGTAACCACCGAAGTCGCAATATATCTGGAATGTGAAGAAGATGGTGGCCAAGATGAAACTGGTGCCATTATGGTTGGGGACATTGTTGTATACAGCATCGACATAGTCGCTCAACATATCTCCAATGCATAATTTCATAAAGAAGCCCCACAACATCAACTTGATGCCTTCAATGGCATTTTGGTAGTTGAATAGATGCTTTTTGTGAAATTGGGGCAATAAATTGGTCGCACGCTCAATGGGGCCTGCTACCAACTGAGGGAAGAAGGAGACAAAGAGTGCGTATGTGATGAAGTTTTTCTCTGCAGCTAACTTGCCTCGGTATATGTCGATGGTGTATCCGACGGCCTGAAAGGTGTAGAAGGATATGCCGACCGGCAATAAAATAGTTAAATTGGGAACCTCCCATCGAACATGCAACATATCAAGAAGAGCATAGATGCTTTCGTTGATGAAGTTGTAGTATTTGAATAAGAATAAAATGCCGAAATTGACAATGAGGCTGAGTGTGAGGATTAATTTTTGTTTCTTCGGCTGTGCTTTTAGCTGCTCTACGTAACGTCCGCAAAAATAGGTGATGAGGGTTGACCCCATAATCAAGAGCGCATAGATGGGCTCCCAGCACATATAAAAGTAATAACTGGCTATCAGCAACCAAATGTTTCTGCTTTTTAATGAGGGAAGCAAAAAGTAGAGTAGACAGACGGCCGGGAAATAGAGAAGAAATTCAAATGAGTTAAATAGCATGATGCCTTTGTTTTCGTTGGTTGGATTTATCGTAATGAATTCATGCGAATCGAGGCTTTGACGAGCGCAATGGCGCGGATGCGACTCATGGCGACATCTTTGTCGGCGTGGTGCGGATTCTGGCTGACGAGTTTGACGTATCCCTCCTTATCCGATTTCTGGATATATTTCACCGTGACATACTCCTCGCCGTCGATGTCAATCGACAGGAGATACATATCCCCCCAGAAGATATCCTCAAGGTGTTGCAGTTGCTTGTAGAGAACGATGTCGCCGCTCTTTAATAAAGGGTACATCGAGTCGCCTACGATGTAGATGGCTCCGTCGCACTTCGGGAGGTTGGGAATGTGGATGAAATTGACGGGTTTGAGCTCCTCGTGGTTGTTGAAGAGGGGCACCAAGCCGGCTGTTCCCTCGATCGAGTAGAGGGGTACGCTCTGCATGGGAAGCGAAGAGTCGGTGCGCAGCAGAAACGATTGCAGGTCGGGCTCGACATGGAACATGCGCCCTTCGCCCGTTTCGAGCCAATCGGGGTTGACGTTCAATTCTTGAACTAAGATGTTGCGGTTGCGTGCCGTGAGGCTTGCCTTGCCGGTCTCGATCATCGAGAGGGCGGCTTTGCCGATGCCAAATCGCTGTGCAAGTTGTTCTTGCGTCCATCCGAGGGCTTTGCGTATTAGTTTTACCCGTTCGTTCATGGCTTTTCTATTAGAAAAATTGATGTAAAATAATTGACTTTCCGAGTATCAAATTCAATAATTGAACCTATCTTTGTACCTGCAAAGTTAAACAATTTATTTTTAATGCGCAATAAATTTTCATAAAAAAATCGAAAAATCAATGATTTATTCCGTCTCATCTGAACTCTACGAGGAGGTTAAATGTCGTTTGCTTGAGGCTATCGCCGACCGCAACTACTTCTCGGGCCATGTCGCCTTCAATTTCGAGGGGTGGGAGTGTCGGCTGGTCATCTCCTGCTTCGTCTATCGACGCGAGGAGCGGTATCCCGAGGGAGTAACCCATCCGATTGGTGATTTGGTGCCCGTGTGGTGGGAGTTCCATACGGCCGATAGCGATGCCGAGTGGCTCAACGACTTCTCCTTCTCGACCCTGCGCACCCTCCTTTAGGCGCAGGACCGGCTCGGACAATCCCTTCTTGGGCGCAGCAACGCCCGTTCGAGCCGATTTCTTTTTATGCTCCGTTCCGCCTGTCGTGTTGCTGCACAAAGGAACGGAGCGGGGGAATACCCCTATTTAATTAGCATGCTACATGGATTTTATCGAATTTTCCGAAACGGTCTATCCCTTTCTTGAATTGCAGGGATTTCATCGCAACTACTATCGGGTCTTGGAGGCTTTTGCCCGAGGGCGCATTCGTCGCCTGGTCATCACAATGCCTCCTCAGCATGGTAAATCGGTCGGTGCCACGACCCTGCTGCCGGCCTATCTGTTGGGGCTCGATCCCGATTGTCGGGTCGCCATTGCCTCCTATTCGGGGATGTTGGCCTCGAAGTTCAATCGGCGCGTGCAGCGCATCCTCGATTCGCGGGAATATGGGGCCTGCTTTCCCGAGACGACCATCAAACAGGGCTCCAAGCCACAGGGCTACATCCGCACCTCGGATGAGGTGGAGATTATCGACCACCGAGGCTCGCTGATTTCGGTTGGGCGCGAGGGCTCGTTGACGGGCAATCGGGTCGATTGTTTCATCCTCGACGACCTCTATAAAGATGCTATGGAGGCCAATTCTCCACTGATACGTGAAAATTGCTGGGAGTGGTACACCTCGGTTGTGCGAACGCGTATGCATAACCACTCACGGGAGTTGATTGTCTTTACCCGCTGGCATGAGGAGGACTTAATCGGCATGCTGCAGCAACGCGAGCCCTTCGTGGAGCTCACTTCGTGGAGTCAGCTCGACACGTTGCCCGAGGAGACGTGGTTGCATCTGAATTTCGAGGCGTTGAAAAGTTCTCCTGCTACCGAGCTGGACCCGCGGCGTGAGGGAGAGGCGTTGTGGGAGGAGCAGCAATCGGCTCGGCTGCTCGAAAATAAGCGGCGGCTCGACCCGTTGCAGTTTGAGGCGATGTATCAGGGGCGACCCTCGGTGCGCGAGGGGTTGCTCTATGGCGGAGCGTTTAACGAGTATGAGGTTTTGCCTCGGGAGATTGTGCGACGCTCCTCCTATACCGATACGGCCGATATGGGCGATGATTACCTCTGCTCGCTCGGCTATGCGGTCGATGCCGATGGCCTGATTTACATCACCGATGCGGTCTATACGCGTGAGCCGATGGAGGTTACCGAGCAGTTGGTGGCCGATATGTTGCAGCATTCGGGGGCACGCACGGCGGCCATCGAGAGCAACAATGGCGGGCGAGGCTTTGCCCGTGCCGTGCAGCAACGAGCTCCATTGGTGCGTGTCGAGTGGTTCCATCAGAGCGACAACAAGGAGTCGCGCATTCTGACCAATGCGGCAACGGTGCAGCATCTGTTGCGGTTTCCCAAGGGGTGGAATCTGCGCTGGCCCGAGTTGTATCAACATCTGACGACCTATCGTCGTTCGTTTCGGGCCAATCGCTGGCACGATGCCGCCGATGTGGTGACGGGTATCATCGAGCGAGAAGTGGTCGATCGAACAAAAAACAGACTCCGAAGAGCCTGCTTTTTGTGAGAGGAAAGAGCAAAGAGGAACGAGGAAAGAGGAAAGAGGAAAGAGGAAAGTCAAGCCTGCAAAGCAGGCTTAAAGGGCGAAGATCGACGCAGGGGCAATGCTGCGCCGTTCCCCCCCCCTGATAACTCCTCTGAACTATAAAAGCTCTTCCAAACGTGCTACGGGGGCGATGTCGAGCGACGAGAACTCCCCTTGCTGGTAGCGGTGATAACCGGCCATGGCAATCATGGCGGCATTGTCGGTCGTGAAGCGGAACTCGGGCAGGAAGGTGCGCCAGCGACGACGCTTGCCTTCGGCGACGATACCGTCACGCAGTCCCGAGTTGGCCGAGACACCACCGGCGATGGCGATATCGCGGATGCCGGTCTCCTTCGATACCCTGACGAGTTGCTTTAAGAGAATCTCGACGATGGTCGTTTGGAGGGAGGCGCATAGGTCGGCCTTGTTCTTCTCGATGAATGCGGGGTCCTCGGCTACGGCATCACGAAGCGTGTAGAGGAACGAGGTTTTCAGCCCCGAGAAGGAGTAGTTGTACCCCTCGACATGGGGATGGGCAAAGCGGAACGCCTTGGGATTACCCTCTTTGGCCAGTCGGTCGATGACCGGACCGCCCGGGTAGGGGAGCCCCATCACCTTGGCGCACTTATCGAAGGCCTCGCCGGCGGCATCATCAATGGTCGTGCCGAGAATCTCCATCTCGGTCGGAGAGTCCACCCGCACGATTTGGGTGTGGCCGCCACTCACGAGCAGGCACAAGAAGGGAAACTCGGGGTGGGGGAGCGTGCGGTCGGGCATGTCAATCAGATGCGAGAGGATGTGTCCTTGCAGGTGGTTAACCTCGACCAGCGGAATGTGTTGTGCCAGCGACAACCCTTTGGCGAACGACACACCCACGAGGAGCGAGCCGACCAATCCCGGGCCACGGGTAAAGGCGATGGCGTCAATCTCCTCGATGCCGACGCCGGCCTCCTTCAGGGCGGTATCCACCACAGGGATGATGTTTTGCTGATGGGCGCGCGAGGCGAGTTCGGGAATCACACCGCCATATTTGACATGCACGGCTTGCGAGGCGATGACATTTGACAGCAGGACATTGTTGCGGAGCACGGCTGCCGAGGTGTCGTCGCACGACGATTCGATACCCAATATGGTAATCTCGTTATTCATAGTGCTGCAAAGGTACGTAAAAAAATGAGTTCGAGTGCGTATCGAACTCATTTTTCTTATAACAACCCTTTTATCCACCGAAAGAGCCCATAGGGCATGTAGCGCAACGGTAGGTCGAAACGAGTGGTAGTCGAGACGACCGAACGACGATGCGAGAAGGCGAGGTAGGAGTCGTAGCCGTGATAACGCCCCATGCCCGACTGCCCGACCCCTCCGAAGGGGAGACGTTCGTTGGCAATCTGCATAATCGTGTCATTCAGGCACGCTCCGCCCGACGAGGTGCGTTGCAGAACCTCGTGGCGATGTGCCGTGCCGAAATAATAGAGTGCAAGGGGTTTTTCTCGCTCGGTAATGTGCGTGATGGCCTCCTCGATGTGGCGGACGGTAACCACGGGCAGGATGGGACCGAAAATCTCCTCCTGCAGGACCTTTGCCGTGGGAGTAACCTCCTCCAGTACGGTCGGCTCGATAAACCGCTCCTGTCGGTTGGTGCGCCCTCCGAAACGAATCCGCCCCTCCGTGAGATAACCCGACAAACGATCGAAGGCCCGCTCGTTGACGATGCGCGCGAAGTGTCTGCTTTGCGAGGTATCTGCACCCAGCAAGGCGTGGAACGCCCGCTCCAACTCATTGAGAAATGGCTCACGGATTGCCTCGTGCAACAGCAGATAGTCGGGGGCGATGCAGGTCTGCCCCGCATTGAGCGATTTGCCCCATGCGATGCGACGAGCCGCTACCCGGAGGTCAGCATCCTCGTCGACGATGCAGGGGCTCTTGCCGCCCAACTCCAAGATGACAGGGGTCAGATGCACGGCTGCAGCCTCCATGATACGCCGCCCGAGTGCGGGGCTTCCCGTGAAGAAGATGCGGTCGAAACGCTCGGCCAGCAACAGCCCGTTTACCTCCCGATTTCCCTGCACAACGGCGATGTATTGCTCGTCGAAGGTCTCGCGGATGAGCTGTTCGATGACCTGCGAGGTGTGTGGTACATAGGGCGAGGGTTTGAGTAGCGCGGTGCATCCGGCCGAGATGGCCCCGATGAGCGGGTTGAGGAGTAGTTGCACGGGGTAGTTCCAGGGTGCTATAATCAGGGCCGAGCCGAGTGGCTCGGTGAGGATGCGGCTGCGCGAGGGGAACATTTTGAGGGGTGAACAGACCTTGCAAGGGCCCATCCAGCGACGCAGGTGGCGACGATGGGTGCGAATCTCGCCCAGCACGATGCCGAGTTCGGTCAGGTAGGCCTCCTCATAGGATTTATGTAAATCGTGCCACAGGGCCTCGGTGAGCGGCTTCTCCCACGTGTGCAATGCCTCTTCGAGACGGGTCAACTGTTGGCGACGAAAGGCGTAACTACGTGTTGCTCCCGACTGAAAATAGGTGCGTTGTGCCTCCATGATGCGCTGAATGGTTGCATGGGGCGTGTTGGAAACCGTGCAGTGGCCGAGGTCGGCGTAGGGGATGGTGCTGTTCATCTGCTCTTGCTGTTGCGTTGATACAAAAACGGTGCTTGACCTTTTTTTATTGTCAAGCACCGTTGTTAGACGGAGAATTTCAAATTAGAACTTGAAATCCAGACCCAGACCCCACGTGAGCGAGGTGCGCTTGTAGATGTCCTGGAAGTGGCCAATGAGCTTGTCGCCCTGGATGACATCACCCTTCACGGTTACATCCTCGTAGAAGGTGGGCATGATACCGGCGTTGATGCGGATCATGTCGTTGATCTGATAAGCTGCACCGATACCGGTCGACCATGACGAGGTCGAGAAGTTCATGTCCGAATATGCAGCCTCGTTCAGGTCATACTGCGTGCGCTGTACACCGCAGCTTACGAGCCACTTCTTCGAAATCTGCCACTCGGCACCGGCGAGGAACTCCATCGTGTTGCCCTCGACGCAGTTCGAGAACGAGTTCTCGGCATCCTTGTCGAAGTACATGTGCCACTCGGCCGTCACCTTTACGGGACCGCACTGGCGGCTACCGGCAATCGAGAGCAGGGCGGGCGTCTCGGCCTTTACCTTTGCACCGTTGGGGAAGATGGCGTTGATGACGGGGTCCTCGGCCGACACCTTTGCCGACTCAATCTCGAGCTCCGTAGCCATCTTGAACTCATACTTTGCCGAGAAGGCCCAAGCACCCGTCTGTGCGTAGAGGGCGAGTACGGGGCTGATCGAATAGCCCGTCTGCTCTACGTCGAGCGTGTGGTCTGCCGTCTGGGCAGCACCCGTACCAACCTGCGTCATGGCAGCAACCAGCTGCTGACCCTCTGCCGTCTGGAGGAAAGCCTCGCCATAAGCAGCCATAGCCTGCTGATACTTGGCCTGCAGCTGGGTCAAAGCCTGACCGAATACGCCGGCTGCGGGCATCCAGTTGCCACCGATCATGACGTTCGTGTTCTTCAGGTAACCCTCGTAAGCGTTCGAGGTGTTGCTGTAACGAACCAAGGCCGATGCCGACAACCAGTCGGTGATGCGGAAGGCAACGCCGGCCTGGAAGGCGAGCGTCTGCGACTTGCCCTTCAGATACATATCGGTATTGTAATCAGTAACGGGAGCGAGCGACGACATAGCCGTGGGCAGTACCGAGAACATGCGCTCGAACGAAGCCAGACCGTTGTCGTATTCGATTTCGCCACCACCACCGTTGACGCCCATGCCAACCATGATAGCCCAGCGATTTTTCTTCCACGTGAGGTGGAACGAGGGAATCAGCGGCGAGAATACCTCACCCTTGTACTCCGTGAGGCCGAAACCACCCGGATAGAGGTCGCCATGCTTGCTGAACGACTCCGTAGCACGAGTCTGCATAGCCATCTGGTTGTTGATGCCGAAGTGCCAGCCGTCGGTCATGAAGGCCGTACCGGCGGGGTTGTTGTAGACGGCATCGGTGTCGAGCGTCGTACCACGTGCAATGCTGCGCAGGAAGGCTGCGCTCTGGTTCGAGTTGGTCATCAGACCACCGGCCGTAGCCGTAGCTACCGTTGCAAAAGCAAGCAGAAGAGTAGCGATTTTTTTCATTCTTAAAAGTTTTGGTTAAACAATCGGTTCGGCTTCTCCGAACCTAATACATTTCTTATATATGGATTGCGCGATGCACGAGGTGCTTTTTTGCGCAATCGGGTGCAAAGGTCGCCCTTTCTTCCGAAATAGGCAAATAAAAGTGGCAAATGGATAGAAAAGAGGGTAAAAACCTCGTTTTTTGGGGCAAAAATTAGAAATAAGGGGCGAAAATTGGCAATCGCCCCACTTGGGGTGGGGTGAAATTTGTGCGATTTCGTGGTTTTTGTGGCTTTTTTTTCGCCTTTTTTTGAGGGGTGGACTACTCGCGTTGTTCGGTCATCAACCAACGGGTAACACTCTCCGAATAGGTCTTCGAAATGGGGATGTCGGGCAACCCCTCGATGCCGAGTTCGACGAAGATGCCCTCCTTTTCGCGGCGCAAAACACGCACGCGGTCGAGGTTGACCATGTAGGAGCGGTGGCAACGCAGGATGTTGGTGCCGGCAAGCTGTTCGCTGACCAATTTGAGCGAGGAGCGAATCATCATCTTGCGGGTCGTTTCGCCGCTTTGGTACCATACGCAGATGTAGTTGTCGGCCGACTCGATGATGAGCAGATGCTCGCGACGTACCGAGAGTTGCATTTTTCCCTTTTCGTCGAAAATCTGGATGTAGGCCTTCTGCAGGGCATTTTCATCCTCCTCGAGGCGTTTGCGGATAGATTTCAATTCACGCACCCGCTCCTGCCAGATGAAGTAGATGTACATCGTTACGTAGGGGATGAGCAGGATGAGGATGGTTTTGATGAGCGTGTTGCGGAAGACGGCCGAGATGTCCTGTTCGTCGGCCGTGAAGACCGATGCGATGGTGTAGATGAGGGTCATGATGACAATCTCGAAGGCGACCCAGACGATGTAGCCGACATAGGAGATGGCGCGTTTCTTGGTATAAGCGGTCATGATGACACGCGAAATGGCGGCTACGGCCATACCGATCAGGACGATGAAGAACGATAGCAGGGTGTTCTTCAGACTCGGCTCGATGTTGAGCCACGGCAGTACCTTCTCGTCGAGCAGGTTGAAATCGAGCGGACGGTAAATCAGGATGAAAGCCAGTGCGTAGAGCGGCACGATAAGCACCATCGTGATTTGGTTCTTTTTCTTGTAGATAAACGAGGGTATCGGTGTCATGGTCGTTATGGTGTAAAAAATCGGCAAAAACACGCTCCGAAACGCGGTCTTTTCCCGAAAAAAAGTTATCTTTGCAAATTGGTTAATACAAGTATTAAAAGCGTTTCGATGCACAAAGTTATAAAAATATTGGGAAAGTTCCTCCTTTCGGCGGTTTTGTTCTTTCTCTTTTTACCGCTTGTGCTGTCGCTCCTGTTGGCTATCCCGGGTGTGCAGAACGCCGTGGTCGATAAGGCGACCTCGGTCGTGTCGCGCCGTTTGGGTACGCAGGTCAGCATCGGACGCATCGATGTGGGCGGTGCCGGTCGCATCGTGATTGAGGATTTCTATATTGAGGATTTTCAGCGAGATACGCTTTTTTATGTTGGTCAGCTCGATGCCTTCCTGCCTCGCTTGGGGTTGGGTGGAGAAGGGCTTCGCTTTACGCGCGGGCGCTTGCGCGATGCCAAACTCTACCTGCGCGAAACGCCCGAGGGGGAGATGAATATCCGCCAGGTGGTGATGCGCATGACCAACCCCGATAAGCCGAAAAAAGGAAAATTTCACCTCGAACTACGTGATGCACGGGTGGAGGATATGACGCTCGTCATCGAGCGATTGGAGCATCGCAATCCGCGGTTTGGGGTCGACTATGGCAATATGCGTTTCGAGGATCTGGATATTGCCATGAACGAGTTCATGATTGATGCCCAGCTGATTTACGCCGATGTGGCAGCCCTCTCGGTGCGTGAGCAGAGTGGCTTTGTGTTGGAGCACCTCGACGGACGTTTCTACCTGACCAATGGTAGCCTTGGTTTTGAGGATGCTCACCTGCGCATGCCTCACTCCGATTTGCACATCGCCTCGTTGGCCCTGGCCGGTAACTCTTGGGCGGATTATAAAAACTATATCTCCGAGGTGGAGATGCTGGTCGATGTGACCGGCTCGGTGGCAACCGACGATCTCGCCTATTTTGCCCCCTCGATGCGCCGTTGGCAGACCCGCTTTACGGAGGCTCAAATCGGCTTTGAGGGGAAGGTGGGGGATTTCGAGGCACGTGTGCAGGGGCTGCATGTTGGCGATGCTACGTCGGTGCGTGCCACGGGACGTGTGCGGGGACTGCCGGAGTTCCGCACGGCTCGCTTTGAAGTGCGCCTGCCCGAGTTGCGGACAACCGCTTCGGAGGCGTTGCTGCTGGCACGTAATATTGCGCGAGTGCGCTTTGCCGAGGGGTTGCGCCAAAAGTTACAACGTGCCGGAAAAATGGAGTTGTCGGGGTATGTTGAGGGGTCGTTTGCCGAATTTGATGCACAGGCGACCTTGGTGACCACCCTCGGTATGGCCAATCTTGAGGCACAGATGGCTCATCGTGTTACACCCGATGCCGAGACCGCCGATGCGGCTCCCGGACAGGTGCTGACGGCTCGTGTGACGGCCGATGATTTTCGCTTGGGACAATTCTTGGATGAGGAGCCGTTGGTCGGCACGGTCGATGTGGCCGCCTCGATGCGAGGGTTGGTCCATCGTCGCCTGGAGGATGCCTATGTGGCGGTCGATGTAACCGATTTGGAGTTCAATCGCTATCGCTACGATTCGATACGGGTGGCGGGACGTCTGCGTAATAAGACCTTCAACGGCCGCTTGCGGGTGCAGGATGCAGCGGTGGATACCCAGATAGCCGGTCTTTTCGATTGGCACGACTCGATTCCGCGCTACGACCTGACGGCGCAGATGCATCATGTGGATCTGCATGCCATACATCTGAACGAGCGAGATTCGATTTCCGAATTTGCGGGTCGTTTGGTGGCCAAGGCGAGTGGTCGTTCGCTCGACGATTTGAATGGCCGCATCCAGCTCTCGAATGCCCACTATCGCTACAACGATAAGGAGGTCGGGGTACGCAGCGTGGTGGTGACGGGCGAAAACTTCCCCCAGAGTAAATTTGTGGAGTTGCGTTCCGATTTTGCCGATGCTACGTTCCGCTCGAAGAGCGGTTATCAGACCATCTTCAACTATCTGCGACGTTCGGCATGGCGTTATCTGCCGCTTATTGGCCGCAATGCCGAGGCTGAGTGGCAACAAGCTCCTCGCAAGGAGGCGGTACCGAACGACTACTCGTTGCTCGATGTGAAGATTCACCACTTCAATCCCATCGCTGATGCCATCTCCGAGGGGTTGCAGGTGGCCGATGGCTCGTCGATGCAACTCCTGTTCAATCCGGCCAGCGACCGCCTCTCGCTCAAACTTACATCGGATTATATCGAGCGTCGTCGCATGCTGGCAACCCGTTTGAATGTCAATGCCTCGAATCATAACGACTCGCTGACACTCTATGCCTCTTCCGAGGATCTCTACCTCGGGGTATTGCATATGCCGCACTTCTCGTTGACCGGCGGTGCTCGATTGGGTCGCATGCAACTCTCGGCCGGATTCATGGATACGGTGCGTCAGGCCTCGGCGCGTGTCGGTTTGCGGGCCTCACTCTCGGAAGAGAAGGGCGAATATGGTCAGGCCGTGGAGATAGACCTGTTGCCGTCGCACCTCTCCTATGGCCCGACAACGTGGCAGATGGGGGCTCGCGGTATCCGTCTCGATACGGCACGTCTCGCTGTTGGTGGATTTGTGATGCGGGCCGATGACCAATGGTTGCGCCTGGATGGTCGCCTGTCGCGTATTGCGGGCGATTCACTGCGTCTCGACATGCGTAACTTTGAGTTGGGGCCCTTCATGCAGTTTGCCGACCGCATGGGGTACGACCTGACGGCTCGTGCCAATGGAGAAGCACTATTGGTGGCCACGGAGGAAGGACGACGCATGTCGGCCGATGTGGCGGTTGACTCGTTGACAGCCAATGGCCTTGTTGCACCGCCCTTGCGCCTCGCTTCGCGTTGGGATTTTGCTCGCCGGCGAGCCGGACTCTCGGTGGTAGATGCCCAGCGTCGGGATACGTTGCTGCGTGGTTTCTATGCGCCCAAGCAGAATCGCTATTACGCCCATCTGATGGTCGATAGTTTGTCGATGGCACTGCTTGACCCCATCCTGACGGGTGTCGTCTCGGATACAGAGGGGCGTGCCAAGGCTGATTTGGTGTTGCAGGGCGAGGGGCGCAATGCCGACCTCTCGGGACGTGTTGAGGTGACGGATATGAAGACGCAGGTCGATTTCACGAAGGTGGCCTACTCGATGCCGCGTGGTGAGATTACGGTGCATAATAACCGCTTTACGGCCAAAGATGTTCCCATCTTCGATGCCGAGGGTAACCGAGGCCGCTTTGCGCTGGATTTGAATCTGCAACACCTCTCGAACATCGCTTATGAGGTGCGTGTGGCGCCCGAGCGGATGCTGGTGCTCAATACCACCCAAGCGGATAATAACCTCTTCTATGGTCGTCTCTATGCCAGCGGTACGGCACGTATTGCAGGTGATAAGGGTGCCGTCAAGATGGATATTGCCGCCCGCACAGAGGATAACTCCTTCTTCTTCATGCCGCTGTCCGATAAATCGACCATCTCGAATGCCGAGTTTGTTACCTTCGTGCAACCTTCGTCGGTCGATTCGACCGATTTGGTGGCCGAGCGTCGTCGTCGCTTTGAGCGTGCACGCAATAAGGAGCGTGCTGCCAATCGAATGGAGATTGATTTGGCGGTAGATGTCGAGCCGAACGTGGAGGTGGAGATGATGGTTTCGGGCAGTCCGATTAAGGCTCGGGGCGAGGGTACGTTGAACCTCACTGTCGAGCCACAGAGCAATACCTTCGAGATGTATGGCGACTATACGATTCGGGAGGGTAGTTACCACTTCTCGCTGCAAAACCTGATCTCGAAACGCTTCCTCATCGAGGATGGCTCGATGATTCAGTGGACGGGCGATCCGGTCGATGCCCGCCTCGATATCGATGCCCTCTATAAACTCAAAACATCGTTGCAGCCGCTGCTCGAGGGTACGGCCGATAACGTAGTAACCGATCGTTCGGTGCCTGTCGAGTGTCGCATCCATATTGGTGAGCGACTCTCAAATCCCGATATTACGTTTGCGGTGCATGTGCCCGATGCCGATCCCGAAACGCAGAGTGTGATTGCTACGGCGTTGAGTACCCCCGAATCGGTCGATTTGCAGTTCCTCTACCTGCTTATTTTCAATAATTTCATGGCTGAAAACAGCCTCTCGGGTACGGCCGGTATCGGCTCGACGGCTTCGGCAGCCTCGGGACTGGAGTTCTTGTCCAATCAGTTGAGCCGTCTGCTCTCGGTGAGCGACTACAACCTCGTGATTCGCTATCGCCCCAAGACCGAGGTGGCGAGTGATGAGGTCGATTTCGGCTTGTCGAAGAGTTTGATTAATAACCGCCTCTATGTGGAGGTCGAGGGTAACTACATCATTGACAACAAGCAGGCCGTGAATAGCTCGATGTCGAACTTCATGGGCGAGGCCTACCTGACCTATCTGGTCGATCGTTCGGGAGCCCTGCGTCTGAAGGCCTTTACGCAGACCATCGACCGCTTCGACGAGAACCAGGGTATGCAGGAGACCGGTATCGGTATCTCCTACAAGGAGGACTTCGATAACTTCCGCGATCTGCGTCGACGCATCAAAGAGCGTTTCTCGAGCAAGCGTCGCAAGGAGCGCAAGGAGCGGGAACGACAACTGCTGGAGGCGCAAGCACAGGCCGATGAGACGATTGAAACAGACGAAGTAGACAACATTAACGCGCAAGAAAACTTAAATAAATAAACACAACAAAATCGTATGATGACATTTTTGCAGGCTGCCGAAGCGGTGGCCATGAGTGAGGAGACCCGAATGGGATTGTGGACGCTCTTTACGAAGGGCGGATGGTTGATGTGGCCGCTGCTGGCTTTGGGCGGTGTGACCATCTTCATCTTTGTGGAGCGTTATATGCAGATTCGCAAAGCCTCGGTGCTGGATATCAACTTCATGAACCGCATCCGTGATTACATTTCGGATGGGAAGATGGCCGTGGCCGTGAACCTGTGCCGCAAGACTGATACGCCGATTGCCCGCATGATTGAGAAGGGTATCGAGCGCATTGGCCGTCCGATGTCGGATGTGCAGACGGCTATCGAGAATGTGGCAAACCTGGAGGTGTCGAAACTCGAAAACGGCCTTCCGTTCCTCGCTACGATCGCCGGTGGTGCCCCGATGATAGGCTTCCTGGGTACGGTGCTCGGTATGGTGCAGACCTTCATGGATATGTCGGCTGCCGGTGGTACGGTGGACCTGGCACTGCTCTCGAGCGGTATGTATGTGGCCATGGTGACGACCGTCATGGGTCTTCTTGTCGGTATTCCGGCCTACTTTGGTTACAACTACCTCGTAGCCCGCATCGAGAAACTGGTCTTCCAGATGGAGGCCAACTCGATTGCCTTCATGGATATTCTGAATCAACCCGTTCAAAAATAGACACCTATGGCTATCAAACATGGATCGAAGGTCGACAAGAACTTCTCGTCGTCGTCGATGACCGACCTGATGTTCCTGCTGCTGCTCTTCCTGCTGATTGCAACCACGCTGATCAATCCCAATGCCTTGAAGCTGATGCTCCCGAAGAGTTCGAATCAGCTGAAGGATAAGGCGATGACCACCGTGTCGATTCAGGATGCGGGGCGTGGAAACTACCGCTACTATGTCGAGCTGCAGGAGGTAGGGTCGATTGCCGGTGTCGAGCGGGCACTCAAAGAGCGACTGGGTGAGCGGGAGGACGCTACCGTATCGCTGCATGCCGATAAGTCGGTGGTGTGGGACGAGATTATCAAGGTGATGAATGTCGCTAAGCGGAACGGCTATAAACTCCACGCTGCGACACAGGCCGAATAACCCGAAATGACCAACTAAATCCGGAAGAGACCCCGATGTATTACTACGACCCGAATGACCGTCGTCCACGCCGTTGGGCTGTGTTTGTAACAACCTGCTATGTGTTGTTGCTCGGGATGTCGTTTGCCTTTGTTTCGTTTGACTTTAGCCGCCCCGAGGCCTCGACCGATGAGATTATCATCGAGTTTATCGAGCCGGAGCAGGTGACGCCACCGCCACCGCCACCCCGACGGGTGGTCGAGCCACGCGTACACGAAAAGGCGGCACCTGTCGAGCAGACGGCGCAGGTGGAGGGCGCAGATAATGAGACGCGCACACCCAATCCCAATGCCCTCTTTGCGATGAACAAGGGTGGGGTAGACGAACCCGAAAATGCCGGTAATCCGCATGCCCGCGAGGGGGAGGATAAGGCTTCGGGTACAGGCCCCGGGCTCAGTGCAGATGGCTTCGACCAACTCGATAAGGGGTTGCAGGGGCGAGGCTTGGCGGGCGATCTGCCACGTCCCTCCTATCCCGGTACGAAGAGTGGCAAGGTGGTCGTGCGTGTCACGGTAGACGGCAAAGGGGCTGTCACGAGTGCCACGTTTGAGCCGACAGGTTCCACCACCAACGACCCGGCACTGGTTAAGGCAGCGGTTGAGGCGGCCCGTAAAGCACGCTTTACCGAGAGTCGAGCTGTGGTGCAAGGGGGAACGATAACCTATCTATTCCGCATAAAAGCTAACTGATGAAACGACTATTGCTGTTACTATTTGTGGCTCTGCTGCCCTGGGTGGCCGAGGCTGATCGCAAGGGAGGGGATGTGCCCTCCGGCAAGGCCTTGTTGCGCTTGGAGGAGCATGTGCATAACTTTGGCGATGTGCCCCATCGTGGCGGAGAGCTTGTCTATGAATTTCGCTTCACGAACAGCGGTACGGCACCGCTTGTACTCACACGGGTCGTGACGACCTGCTCCTGTCTGAAGGCACACTTCAATCGACGTCCCGTAGCACCGGGTGAGTCGGCCGGCATTCGGATTGTCTACGAGCCGCATAAGAGCGAGCCCGGCGTCTTCAATAAAGTGATTCAAATCTACTCGAATTCGGCCGAGGGGCGTGAGGTGATTACCGTGCAGGGCAACGCCTTGGAGAGCGAGAAGGTGAAGGTCAAGGCCGATAAGGTGAAAATTAAGAATTGAGATGAAAACACTGTTTCGAAATGCGACGATTATCCCGATGCGCCATGAGGCCGGTGAGGCTGATGTGTTTCGGGGCTCGGTCGGTGTCGTGGGGAATCTCATTGCGCTGGTCGCCACCTCGGAGGAGGAGGTGCAGGCCTTTTGCGCAAGCCATCCCAATTGCCGCATCATCGATTGCACGGGCAAGGTGCTGATGCCGGGGCTTATCAATACCCATTGCCATGCCGCCATGACCTTGCAACGCAGCTATGCTGATGATATAGCCCTCATGGAGTGGCTCAACGACTACATCTGGCCCTTCGAGGCGAAGCAGTCGGCCGACGATATAGCCCTGGGTATGACGCTTGGCGTGGTCGAGATGTTGCTCGGGGGTGTTACCTCGTTTGTCGATATGTACTTCCACGAGAGCCGTTGTGTCGAGGTGGTCGAACGGCTGGGTATTCGCGCTCTGCTCGGCTGCTCCTATTTCGACCATTCGCTGGAGGTGGCCAAGGCCGATGCCTTGGCGGCCTGTGAGCGAGCCGCAGGATGCGACCGCATCCGCATTGCGCTGGCTCCGCATGCCCCCTATACCGTTTCACGGGAGGTGCTTTTGGCGAGCAAGCATTTTGCCGAGGAGCACCACCTGCCGATGATGATTCACCTCTCGGAGACGAAGGCCGAGTTGGAGCAGGTGGCTGCGCAATATGGCATGCGTCCCGTGGCCCTGCTCGAAGAGCTGGGGCTGTTGAACGACCGCCTGATTGCGGCACACTGCGTCTGGCTCAACGAGGAGGAGCGTGCAACATTGCGAGAACATGGCGTCATTGTTTCGCACAATGCGCAGAGCAATATGAAGATTGCAAGTGGCGCAGCCCCCATTGCCGAGATGCTGGCCGAGGGGCTTTGTGTTACGTTGGCGACGGATGGCCCCTGCTCGAATAACGACCTCGATCTATGGGAGGAGATGCGTTCGGCAGCCTTCCTGCAGAAACTGTCGCACGAAAATCCGTTGGTGCTGCCGGCTCGGGAGGTGTTGCGCATGGCG
Source organism: Alistipes sp. (assembly GCA_017623115.1). Classification (GTDB taxonomy): domain Bacteria; phylum Bacteroidota; class Bacteroidia; order Bacteroidales; family Rikenellaceae; genus Alistipes. Next base: position 23,825 of record JAGAPT010000021.1, read on the forward strand.
ACGGCCAATGGTGCCCGTGCCATGGGCTTTGCCGAGGGCGAGTTGGGGGTCGTGCAGCAGGGAGCAGTGGCGGACCTCATTGTGGTTGACCTCAATAAGCCGCACCTGCAGCCGATACACGACGTGGTGTCGAATCTGGTCTACTGCGGCAAGGCTTCGGATGTCGAGTGGGTGATGGTCGATGGCCGTATGGTCGTCGAGGAGCGTCGGATTCCCGGGCTCGATTTGGCTGCGCTCTACCGCGAGGTGGGCGAGGCGGCAAACCGCATTAAAAAGCAGGTGGCAGAGCGATGAAACTAACTTTCCTCGGAACAGGAACCTCACAAGGGGTGCCGACCATCGGTTGCCGATGTGCGGTCTGTCGTTCGACCGACCGACGTGACCGACGTCTGCGGAGTGCAGCGATGGTCGAGTGGCGCGGGGTGCGCCTGCTTATCGATGCAGGACCTGATTTGCGCTACCAACTGCTCCGAGCCGATGTGAGCCATCTGGATGGCATCCTGCTGACCCACGAGCATAAAGATCATATCGGAGGGTTGGATGATGTGCGAGCCCTCAATTTCGTCGACTATCCCGAGGCGATTCATCCGGTCGACATCTACGCTACGGAGCGTACCTTGTCGACCGTGCGCAAGGATTTCGACTACGCCTTTGTGGCGGATAAATATCGTGGTGTGCCCGAAATATGCCTGCATGCGATTCATCACGGCGAGCCTTTTCGGGTGGGGGATGCCGAGATAGTGCCGATTGCGGGTCGCCACTCGGCTCGTTTTGAGGTAACGGGTTTTCGTTTCGGACGGTTGGCCTACCTGACCGATTTTAAGGAGATAGCCGAAGAGGAGGTGCGCCGATTGGAAGGTGTTGAGGTGCTGGTGGTCAATGCATTGCGTGTAAAGCCGCACGATTCGCACTTTAACCTGGAGGAGGCGTTGACGTTGATTCGTCGCCTGCGTCCGCAGCACGCTTTCCTGACCCATATGTCGCATGATATGGGACTGCATGCCGAGCGGAGCCGTTTGCTCCCCGAGGGGGTCGAGTTGGCATACGATACATTGGAGATTGAACTAAACGACTGATATGAAGAATTTTAACGGAAAAACCGTCGTGGTGACGGGTGCTTCGTCGGGGATTGGCGAGGCGTTGGCACGTGAATTTGCCGAATTGGGAGCCAATGTGGTGATGGGAGCGCGCAGCATTCAGAAGTTGCAACTCATTGCTGGCGAGATTCGCGAGAAGGGGGGCAAGGTGGCCTACTGTGGCGTGGATGTCGTCAAGGAGGAGGAGTGCAAGGAGCTGATTGATACCGCCGTGAAGGAGTTTGGCGGGGTCGATGTGCTGATTTGCAATGCCGGGCTCTCGATGCGAGCCTTGTTTGATGATTGCGATTTGCAGGTACTGCATCGCCTGATGGATGTGAACTTCTGGGGTACGGTGAACTGCTGTAAATATGCACTTCCCTACCTGCAAGAGGCGAAGGGTTCGATTGTCGGTGTCTCGTCGGTAGCCGGTCTGCATGGCCTGCCGGGTCGCACGGGTTATTCGGCTTCGAAATATGCCATGACCGGATTCCTCGAGACGCTTCGCATCGAGAACCTGAAAAAGGGGCTGCACGTGATGGTGGCCTGCCCGGGATTTACCGCCTCGAATGTCCGTTTCTCGGCCTTGACGGCTGATGGCACCCAGCAGGGGGAGACCCCACGCGATGAGGCGAAGATGATGACTCCCGAGGAGGTGGCCAAAATCATTGTGCGAGGTATTCGTCGTCGCAAGCGTCTTTGTCTGATGGAGATTGAGGGGCGAGCCACTCATTTCGTGAAGAAGTTCGCACCCGCTTTCCTCGACAAGATGTTCTACTATGTCATGTCCAAAGAGCCCAACTCCCCCTTTAAGTAGCATTTTCGAAGGGTGATTTCTGCGTTATGCTCGGTGAGAAAATGCTCACATACGTCGGTATGCTCCGCTTTTCTCCCCATCGCAAGCCTTGAAATCCCCGCTTCGAAAATCCTACTTCGGATGAGTGTAGGGTGATTTCTGCGTTACGCTCGGTGAGAAAATGCTCACATACGTCGGTATGCTCAATAAAACAACGAGGGATGTCCATTGGACATCCCTCGTTGTTATCTGAAAACTGAAAACTATTAGAAGAGGTACTTGTCGTGCTTAACCTTCTCGACCAGGCGGAAAATCTCCTCCCAGGCCTCCTCGCCAAAGGTTGTGCCGACCACTTCGATGACCTTGCCGGCCGTGATGGCACCAATCGTGCCGCATTGACGCAGGTTAAGGCCCTGACACAGACCGGCCATAAATCCGGCCGCGTAGAAGTCGCCTGCACCGGTCGTATCGACACGCTTGGCGGCAGCCATGATACCGACATGCACCACTTCGCCCCCTTGCTTGATAAGGGCTCCCTTCGTGCCAATCTTTACCACCGACAATTCGCACATCTCCGAGATGGCTTGCAGGGCATTGACCGGTTCGGCCTCACAGGTGAAGGTCTTGGCCTCATCCTCGTTGGCGAAGACGATATCGACATATTCGCGTACCAGACGACGCAGGAACTCGAGGTTCTCGGCCACGACATTGAATGATGCCAAGTCGATGGCAACCTTCAAACCGCACTGCTTGGCGGTGGCTACTGTCTTCTCAATCAGGGCGTGGTTTTGTACCAGATACCCCTCGACATAGAGGCAGTCGTATCCGTCGAAGATGGTCGGCTCGATCTCCGGTGCATCGAGCTCGAGGGCAGCACCCAGGTGGGTAACCATCGTACGCTCGCCATCGGGCGAGATGAGCGACACGCACTTACCCGACTTCTCCTCGCCACGGAAGACAATCGGCTCGACATGGAGATTTTCGAGGGCCTTGATGTAGAAATCACCCGTCGTGTCGCGGCCTACCTTGCCAATCATGCCGACACGACAGCCCAGACGGGCCATGGCGCGAATGGTGTTGCCGGCCGAGCCGCCCAACGAAAGGGAGTAGGGGAGGCCTGCCACCGACTTCGAGATTTCGGTCTGCAGTTCGGTGTCTACGAGGCTCATCGAGCCTTTTGCCAATTTGAATCGACCCAGTACGGAGTCCGATTTGAGGTTGACTAACATGTCGGTCAGCGCATTGCCGATGCCGATAACTTTCTTCATGGTTTGGGTGCTTATAGGGGTTAGATGGATAAAATCTTTACCAGGTCGAGGTGGTCGCGGTCGATCTCCTTGCGGTGACGGAGTGCCTTGGAGATGGGTACGTAGGTGATTTGGCCGTTGAGGATACCGATCATCACATTGCGCTGTCCTTCACGCAGTGCCTGCACGGCTGCATCGCCCATGCGCGAGGCGAGGATGCGGTCGCGAGCCGTCGGCGAGCCGCCACGCTGAATGTGTCCCAAGATGGTTACACGGGCATCGAATTCCGGAAACTCCTTCTTTACACGCTCGGCCAGGGCTGTAGCACCACCCGTCTCGGGATTCTCGGCAACAATGACGATGGCCGAGTTCTTGCTCTTGCGGAAGCCGTGGTTAATCAGCTCGCCCAATTGGTCGACCTCGGTCTCCATCTCGGGGATGATGGCTGCCTCGGAGCCCGATGCAAGGGCACTATACAGGGCCAGATAGCCGGCCGTGTGGCCCATCACCTCAACAAAGAAGAGACGCTCGTGCGACGAAGCCGTATCACGCAATTTGTCGATGGCATCGAGAATCGTGTTGAGGGCTGTATCGTAACCAATCGTGTGGTCGGTGCCACCCAGGTCGCGGTCGATGGTGCCCGGCAGACCGATAATCGGGACATCAAACTCCTCGGCAAAGATCTGGGCTCCGGTCAGCGTGCCATCGCCACCGATGACCACCAAGGCATCAATACCCGCCGCATGGAGGTTCTCGTAGGCCTGCTTGCGTCCTTCGGGGGTGCAGAACTCCTGACAACGGGCTGTTTTGAGAATCGTACCACCCAATTGGATGATGTTGCTCACGCTACCCGACTTGAAGTCTACAATCTCGTTGCAGACCAAACCCTTGTAACCACGCATGATACCCTTTACGGCATAACCGTGGTAGATGGCACTGCGTGTGACGGCGCGGATGGCCGCATTCATCCCCGGTGCATCACCGCCCGAGGTAAGTATTCCGATACATTTGATAGTTGCCATATGTATACTTTGCTAATCGAACAAAATCGGACAAAGATAGCGAAAAAAAGGCAGACCTGCAAAGAGTCTGCCTTTTTTACCGTTGTGGTGTGCGGAGGATTTAATCCTGCACTTCAATCTCCAACACCGGTTGCTTCTCGACGCTGATAGCTACCCGCTTGGGGCTCTCTTCGCGGTCGGTAATCGAGATTTTTACCCCTTCGGCTTTGATTTCCGGTGCGGCAGGTTTGTTTTTGGGGTCGATGCGCACCGTGCCATTCAGTTGCAATTCGCCCTCCTGTTCGAGTTGCTCCATCAACGCCTCGAGCGTAGTGCTTTCGCCGTTAATCTCCACCTCGGTCTCCATGACCTCCTCGAATCGCTCCTCGAGGTGGTAGGAGGCCTTGGGCACCGTGTGGTCGTAGATGGCAGCCGTGGCACAGGCGATGATGAAGAGAATCCATACGAGGAACATGGCCAGGATGGCCTTTCCGTTGGGACGACGTGAGGCAATGAGGCACATGAGCGAGTAGAGCAACATGAACATCGGTACCAGACAAATGAAGATACCCAGAATGGGCACTGCGAGGGCTACATCGGTCGGGATGATTTCGTGGGAGCCTACCAAGATGGCTATCAGGCCGATGAGCAGGGCAACGACACCCATCACCAAGCCGAAGACAATCAGGCCGGCAAAGAGTTTCAAGAGCAACAGAATGACCTTCCCGAAGACCGAAACCGTGTCGGCGACGACCGTCTTGGCCTCCATGTCGGGGTCTTTGGCAGCTGCTGTGCGTGAGATCGAGTCGGCTGTGATGCGCTCGCCATTCATCTCTAACTTCTGGCGGGCGGTGCGAGCCACGGGCACGGCAAACCACATGACGATGTAGCAGATGATGAAGACGGCAAAGAGGTTTCCGGTGAGGGGCGAGAGCCAGTGGAAGAGGGGCACCCAGCTGAAACACCCTAACAGCAGTGGGCTGAACATCAGCAGGCGTACCCATACGGGGTCGACATCGAAATATTTACCGATACCGGCGCAGACACCGCCCAACTTGGCATTCTGCGTATCGCGGTAGAGACGACGAGGGTTGCGCTCGACCGAGCTGTGGAGCGGTTCGGGCTCCTCATCACCGACGATATCCTCCGGTGTACCCATCTGGGCGATGATGTTGCGGATGAGCGGTAACTCGACCACACGCCCATGGTCCTGCGTCGAGAGAATTAGCTCGGCAATGCGTGCCTCGATGTCGGCGACAATCTCGGCTCCGTCGGCCGAATCCTTATAGTTCTTTTTCAGCGTTTCGAGGTAGGTGTGAAGCTCGTTGTAAGCCTCGATATCCATCGTGAAGGCGATGCCCGAAAGACTGCATTTTTTCACTTCGTTCATGGTGTGAAGAGGGTTTGAGGGGTTACTTGTTTAGTGTTGGGTGACATCCCCGCCACTCGAGCGTTTGATGTTACGATTGGTGCAGTTACCCGTGTAGTGAATGTCGGCACCGCTCGATGCATAGGCCTTGAGACTCTCGAGGCAGCAGATGGTGGCATCGGATGCGCTCGATGCCTCGATGTCGTAGTGCTTGACAACCAGTTTCGGGGCATGGAGGTCGGCTGCCGAACTCAACTCGGCCCGGCAATTGAGTACAGCACCTTGTAGCGTGGCATTGGCGGCACTCGAGAGGTTGAGGTTCAAGGTGCGCACGGCTAACGTAGCGGTGATGTCGGCTGAACTCGAGGCCTCCATCGAGCAACGCTCGGCGACCACCTCTCCGGTGAAGTGTGCGGCACTCGAGAGGTCGATTTCGCACTCCTCGGCTTGGATGTCGGCAACGATACGGCCGGCACTCGATGCGTCGAGCTCGACTTCGTCGCTTTGCAGACGTACCTCGCTGCGAATCGTGGCTGCGGCTACGGCTTTTACCTCATTCAGGGTTCCGTTGGTCGGAACGACGACCCGTACATGTACCGAACTAATCGAACGTACCTCGTCGCTGATACCGACCTTCAAGGTGTTGCCTTCGACCGAGACAATCACATACTCCATGACGTTGTCGTCGGCCTCGATGAGGGTCGCCTGACCTTGGTTGGCCACCAACTCTACCTGCACGCTGCGTGAGGCAGAGAGACTTTGGAACGAGGGTAAGGTGACCTCTTTGGTTGTGAGGTTGCCGCTCCCTTTCAGGCGACGCGGGGCGGCCTGTGCGGGGTCATTGGCGCAAAAGGTGGTGACGAGGGCAACCAAGAGTGCTATCAGATAACTTTTCATAAGGCATTTCGTTTTTAGGGGGTTATTGCTGTTTTCCGCGAATCGTGGCGATTTGCTCGACCATCTCCTCCCACGCCTTGTCCCAGCGTTGGAGATACTCCTCGCCCTTTTCGGTCAGCGAGTAGAATTTACGCGGAGGGCCTTGTGGCGACTCCTCCCAGCGATAGGTCAGCAGTCCCGCATTCTTTTGGCGGGTAAGAATGGGGTAGAGGGTACCCTCTACGACGATCATCTCGGCCTCTTTGAGCTCGGAGATGATGCGGGGAGCATACGAGGCTCCTCGCGACAGAATGGCGAGGATGCAGTACTCCAAGATTCCTTTGCGCATTTGCGCTTTTACATTATCTTCGGTCATGGCTAATGAGTATAGGTGTTACGGATAGGCTCTTCGGGAATGATAATCCAGAAAAGAATGTAGACCCAAAGCGAGAGGCCGCCGAAGAGAATCAGCAGCAGGGTCATGAGGCGTATGAGCGTCGGGTCGGCGTTGAAGTAAGCAGCCAAACCGCCACAGATACCTGCTATCGAGCGATTGGTGCGTGAGCGGTAGAGGCGGATGTGCTCCGGCTCCGACTGCGGCTCATAGGGCGGGGTTTGTGCTTCGCGGTAGCAGCGGCCGTCGGCAGAGAATTGCTCGGGGCGACCCATGCGATGCATCACCTCCTCGACTTCTCGGAGCGTGACAACGCGATCCGATGACGGAATGCGTTCCTTGAGCATCTCGGCAATGCGACGCTCGACATCGCCCAGCGTGTCGCTATCCTCGGCAGGCAGGTGTCGCTCAACCTCGGCAAGATAGTGTTTGAGGGTGCGGTAGGCATCGTCGTCCAAGGTGAAGGCTAACGAGCCGATGTTGACGTGAATGGTCTCTTTCATGGCGTTGAACAGACTTTGGTAGGTGTTTTAGTTGTTTCTTGTTGCAAATATAATGTCTTTTTCTGTACTATGCAATACAAAGAACTAAATTTTTTCAAAAAAAGTGATGGAGGGGTGGAGTTTTTGGGAGTTTTGGGAGTTTTAGGAGATTTGGGGAATCTCTTAAATCTACTCATGAAAAATTGATTGTTTTTCGTTCAATTTTTTTGCGATTCGTGCATTTATCCTTATTTTTGTTTAATTAAATCCTCGTACAATAAGCAACGAGCGAGGGAGGTGTGTATGAAACAGTGGATGAAGATAGGTGTGTTCCTTGGCCTGCTGGTCGGGATGGTGCAGATGGCGGTGGCTTCGGAGGCCTCGGTACGCTCGTGTGCGTGGGCTGAACAATCGCTGGCAGCCTGTGTGCAACAGCCTGCATGGAATCAGCAGAGTGGTGAGGTGTTGGTTGCCGTGGCAACTGTGGCGACCCGCTATGATGCCGAATCACTCTTTGGTCGTGCGGTGGATTTTGCCTGCCGTTTCATCGATGAAAAGGGACGTATCGAGGGGCTCGATCTCCTCTCCGATGCCGATGCCTATGCAGCTGCCCGCTTCTTGGTTGCCGCTTACGATCGTACGGGCGATAAGCGATTCAGGCGAGCCATCGAGCAACTCTACCTGCGTTATGAGGCACGAGGCTCGGCTGTCAATCTGGATACAGCACCCTTTCTGGCGCAATATGCACGCCGATTCGGAAAACGAAAGACGGGTGATGTGCGTAGCGTGCTCTATCCAGCCCTTGTCTCCTTGGTGCAAAGTGCTTTGGAGAAGTGTCCAACGGGATATACCCCTGCACAGATTATAAATATAGGCATGGATGTACTCGACTTCATCCCTTCGAAAGAGTCGGGTGTGAAGGAGTTGCACCGTACGTTGGCTGCCTCCCTGACGATGGTTGAGACGTCGCCCGAGTGGTGTCGTGCAGCCCTCAAAGCATTGCGTACCAACCGCCTGCGTAGTGCATATCGACCGCAGGTGATGCAGGTGGCCGAGCAGGTTCTTGCAACCCCCCCCCACAAAAATTCTGATACCCAACGTGTTGCGGCTGTGATTGGTGCGGCCGTTGAATATGAAGCCCTTGTCAACTGCGATTGCGCAGCAACAGGGGCTTTGTTGCCTGCATTCCCCGGAGCCGAGGGCGGTGGCCGTTATACGACGGGAGGCCGTGGCGGTCGTGTGCTGACGGTGACGTCGCTGGCTGACGATGGCTCGCAGGGAACACTGCGTTGGGCTCTTGAAGCGCGTGGCGCACGCATCGTGGTCTTTGCGGTCGGAGGTACGATTGAATTGCGCAAGCCGTTGAAAATTAGTTTCGGTGATTTGACCATCGCCGGACAAACAGCCCCGGGTGAGGGTGTTACGGTGCGTAATTTCGGTGTCGATGTCGGTGCCGACAACATCATCATCCGTTACATGCGCTTCCGCATGGGCGACAAGGGTGGTGCACAGTCCGATGCCTTGAGTGGCAAGGGGTGTCGCAACATCATCATCGACCACTGCTCGATGTCGTGGTCGACCGACGAGTGTGCCTCGTTCTATGCCAATCGCGACTTTACGATGCAGTGGTGCATCCTCTCGGAGAGCCTTGCCCAATCGGTACATGATAAGGGCAGCCATGGCTATGGTGCTATCTGGGGTGGTCGGAATGTCACCTATCATCACAATCTGCTGGCGCATCACACGAGCCGCAATCCCCGATTAGACCATCCTGTCATCTATGGCGAAGAGTTGCGCCTAACCCATCGTGGTACGGTCGAGGTGGTCAATAATGTCATCTACAATTGGGGTTTCAAAGCATGCTATGGTGGCGAAGAGGGGTGGTGGAACTTCATTGGCAACTACTATAAGCCCGGAGCCGGAACGACGGCACGTCGAGGACGATTTGTCGAGGCTTCGATTAATCGGGATACGGGACACACCATCGGCAGTTACTTCATCGGCGGGAATGTCGTGGAGGGTAGCCCCGAGGTGAGCCGTTCGAATTGGCGTGGTGTCGAGGTGGAGGGTGGTTTCACGGTAGCCGATGCCGACCATCGTACCCCCTTTATGATGCCGGGCGGAGCGTTCGAGGCGACCTCGGCACAAGAGGCCTATCGGGCCGTGTTGGAGAAGGTGGGTGCCTCGCTCCAGCGAGATGCCATCGATCGTCGCCTCATCGAAGAGGTGGAGCGTGGCACAACGACCTATCGTGGCTCACGCAGTGGAGCTGCCGGCCATATCGACTCCCAGGAGGATGTCGGGGGGTGGCCATCGTTGCGGGGTGGTAAGGCTCCGAAGGATTCGGATGGCGACGGTATGCCCGATGCGTGGGAAGAGGCACAGGGACTCGATGCTACGGATGCTGCGGATGGTGCCTTGACGCTGACGGAGGGTGGCTATACGCATGTGGAACGCTACCTAAATAGTCTTGTTCAATAGGAAAAGCATACAACAATCAATTAACCAAATTCTAATCAAAACCTTACATTATGACAGAGAAATTTTACCTCTTGACCAAGCGGGCGATGGGAGCAATCCTGCCGCTGATGGTCTGTCTGTTGATGGCGGTAAGTGACAGCTTTGCACAAGACAAAGCCGTCTCGGGCGTCGTCAAGGATGCAATGGGGCAGCCTGTGATTGCTGCCACGGTTGCCGTGAAGGGTACGACGGTCGGTGTGACGACAGATGTCGACGGTCGCTACTCGATTTCACTTCCGGCCGGTGCCGAGGACCTTATCTTCTCCTATGTCGGCATGAAGAGCCAGACGGTGAAGGTCGGTACACGCACGGTGATTGACATTACGTTGCAGGAAGATGCACAGTCGCTTGACGAAGTGGTTGTCGTAGGTTATGCTGCGGTACGTCGTCGTGACCTGGTCGGCTCGGTCGGCTCGGTCGGCAACGAGGCCCTGACGCAGATGCCCGTCGCATCGGTGAACGAGGCCCTGACGGGTCGTCTGGCCGGTGTGCAGGTAACGACCACCGAGGGTGATCCCGATGCTGAAGTGAAGATTCGTGTGCGTGGTGCCGGTTCGCTGACGCAGGATAGCTCGCCGCTCTACATCGTCGACGGATTCCCCGTAGAGAGCATCTCGGATATTCCGGCTTCGGATATCGAGTCGATTGACGTATTGAAGGATGCCTTCTCGACGGCTATCTACGGTTCGCGTGGTGCCAATGGCGTTATCATCGTGACCACGAAGAGCGGTGAGAAGGGCCGTGTGCGCGTGAACTACAACGCTTACTGGGGCTTCAAGGAGATGGCCAATCAGGATGGCGTGAAGGCAATGGAGCCGGGCGAGTTTGCTCGTTTCCAGTATGAGATGGCTGCTATGCAGGACAAGGTGGGCGAGAACTACGAGCCCTATTTCGGTGCATTCCAGGATATCGACCTCTATGATACGGTAGCCGGTAACGACTGGGTAGACCAACTCTTTGGTCGCACGGGCGAGCAGTTCAGCCAGAACCTGAGTGTCTCGGGTGGTGGCGATAAGTACAAGTGGACGGCCAGCTATGCGCACCTGGATGACAAAGCAATCATGATTGGCTCGGATTACAAGCGCGACAACCTCAATTTGAAGGCGCAGTTCAAGCCCAACAAGCGAGTAGCCATTGATGTTTCGGTGCGTTACTCGGATATGGAGGTGCGCGGTTCGGGTGCCAACTCACTCAACGATAAGGGCTCTTCGACGACGGGTCGTTTGAAGAATGCCATCCTCTACATGCCGATTCCGCTGAAGGGTATTGTTGCCGGTGATGACCTTGAGGAGAACTTCTCCGACTGGGTGCGTCCCGACGTGGCTGTTTACGATAACGACAAGTTCCGTGAGCGCAAAAATTGGAATGTGAATGGTGGCTTCACCTGGGAGGTGGTTGATGACCTCAAATTGAAGGTGGAGTTGGGTCTGGACAGTTATCGTCAGACGACCTATTCGTACTATGGTGTGACCTCCTACTATGCCCGCACCAACTCGTCGGTATTCGCTGAGGATGGTTCGGCAATGCCTTCGGCATTTATGAATGATGTAGACCGTGAGCGTCTGCGCAATACCAATACGCTCTCCTATGACTTTAAGAAACTTATCAAGAATGATAACCATTCGTTGAACTTCTTGCTCGGTCAAGAGTATATTGTGACTAAATCGAGCACGCTCAATACGACGGTCGATGGTCTGCCGACCTTCTTCAATGCTGATAAGGCATGGAAGTTTATGGGTTCGGGTACGCCGAGCAGCGTTTCGAAGTTCTACAATCCCGATGACAAACTCTTCTCGTTCTTCGGTCGCGTGAACTATGAATTCAAGGATAAGTATCTGATCTCGGCTACGATGCGTGCCGATGGCTCGTCGAAGTTCGCAAAGGGTAACGAGTGGGGTTACTTCCCCTCGGCGGCTGCTGCATGGCGCATCTCGGGTGAGGAGTGGATGCAGAATGCACGCTGGATCGACAACTTGAAGTTGCGTTATAGCTTCGGTACGGCCGGTAACAACAACATTCCGGCAGGCTTCATCAATCAGGAGTACCAGGCTTACCCTTCGGAGCATATCTATGGTGCCGATGGTTACTGGAGCACGGTCTCGAGTGGTGGTAAGTTGGTAATGGCTAACCCCGACCTGAAGTGGGAGACGACGATTTCACACAACATCGGTTTGGACTTCGGTTTCTGGGGAAATCGTTTGAGCGGATCGGTTGATTTCTATCAGAATACGACGAAAGACCTGCTCATCGCCTTCCCGACGCCGGGTAGCGGTTACGACATTCAGTATCGCAATGCTGGCGAGATTCGCAACTCGGGTGTCGAGCTTTCGATTAACGCCGCTATCGTGCAGAAGGAGAAGTGGGGTATCAACTTCACGGGAAACATCTCCTTCAACAAGAACGAGGTGATGGATTTGGCTCAACTCAATGCTGAGGGCGTTGTGGGTATTTCGGGCTGGCATAGCTCGATTACCGATGACTTCAAAGTGGTTACCGGTGGCGCATTGGGCGATGTGTATGGTTACACGACGCTGGGCCGTTATGAGGTAGAGGATTTTGATCTGGCCTACTATGCCGAGACGGGTAAGTGGCAACTGTTGGATGGCGTTGTGAACAGCGCATCGGTAGTTGGTGATTGCCGCCCGGGTTCGCTCAAATTGGCCGATTTTGATGGCGATTTGACGCCCGATAAGCGGGTTATCGGCAATGTACAGCCTGACTTTACGGGTGGTTTCTCGCTCTCGGGTTATGTTTATGGCTTTGACATTGCTGCCAACTTCACCTATTCGGTAGGCAATAAGGTCTACAATGCAAACCGCATCGAGTTCTCGGCACTGCACAAATATACGGGTGCCGGCCAGATTCGTAACATCTCGGAGGAGATGGCACTGGGCCAGCGTTGGACCAATGTAGATTGGGCTACGGGACAGACCATTACCGATCCGGCTGCGTTGGCAGCAGCGAATGCGTCTACGACGTTGTGGTCGCCTTTCATCACGAAGACCTTCGTGTATGATTGGGCTTTGGAGGATGCTTCATTCCTGCGTTTGAGTTCGTTGACGGTGGGTTACACGCTGCCGCAGGCCCTTACGCGCAAGGTGCGTCTGGATAAGGTGCGCTTCTACGCTACGGGTACGAATCTCTTCTGCCTGACCGACTATTCGGGCTATGATCCCGAGGTAGATACGCGTCGTTCGACGCCGCTGACTCCCAATGTCGATTATTCGGCCTATCCGAAGAGCCGTTCGTGGGTGTTCGGTGTCAATATCAGCTTCTAATTTGACTACACTAACAAGGATACAAAAGTATGAAAAAGATAGTATATATGCTGGCCTTTACGGCCTTGCTCGGAAGCTCGGTTTCGTGTAGCGATATGGTGGAGTCGGAGTCGCAGTCGTCGTTTGATGCCTCGGTAGTCTTTGCCTATCCGACCTTGGCCGAGGAGAATATTATGTCGATCTATCAGATTTTCGGTCAGAACAACGCCTATCGTAATCGTCACCATCTGTGGTATGGTTATAATACGGATATCGAGTGGTACAACAGTGCGAAAGCAAATGATGGTAAGACAACGGTCGTTGCTTACGATCCTCAGGTAAATGAAACGGGTGTGCCTCTTGATGCAGCCAATGGTGTCTATACCTATATGTATACGGCCGTTGAGCGTTGCAATCTCTGCATCGATGGTATTCGTAAGTATGGTAATCCGGCAGAAAATCCCGAGATGGCTTATCTGCTTGGTGAGGCCTTGACGTTGCGTGCCATGTTCTACTTTGATTTGATGAAGACGTGGGGTGATGTGCCGGCTCGTTTTGCGCCGATTGATTCCTCGACGATCTACATCGCTAAATCGGATCGTGATGTGATTTACGAACAACTGATTGCCGACTTGCAGGAGGCTTCCAATTACCTTTATTGGCCCAATGAAACAGCCAAGACCGCCTCTTCGACCCGTATGAACAAGGCTTTTGCCAAGGGTCTGTTGGCTCGCATCTGTATGCAGGCTGCCGGTTACGCACAGCGTCCCGATGATGGTCAGGTAGGTACGGGTAATATCGGCTCGGTACGTCGCTCGACGCGTGTCGAGAGTGGCGACTGGAGTGGTAATTATCTCTATGATATTGCCTTGAAGGCGTGCCAGGATGTGATTGCTCAGGAGGGTAAGAGCGTAGCTTTGGCTCCGACTTTTGAGAAGTTGTGGCGCGATATGATGAGCTATACAAATGTGGTAGCCGGTGAGGAGGTACTCTTTGCCATTCCGTTTGGTCACGAGACGCGTCGTGGTCAGTGGTGCTCACAATATGCTATTCGTCATGAGGGTGCCAATCAGTATGTGGCTAAAGGTCTTGGTGGCTCGGTAGGTCCCGTGCCGACGATGTATTATGAGTATGAAGCCGGTGATACCCGTTCGATGAGCTGTGTGAACTTCTTGTGGGGGAAACCCGTATCGAAGGTCTCGACGCCCGCACCTGCCAACTTCAACAAGTGGTATTTCGGTAAATTCCGTTATGAGTGGATCCCCAATGGGCAAACCATTGGCTCGGCCAACAACGACGATGGCGTGAAGCCGATTGTGATGCGTTATGCCGATGTGCTGCTGCTGGCTGCCGAGGCTGCGAATGAAATGAAAGAGTTGGATTTGGCGAAGGAGTATCTGCGCAAGGTGCGTATGCGTGCCTATGCCAATGATGCTGCGGCTGTTGATGCCTTCTTGAGTGGTATTACGAACCAGGAGCAGATGTTCCAGGCAATCTTCACGGAGCGCGCTCTGGAGTTCTGCGGTGAGATGATTCGTAAGCAGGACCTGATTCGTTGGGGCTTGCTGGGTGATGCTATCGACGAGGCTAAGGAGAAGATGAAGGCTATTCGCGTACAGGGTAGTTACACGTCGACGATCACGGGCAAGACCTATGATTACTCGAAGGTGGGTCCTTACCTCTATTACAAACTCGATGGTGAGCAGATTGAGATGCAGTTGAGTGGCGTGGATGCCGATCAAACCCTCATTGGTGCCGGTTGGACCCAGTGGTACGAGGAGGAGACCGGCGAGTCGGGTGCCAAAGAGAAGAAGTATGAGTATGTGAAGGAGTCGAAGCTCAACGATGAGAAGATTGAACTGATCTATCTTCGCGACCCCGATACACGTCAATATTGGCCGATCTTCTCGGCTGCGATTGCTAGCAACTATATGCTGGTAAATGATTACGGATATTAACAGATAACCAACTAGTTAGAAAAACTTATATGAAAACGATATTCAAAAAATGGACCATTGGTCTGCTGGCTGCCGTAGCTACATTGGCAGGCGGTTGTACCGATCCCGATGGCATCGTTGAGGAGTTGGATGTAGATCGTGTTTTCTCACCGCTGAATTTCGAGGTGTTGTTGGAGAACAATGTCAATGCAACCTTCTCTTGGATTGTAAGCAATGGCATTGAGAACTACCAACTCGATTTGCAATATGAGGATGGTACGAGCTATCAGGTGCAGACGATTCCGGTAGTTGCTGAGGCGATTACGAATGAGGGCAAACTCACCTATTTTATGCCGGAACTTCCCGGAAAGACGAAATTTGTTGCCTCGCTCTATGCGTTGAGTGTAAATCCCGATGTGGATAATTCGAAGCCGGCTCAGTGTAGTTTTGAGACGGGTGTCGAGCAGCTCTTCTTGAATGATGGCCTGATTCCCGATGCGGATATTACCGCTACTTCAGCTGTGTTGCGCTGGTTGGCAGGCTCGAATGTTACCCACCTGGATGTGGATAATGGTGTGGGTACAATCCAGCTCGACGAGGCTACGAAGGCTGCCGGTGTCTATACGTTGACGGGCTTGAAGACCGGAACGCTCTACACGGTGAACTTGTGCCGTGATACAGCTGTGCGTGGTACGACGAGTTTTACGGCCAGCGATAAACATGAGGTATCTGTTTTGGAGAAGACGGCCAATGCCGTTACGCTTGGCTGGCCTGCAACGGCTGCTGTTGATGAGATTCGCATCACACCCGCTACGGAGAATGGTGATGTATTCAAGTTGACGAGCGATGAGCAAGCTGCACATGCCTATGCAATTAAGGGGCTGAAATCGCTGACCGATTATCGTGTATCGATTTATATCGCCGGTGTTGAGAGTGGTAGCATGTCGTTCAAGACGATGGGTAAGTCCACGAAGTGGGACTTCACGACCTGGGAGGCACAGACCTTTGCTGCACCGACGACTATTGATGGTCTTTTGATTAATGCCAATGCGGCAGTTGATAGTGGCAAGGAGATGTATATCTCGGCCGATGCGGATTTTGGTTGCAACTACCTCGATTTGAAGGGTAAGTCGTCGAATGCCGGTAAGGAGGGTCAGGCTCCGACCGACCGCTCGGTAATGTTCTCGGTAGATGGCGAGGGTGTCATCTCGATTGATTGCTATGCCAATGGTGCAGGTCGCCATTTTGCAGTGTATATCGAGTCGCTGGGTACCCATACCGAGAAGTTTGAGGCTCCGGTGAAGGCCGATCGTGGCAAGGTATATATTCCTGTGACGGGCTTTACGGGCACGACGAACCTCTATATCTGGACCGATGCAACCATCAACCATGTCTACTCGTTGGAGTGGACCGAGGGTGCTGAGGCTCCGGGTCGGATGGCTACGGCACTGGCAACGCCCGAGGTGACGGTAACGCCGACGATGGTCAATGTCGGTGAGGCTGCCGGTTTGGAGATTGCCTGGAAGGCTATCGAGAACGCTTCGAGCTACACCTGGGCTTTGAAGGGTGCTACGGATGCTGAAGGCAACCCGATTGGTGGTACGACCTCCGAGTTGAAGGTTTCGGTTCCGGCCGAGGTGGTGGCTGCTTTGGCCCCTGCTACCTATACGGCAAGCGTGGTGGCTGTGCCCTCGTCGACCTATCTCTATAAGAACTCGGCTGCCGGTACCGCCGACTTTACGGTCAGCGATATGGTGCTGGCAACGCCCAAGGTAACCTTTACCCCTGCCAAGGTGGTAGCCGGTGATGAGACGGAGGTGGTTGCTTCGTGGGAGGCTGTGATGAATGCCGCTTTGTATCAGGTATCGTTCAATGGTGGTGCTGCTACGACGCAGACCGAGACGAGCTATACGCTCTCGGCTGCTGATGTGAAGGCATTGGCTGCCGGTGAGTATAAGATTTCGGTGGTGGCTCTGCCCGACCCGAATGATGTCGGTCGTGAGCAGTCGGCTGCCGGTGAGGCTACGCTGACGGTGGATACGCCTCCTGTAACACCGCCTGCAACAGGTAAACTGGTTTGGGGTAACGACCTGTTCAAGACCTTTGCAGATCAAAAAGAGCAGTGGGATACCGAGAATGTCGATTTGGGCAATGGCCTCATTTACTATGTACAGGATGGTGGTAAGGCGAAGTTCAAGGCTGATAGCGGTATGTATCGTGTTCAATTTGGTGGCGGTGGTAAGGTTGCCACGATGAAGAACATCCTTGAGCTGACCGTTACGGGACCGGGTACACTTACCATGAAGGCTCGCAGTGGCGGTGATGTGCAACGTGCACTGATTGTGGAGATTGATGGTGTGAAGACAAATGCCGATGGTTATGCTACGCCCGTTAAGACGGAGACGCCGGCTGATTTTGAGGTGGATTGCTCGACCGCTAAAGCAGGCTCGAAGATTTATATCTATAGCAGTGACAGTTCGATTAATCTTTACAATCTCAAATGGACCGGTAAATAATCGGTGGATTTGATACCTGTAAGTAAGGTCGCTCCCGCTTGGGGGCGACCTTTTTTTGCTAATTTGCCGATTATTGGCTACTTTTGTGGCGACAAACCGTACAAAAAAACGCATGAATCAACCAAATCGCATCAAAGGAGGATTTTGGGCTCTGTCGCCGCTACTGCTCTTCCTCGTGTTGTATCTCGCAACCTCGATTGTGGCGGGTGACTTCTACAAGATGCCCATTGCCGTGGCCTTTATTGCCTCGTCGCTCTATGCCCTCATGCTGCTGCGCGGTATGCCGTTGCAGGAGCGTATCGACCGCTTCTCGTCGGGGGCGGCCGACCCGAATATCCTGCAGATGATTTGGATTTTTGTCATGGCGGGTGCCTTTGCCCAATCGGCCAAGGCGATGGGGGCTGTCGATGCCACGGTTGACCTGACGCTCCACCTGCTGCCACCCGAATACCTCGCTGCAGGTCTCTTCTTTGCGGCCTGCTTTATCTCGATCTCGGTGGGTACGTCGGTGGGTACGATTGTCGCCCTGATGCCTGTGGCTTCAGGCTTGGCTGTCGAGACGGGATTCGATGCGGCCTACCTGTCGGCTGTGGTCGTGGGAGGCTCCTTCTTTGGCGATAACCTCTCGTTTATCTCCGATACGACGATCGCTGCCACACGCACCCAGAAGTGTGCCCTGCGCGATAAATTCAAGGTCAACTTCCGCATCGTGGCTCCGGCAGCATTGATGACCCTGCTCATCTATTTGTTGCAGGGGGTTCCGACGACCTTTGTTGAGGCGGCTCCCGGAGCGGTCGAATGGGTCAAGGTGTTGCCCTATCTCTTGGTACTGGTGCTGGCGTTGCTGGGTATGCAGGTGATGGTGGTGCTCGTGGTGGGTGTGCTGGCAACGGGTGCTATCGGTGTGGCGACCGGCACCTTCGGCCTCTTCGATTGGTGCGGGGAGATGGGCCGTGGCGTGGTCGATATGGGTGAGCTGATTATCATTACGCTCCTGGCCGGTGGTATGCTCGAAACGATTCGCCTCAATGGTGGTATCGACTACCTCATCTCGCGGTTGACCCGTCGGGTCAGTGGCCCGCGAGGGGCTCAAGCCGCTATTGCTGCGCTGGTCTGCATGGCCAATCTCTGTACGGCCAACAATACGATTGCGATTCTTTCGGTGGGGGCGATTGCGCGCGAGATAGCCGACCGATTCGGGGTCGATCGACGCAAAAGTGCCTCGCTGCTCGATACCTTCTCCTGCTTCACGCAGGGATTGCTGCCCTATGGTGCGCAACTCTTGATGGCGGCGAGCCTGGCCTCGATTTCGCCCCTCGAGATTATCGGCAACCTATACTATCCCTTCCTGCTCGGTTTCTGTGCCGTGGTGGCGATTCTCGTGAAGCGACAGCCGAGGGTGTAGTGGGCGATTCACCGGCCGATTTGGGCGGTTCGCCCGATTAAATGGAGTTAAAATAGGCGCAGGAGCAGTGCTCTTGCGCTTTTTTTTATTACCTTTGTATAGATGTAATGTAACTTATTAGTTCCGAGAAAGATGGTACAAAAGAAAAAATGGATCTTTACGGCAATTGTGCTCGTGCTTTTTACGGTTGTGGCCCTGTGGTATAAGCAGCGTTCGGATGCACCGGAGGTGATGGCCGAGAAACCGACTATGGGAATGCGTCGCCAGACACTGCATGTCAACGGACTTGTCATCACGCCCCGCTCGTTGAGCGATGGTATCACGATGGTGGGTACGTTACTGCCCGACGAGGAGGTGGATCTCTCGTTCGAGACCTCGGGCATGATTACCGAAATCAACTTCCAAGAGGGCTCGATGGTTAGCGAGGGGGAGCAGTTGGCTCGTGTGAACGACAAACCGCTGCGGGCACAGCTGGCACGCTACGAGGCGCAAATCAAGCTGGCCGAGGATCGTGTGTACCGTCAGAGTGCGCTGCTCGAGAAGGATGCTGTGAGCCAGGAGGCCTATGAGCAGGCTCGTACCGAATTGGCTATCTTGCAGGCCGATATTGAGATCGTCCGCTCGAATATCGCCCTGACGAAACTGCGTGCGCCATTCGATGGTGTGATTGGTCTGCGCAATGTCAGCGAGGGTGCCTATGCCTCGCCCTCGGTGGTGGTGGCCAAATTGACGAAAATCAAGCCGCTGAAACTCGATATGCACATTCCGGAGCGTTATGCTGACCAGATTCGTCGGGGCACACGCCTCTCCTTTACGGTTGATGGCGTGAACCGCGAATTTGAGGCCTCGGTCTATGCCAAGGAGTCGGCTATCGACCCCGAAACCCGCACGCTGGCCGTGCGTGCCATCTATCCGAATGCCAACGGACAACTGCAGCCGGGGCGTTTTGTGACGGCCAAAATCCGCATGGAGGATATTGAAGATGCGATTGCCGTGCCGACCGAGGCGATAGTTCCTGAGATGGGTGTGGACAAGGTCTACTGCTATCGCGGTGGTAAGGCGCAGTCGGTAGCCGTGAAGACCGGTCTGCGCACCGAGTCGCATATCCATATTGTCGAGGGGTTGCAGATGGGTGATACGATTATCACCTCGGGTACGTTGCAGTTGCGTGAGGATTTGCCCGTGAAGTTGGATATCATCGAGTAAGCAGGAGCCGCTATGAATATCTCCGAACTAAGTATCCGTCGTCCCGTGATGGCCACGGTGATGACCCTCATTATCCTGATTTTCGGTTTTATCGGCTATACCTACCTCGGTGTGCGTGAGTATCCGAGTGTCGATAACCCGATTATCTCGGTTACCTGCTCCTATCCGGGTGCCAATGCCGATGTGATTGAAAATCAGATTACCGAGCCGCTGGAGCAGAATATCAACGGTATTCCGGGTATTCGCTCGCTGTCGAGTGTCAGCAGCCAGGGCCAGAGCCGTGTGACGGTCGAATTTGAACTCTCGGTCGACCTCGAAACGGCGGCCAATGACGTACGTGATAAGGTGTCGCGTGCCCAGCGTTGGTTGCCTCGTGACTGCGACCCGCCGACCGTCGCTAAGGCCGATGCCGATGCCATGCCGATTCTGATGGTGACGGTGCAGAGCCCGAAGCGTTCGCTGCTGGAGTTGAGCGAGATTGCCGACTTGACCATCAAAGAGCAGTTGCAGACTATCAGCGACGTGAGCTCGGTGATGATTTGGGGCGAGAAACGCTACTCGATGCGCCTGTGGCTCGATCCGGTGAAGATGGCCGGCTATGGAATCACGCCGATGGACGTGAAGAGTGCCCTCGACCGCGAGAATGTCGAACTGCCGTCGGGAAGTATCGAGGGTAATACGACCGAGCTGACCATCCGCACGATGGGCCTGATGCATACGACGCAGGAGTTTAACGACCTCGTAGTGCGTGAAAGCGAGGGACGAATCATCCGCTTGAGCGATATAGGCCGTGCGGAACTCGGCCCACAGGATACGCGCAGCTATATGAAGATGAATGGCGTGCCGATGGTCGGTGTCGTGGTTGTCCCGCAGCCCGGTGCCAACCATATCGACATTGCCGATGCCGTCTACGAGCGTATGAAGCAGATGCGCAAGGACCTGCCCGATGATGTGGTAACAGGTTATGGTTTCGATAATACGCGCTTCATCCGTGCCTCCATCGGAGAGGTGAAGCAGACCGTTTACGAGGCTTTCATCCTGGTGATTATCATCATCTTCCTCTTCCTGCGCAACTGGCGTGTAACGCTTATTCCGTGTATCGTGATTCCGGTGTCGCTCATCGGTACCTTCTTCTTTATGTACCTCTTCGGCTTCTCGATTAATGTCTTGTCGATGTTGGCCGTGGTGCTGTCGGTAGGTCTGGTGGTCGACGATGCCATTGTGATGACCGAGAATATCTACATCCGTATTGAGCACGGCATGAAACCCTTTGATGCCGGTATCGAGGGCGCGAAGGAGATTTTCTTTGCGGTACTTTCGACCTCGATTACGCTCATCGCCGTCTTCTTCCCCATCGTCTTCATGGAGGGTATGACGGGGCGTCTGTTCCGTGAGTTCAGTTTGGTGATTTCGGGCGCCGTGGTCATCTCGACCTTTGCGGCGTTGACCATCACGCCGATGTTGGCTTCGAAGATTCTCAAACGTCAAGAGCAGCAAAATTGGTTCTATCGCAAGACCGAACCCTTCTTTGTCGGGCTCAATAATTTCTACAGCCGTTCACTCGATTGGTTCTTGCAGCGTCGTTGGCTGGCACTGCCGCTGACGGTGGCCATGTTTGTGGTCATCGGCTGGTTGTGGAATACCATCCCCTCGGAGATGGCCCCCTTGGAGGACCGTTCGCAGATTACCATCTCGACCCTCGGCTCGGAGGGTGCTACCTACGAGTACCTGCGCGACTACACCGAGAGCATCAATCGGATGGTCGATTCGCTGGTGCCCGAGACCGATAAGGTGTCGGCTCGTGTAACCTCGGGACGTGGTAATATCCAGCTGACCTTGACCGACATCGCTACCCGTAAACGCTCGCAGATGGAGATTGCCGAACAGATATCGGCTGCCGTGCGCACGCAGACCAAGGCGCGTGCCTTTGTGCGTCAGCAGTCGACTTTCGGTGGCCGTCGTGGTAATATGCCCGTGCAGTATGTGTTGCAGGCGACCTCCATCGAACGCCTGCAGGAGATTCTGCCGCTGTTTATGCAACGAGTGGCCGAGAGTCCGGTCTTCCAGATGGCCGATGTCGATTTGAAGTTCTCGAAGCCCGAAACTCGTATCCTGATTAACCGCGATAAGGCCAATCTGCTGGGTGTCAGCACGCGCGATATCGCGCAGACGCTGCAGTATGGCTTGAGTGGCCAGCGTCTGGGCTACTTCTACCTCAATGGTAAGCAGTATGAGATTTTGGCCGAAATCAACCGCCAGCAACGCAATAAGCCGACCGATCTGCGCTCGATCTACCTGCGTAGCTCGACCGGTGAGATGATTCAGCTCGATAACCTCATCTCCCTGCAGGAGAATGTGGCTCCGCCGCAGCTCTATCACTACAACCGCTTCCTGGCAGCGACTATTTCGACCGGTTTGGCCAAAGGGAAGACCATTGGTCAGGGATTGGAGGAGATGGACCGCATCGCCGAGGAGGTGCTGCCCGAGGATTTCCGCACGGCTTTGGCCGGCGACTCGAAGGAGTTCCGCGAAAGTTCATCGAGCCTGATGTTTGCCTTTCTGTTGGCTATCGTGCTGATATACCTGATTCTGGCGGCACAGTTCGAGAGTTTCAAAGACCCGCTGGTCATCATGCTTACGGTGCCGTTGGCCATTGCCGGAGCCCTGATTTTTATGTCCGTGACGGGTCAGACGATGAATATCTACAGCCAAATCGGTATCATCATGCTCATTGGTTTGGTGGCGAAAAACGGTATTTTGATTGTTGAGTTTGCCAACCAAAAGCAGGAGGCGGGCTTGGCGATGCGTGTGGCGATTGCAGAGGCCTCGTTACAGCGTATGCGCCCGATTCTGATGACCAGTGCCTCGACCATCCTCGGTCTGTTGCCGCTGGCTGTTGCGACGGGCGAGGGTGCCAATGGCCGTATCGCGATGGGTGTTGCCGTGGTGGGTGGCATGGTCGTCTCGACCCTGCTGACCCTCTATATCGTGCCGGCCATCTATAGTTATGTTTCGACCGATCGTAGTAAGGATGCCAACTAAGTAAAAGAAAGCATGAAAAAGATAGTAGCCATTTTCGCGTTGCTCCTCGTGGCGGTGCCGACCGAGGCACAGATGCGCCTGACGCTCCGTAGTTGCCTGGAGCGGGGCTTGGAGCAGAATTTTGAGGTGCAGTTGGTGCGCAATGAAGAGCAGATAGCTGCCAATAATGCCACACCGGCCGGCGCAGGTATGCTCCCCTCGGTTGGTTTATCGGCCAATGTGGGTGCTACGTTAACCTCGACCACCACGAAACAAACCGATGGTGCCAAGGAGACGGAACGCAACGCTTTTGACCAATCGGCCGGTGCGGGCGTGACACTGAATTGGACCATTTTTGAGGGTGCACGTATCCGTACCAATCTCAAGCGACTCAATCAGATGCATGCCATGGGGCAGCTGCAGACACGGCTGACCATCGAGGAGTTTGTCGCCTCGCTGACGGCCGAGTACTATAACTTCGTGCAGCAGCAACTGCGCCTGGAGAATTTTCGCTATGCCGTGCAGCTCTCGCGTGAACGTCTGCGCATCACTGAGGAACGTTTCAAAATCGGTAGTTTCTCGCGCCTGGACCTCTTGCAGGCCCGTGTCGATTTCAATGCCGACAGCTCGCAGTATATGTCGCAGCATGAATTGGTCGTAGCATCGCGTATCCGGATCAATGAATTGATGGCCGAGGAGGATGTCAACGAGCAAATCATTATCCGTGATACGGTCATTGGGGTCAATAAGTCGCTTGAGTGGAATCGGTTGGTCGAGGATATGCTCGCCACCAATACCGAGTTGCTGATGGCCGATCGTCAGTATGAGATTTCCGAATTGGAATTAAAGCGGGTGAAGGGTACGAACTATCCCTATGTGACCCTTTCGGCCGGTTATGGCTATCATTACAATCGCTTCGATACCGGCACTGCGAAGTGGCGCGGTACATTGGGCCCCGAGGTGGGTGTCAATATTTCGTTTCCGCTCTTCGACCCCACCAGACGTCGTGATGAACGAAATGCATCGCTTCAAATCGATAATTCGCGGTTGATGCAGCAGCAGATTCGTCAGACGTTGATGGCCAATTTGGCCACCTTCTGGCAGGCTTATCGCAACAACCTGGAGCTCATTAACCTCGAGCGTGAGAACCTGATTGCGGCGAAGGAGAACTATGAGATTGCCATGGAGCGCTACTTGCTGGGCGACCTGCCCGGTATCGAGATGCGAGAGGCGCAGAAGAGCCTGCTCGATGCCGAGGAGCGTATCCTTACAGCGCAGTATAACACGAAGCTGTGTGAAATATCGTTGCAGCAGATTAGTGGAAACGTAGAGACCTATCTAAAATAAAAACACAGCGTCTGAGTCATCAGACGCTGTGTTTTTGTTATACGAAGTCCCTATCGCAGGAAGAGCAACTCCCGGTACTTCGGTAGTGGCCACAAGCGGTCGTCGACAATCTCCTCGAGTTTGTCGACATGGTGGCGAATCTTGTCGAAGAAGCAGGCTACCGTATCGTGGTAGGCAATGGCCTTGGCGCGCATCTCCTCGATGCGGTTGGCTCGCTTGCGTGCCTCGATCATCTCTTCGGTCAACTGCTGAATGGCGGCCGTGTGCTCCTGGATACGCTTGATGAGGGCAATATCCGACGAGGCGTTAAGTCCCGGAATCTGTGCCATCTTGTAGACCTTGTCGAGCAACATCGCCTCATAGGCAGAGGCGGTCGGGATGATTTGGTTCATCACCAGGTCGCCCAATACACGTCCCTCAATCTGGATTTTTTTGACATAAGTCTCCCACTTAACCCCCGTGCGGGCCTCCAACTCGATGGCTGTGTAGACCCCCGTGCGGGCAAACATGTCGATGGTCGCAGGGTCGAGGTAGCGGTCGAAAATCAGCGGGGTTGAGGTCTCGCAATCCAGCCCGCGACGTGCCGCTTCGGCGCGCCACTCCTCCGAGTAACCATTCCCATCGAAACGAATCGGATTACACTCCTTGATTTTGCGCTTCAACACCTCGTAGATGGCTTTCTCCTTCTTGGTGCCGCTCTCGATTTTGGCATCGACCTCCGCTTTGAACATCGTAAGTTCATCAGCAAGGGCTGTGTTGAGCGTGATGATGGCCTCGGCACAGTTGTCCGAAGCACCGGCGGCACGGAACTCGAAGCGATTACCCGTAAAGGCAAAGGGTGAGGTGCGGTTGCGGTCGGTGTTGTCGCGCAGCAGGGTGGGAATGTGTGAGATGCCACTCATCTTAAAGACGCCCTTGGCATCGAAGCGGATGGCGTTGTCGCCCTTTGCGGCAGCCAACTTATCGAGTACGGCCGATACCTGGGTCCCGAGGAAGGTCGAGATGATGGCCGGCGGAGCCTCATTTGCTCCCAGACGGTGGTCGTTGGTGGCACTCATGACAGCCGCCTTGAGGAGTCCGTTGTGCTTGTAGACCGCCGAGATGACATTGACCAGAAAGGTGATGAATTGCAGATTCTCGGAGGCTGTTTTGCCGGGGCTCATCAGGTTGACTCCCGTGTCGGTACCCAGCGACCAGTTGTTGTGCTTACCCGAGCCGTTGATGCCTTTGAAGGGCTTCTCGTGCAGCAAAACACGGAAGTGGTGGCGACGAGCCGTCTTATCCATGATGGTCATCAGCAACTGGTTGTGGTCATTGGCCAGGTTGGCCTCTTCGTAGACCGGTGCCAGCTCGAACTGGTTGGGGGCTACCTCGTTGTGGCGGGTCTTGACGGGGATGCCGAGTTTCAGACACTCGTATTCGAGCTCCTTCATGAAGGCCATCACACGGGTCGGAATGGCACCGAAATAGTGATCCTCCAGCTGCTGGTTTTTGGCCGATTCGTGCCCCATCAGCGTGCGCCCCGTGAGCATCAGGTCGGGGCGTACGGCCCACAGACTCTCATCGACCAGGAAATACTCCTGCTCCCATCCTAAATAGGTATGCACCTTCTCGACGTTGCGGTCGAAGTAGCGACAGACCTCCGTGGCGGCCTTGTCAACGGCCGAGATGGAGCGCAACAAGGGAACCTTGTAGTCGAGAGCCTCGCCCGTGTAGGCGATAAAGACGGTCGGGATACAGAGCGTCGTATCGACGATGAAGGCGGGGGAGGTGGGGTCCCATGCCGAGTATCCACGCGCCTCGAAGGTGTTGCGAATGCCGCCATTGGGGAATGACGAGGCGTCGGGCTCCTGCTGTACGAGCAGTTTGCCCGAGAACTCCTCGATTACCCCGCCGAATCCGTCGGGCTGGGCGAAGGCATCGTGCTTTTCGGCCGTGCCACCCGTCAAGGGTTGGAACCAGTGGGTGTAGTGGTCGGCACCATGCTCCAATGCCCATTGGCGCATGCCGGCAGCAATCGAGTCGGCCACTTCGCGCGTGAGCGGAGTGCCATTTTTCATCGTGTCGGAGAGGGTTTCGAAGGTCTTTTTGTCGAGGTATTTGCGCATGGTGGCACCCGAGAAAACCTTGGCACCGAAGTAGTCCGAAGGGCGTCCTTCGGGCGATGCAACCTCAATGGCCGAGTGGTTGATGGCAGCATCGACCATCTTGAATCGGAGGGTTGAAGACATGGGTCGTAATGATTGATGAAAATAAACTTGCTGCAAAGGTAAAAATTTTTCTTTTTGATGGATATACAAAAAGTGTATTTTTTCGACAGGATGGTGAAAAAATAGTGCTTTTCTTGAGAAAAACGGCTGTTTTTTGCGTGATGATGCTGAAAAATAGGGCTATTTTCGGGTAGGATGGTCTGTTTTTGCGGGGTTTTATTGAAAAAACGATTTTTGTGAATTTCGATAAAAATAGGTAAAAATGAATGAAAAATGGTTGAAAGTGCTTGCTTTTGGAAATCGATAAACCAAAGGTTGTAGCAAGTGAATCAACACCCGTTGTTATTTTTATAACATAAAACGTGTATATTTGATAAAAAGTTTGTATCTTTACGCGCATTTTATAAGGCAATAAGCAATACCTAACAAAATATTAACTTCAAAACAGTTATGGCAAATACCAAAAGTGAAAAGCTGTTCGCTGAATTTCCCGCCGTCTCGACCGAGAAGTGGGAGGAGGTGATTACAGCAGACCTGAAGGGTGCCGACTACGAGCGTAAGCTGGTATGGCGTACGGGCGAGGGCTTCAACCTGCGTCCTTACTACCGTGCCGAGAACCTCGAAGGCATCGAATTCTTGGGTACCGAGGCAGGGCAATTCCCCTATGTGCGCGGTACGCGTGCCCACAACGAGTGGCGCATCCATCAGACCGTGAAGGTCGCGAATGTGGCTGAGGCCAATGCCGAGGCGCTCAAATTGCTCAACTCGGGTGTCGATTCGCTCGGCTTCTGCTTCTGCGGTTGCGAGTCGCCAACGGCCGAGAGCCTGGAGACGTTGCTCGCCGGCATCTCGATTCCGGCTATCGACCTCGTCTTCTGTGGCGAGTGCGTAGGCGAGGTGGCAGAGCTCGTTCTGGCGAAATTGGAGAAGGAGGGGCTCGAGGATGCCCACATCTCGTTCGTCATCGACCCCATCGTGAAGGGCCTTTCGAAGAAGGGTACGTTGTGCGACAGCTGCATGGCCAAGGTGGCCGGCCTCGTGAAGAAGGCTGCAGCCTGGAAGCACGTACGTATCGTAACCGTCAGCGCACAAATCTTCGGCAATGCCGGCTCGACCATCGTCGAGGAGTTGGCCTTCGCCCTCTCGGCCGGTCAGGAGTATATGGCTCGTTTGACCGATGCCGGTCTGACGGCTGATGAGGCTGCCCGTGCCATCCGTTTCTCGTTCTCCGTGTCGTCGAACTACTTCATGGAGATTGCCAAGTTCCGTGCCGCCCGTATGCTGTGGGCAAACATCGTGAAGGGTTACGAGCCCGAGAAGCTCTGCGCCTCGAAGATGTTGGCACACGCCGAGACCTCGCGTTGGAACCAGAGCGTCTATGACCCCTATGTAAACATGTTGCGTGGTACGACCGAGGCAATGTCGGCTGCTATTGCCGGCGTTCATTCGTTGGAGGTTGTTCCGTTCAACGCCGCTTACGCCGAGCCCGATGAGTTTGCAAAGCGCATCGCTCGCAATGTGGAGTTGCTATTGAAGCACGAGTCGCACTTCGATCAGGTTGTCGATCCGGCCGGTGGTTCGTACTACATCGAGACCCTGACGGCGTCGATCGCTTCGGAGGCTTGGAAACTCTTCCTCGAGTTGGAGGAGAAGGGTGGTTACGCTGCTGCTTATGAGGCAGGCACGATTAAGGAGAAGATCGAGGCTTCGGCTGCCCAGAAGGATAAGAACATCGCTACGCGCCGTCAGATTCTGCTCGGCGCCAACCAGTTCCCCAACTTTACGGAGGTGGCCGGTGAGGAGATTACGATGGAGTCGGTAGAGCGTGACGTGAAGGAGGGCAACCTCTTGAACGCTTACCGTGGTGCGATGGCCTTCGAGCAGATGCGTCTGGAGGTTGACCGCTCGGGCAAAGAGCCCAAGGCCTTCATGCTCACCTGCGGTTCGCTCGGTATGGCTCGCGCTCGTGCACAGTTCTCGTGCAACTTCTTCGGTTGTGCCGGTATCCGCGTTATCGACAATACCTTCTTCAAGTCGATTGAGGAGGGTGTAGAGGCTGCTTTGGCTTCGAAGGCCGAGATCGTGGTTGTCTGCGCTTCGGATGATGATTACGCCGAGGCTGCTCCGAAGGTGAAGGAGCTGCTGGGTGACAAGGCCATCTTGGTGGTTGCCGGTGCTCCCGCCTGCACGCCCGAATTGGAGGCACAGGGCATTACGAACTTCATCAACGTGAAGTCGAACGTGCTCGAAACATTGAAGTTCTACCTTAAAGAGATGGGAATCTAATTATGAGAGCGAAATTTTCTGAACTGAAATATGAGGCTGCAGCCACGACGTCGTGCTGTGGCAAGAAGGGCTGCGGCGAGAAGCAGCCTTGGATGACCGCTGAGCAGATTCCCGTCAAGGGAATGTATACGGCCGAGGATTTGGCCGGCATGGAGCACCTGAACTATGCTGCCGGTGTGGCTCCCTATCTGCGCGGTCCCTATTCGACGATGTATGTGATGCGTCCGTGGACGATTCGTCAGTACGCAGGTTTCTCGACGGCTGAGGAGTCGAATGCCTTCTATCGTCGTAACCTGGCTGCCGGCCAGAAGGGTCTGTCGGTGGCCTTCGACCTCGCTACGCACCGTGGTTACGATGCTGACCACCCGCGTGTAGTCGGTGATGTTGGTAAGGCCGGTGTATCGATCTGCTCCGTAGAGGATATGAAGGTGCTCTTCAACGGTATTCCGCTTGACCGTATGTCGGTGTCGATGACCATGAATGGTGCTGTGTTGCCCATCTTGGCCTTCTACATCGTGACGGGTCTGGAGCAGGGTGCTACGCTCGATCAGCTGGCCGGTACGATTCAGAACGACATCTTGAAGGAGTTCATGGTGCGTAACACCTACATCTATCCGCCCGAGTTCTCGATGCGTATCATCGCCGACATCTTTGAGTATACGTCGAAGAACATGCCGAAGTTCAACTCGATTTCGATTTCGGGTTACCACATGCAGGAGGCCGGTGCTACGGCCGACATCGAGCTGGCCTACACGCTGGCCGACGGTTTGGAGTACCTGCGTGCCGGTATTAACGCCGGTATGTCGGTTGACGCCTTCGCACCGCGTCTGTCGTTCTTCTGGGCCATCGGTATGAACCACTTCATGGAGATTGCCAAGATGCGTGCTGCCCGTATGCTGTGGGCCAAGATTGTGAAGCAGTTCGATCCGAAGAATCCCAAGTCGCTGGCCCTGCGTACCCACTCGCAGACCTCGGGTTGGTCGCTCACGGAGCAGGATCCATTCAACAACGTGGCTCGTACGGCTATCGAGGCGATGGGTGCTGCCCTGGGTCACACGCAGTCGCTGCACACGAACGCCCTCGACGAGGCTATCGCCCTGCCGACCGACTTCTCGGCACGTATTGCTCGTAATACGCAGATCTACATCCAGGAGGAGACCTCGGTATGCCGCCAGGTTGACCCGTGGGCAGGTTCGTACTATGTAGAGTCGCTCACCAACGAGATTGCTCACAAGGCTTGGGAGCACATCCAGGAGGTGGAGAAACTCGGTGGTATGGCCAAGGCTATCGAGACCGGCATTCCGAAGATGCGTATCGAGGAGGCCGCAGCTCGCACGCAGGCCCGTATCGACTCGGGTGAGCAGAAGATCATCGGTCTGAACGAGTACCGTCTGGAGAAAGAGGCTCCGATTGACATCCTGGCTGTGGATAACACGGCTGTTCGTGAGAGCCAGGTGAAGCGTCTGCAGGAGTTGCGTGCTAACCGCGATCAGACCGCTGTGGATAAGGCTTTGGCCGCTATCACGGAGTGCGTGAAGACGGGCGAGGGCAACCTCTTGGAGTTGGCCGTTGAGGCTGCCAAGGTGCGTGCTACGCTGGGTGAGATTTCGGATGCCTGCGAGGTTGTTGTAGGTCGCTATAAGGCCGTTATTCGTTCCATTTCAGGAGTTTATAGTTCAGCTGTGAAAAACGACGATATGTTCGAGCGCGCCAAGGAGATGTGCGCCGAGTTTGCCAAGAAGGAGGGTCGCCAGCCGCGTATCATGATTGCCAAGCTGGGTCAGGATGGTCACGATCGTGGTGCCAAGGTGGTTGCTACGGGTTATGCCGATATCGGCTTCGATGTCGATATGGGTCCGTTGTTCCAGACGCCCGCCGAGGCTGCCAAGCAGGCCGTTGAGAATGATGTGCATGTTGTCGGCGTATCGTCGCTGGCTGCAGGTCACCTCACGCTCGTGCCGCAGATTATCGAGGAGCTCAAGAAACTGGGCCGCGAGGATATCATCGTCGTTGTGGGCGGTGTGATTCCGGCACAGGACTACGACCAGCTCTATCGTGATGGTGCCGCCGCTATCTTCGGTCCTGGCACGAAGATTCCGACGGCAGCGATTAAGATGCTGGAGATTCTTGCAGAGTAAGCGCAGGATTGTGTCTGATGGCCGATTTTGTCGTTACGCTTGTTGTGGAAATGCTCACATACGCTCAGTATGCTGCGCTTTCCACAACTGCGCAAGCCTAAAACTCGGCACATCATCCCCAATCTAAACCGTTTATATGAAAAAGGAGTACCGCAAGGTGCTCTTTTTTTTTGGAGGGGATATTGCATGAATTTTGGGAGGATTGGGAGGATTGGGAATTTTGAGAGGCTTGGGAATTTTGGGAGTATTGCATAGAAGTCTCAAAGTGCTTTGACTCCCCAACTTCTCAAATGTCTCAAATGTCTCAAATCTCCCAAATCTCCCAAATCTCCCAAACCTCCCCAATTTCTCAAACCTCCCCAATTTCTCAAACCTCCCAAAGGAACCGCCTCCGTCAACAAACAAAAAAACACCCCCAACCTTCGCGGTCGGGGGTGTTGCACTTATCGAAACGATAAATTAGTCGTCCAAGTGATAGGTGTGCTGTACATAGATGGCGTGAGCCATAGCGTCGCGCTTGGCAATCGACGGCTTCGTGAAGTACTGACGACGACGAAGCTCCTTCAGAACGCCCGTGCGCTCATACTTACGCTTGAACTTTTTCAGGGCGCGCTCGATGTTTTCGCCCTCCTTTACCGTGGTGATAATCATAGTTGTATTCTTTTTTTGTGTTAATGCTTGGTTTTTTTTGTTTTGGTTGCAACCTCTTTCCAAGCGGGTTGCGCTCTTTCGGCACGTTCGATTTCTGAAATCGTCAGTGCCCGTTAGTGTGCGTTGTGCAGGCTGTCAGCACCAAATACCAGGTAGGGGCGCAACCTTGCGGCCTCCTCCTCGGTCAGTATGTTCTGTTCAATCATTTCCCGGGTGCTGTTCCAACCTCCTTTCAACTCTCTTTGTTTAAGCAATCGCCTTAACGTGCGCGGTCCGATGTACGGATGTCGCTGCAATTCGTTTGGGCTTGCAAAGTTAATATCAATTTTTTGAATTTCATTGCTATCACAGCAAATTTGTTGCAAAATTTTTTCATAATTCTGCTCCGTGACCCCTCTGACCTCTGCTAATTGCTCCACACGGTAGAATCCACCGAGTCGTTTACGGTAATTTAGCAGCTCGACGATGGTCTTTTCGCCGATGCCGACCACCGCACGTAGCCGTGCCGAGTCGGCCGTGTTGAGCTCGACGGGAGCCTCCCAGGGTGTGAGGTCCCGCTCGGGAAAGAGGATGTAGGGCTCCAAGGCCGTTGCCACCGAATCATCCACCACATAGCAGGCACGCACCTCCTCCATGTCGCGGAACCCACTACGGTCACGCCAGCGGATGAAGACCTCGGCCTGCCGCTTCGTCAGTGCACCGATGGCACGCAGGTAGGCGGCCGATACGGTGTCGATGCGGAAGGGCGAGGGTGCTAACCGAGGCAGCGTATCTCGTTTGTGGGGCGCATATTCCCGATGGGGGTGGGGCTTGATGCGGTACTCTTCGGCTATAATTATATAAGGTGCCAACACCCGATAGGCCGAGTCGCTGATGCCGTAGCAGAGGGCAACATCCTCCGGAATGCGGAACACCTTGCCCGAGGCGCGAAATTTCAAGAGGGAGACTGCCTCATAGCGGGTCATGCCCAGCGCACGCAGGGCCTCGTAATCGGCCGTATTGGGGTCGAACGGGGCGAGGTAGTAGTACGAATCACGGCTCTCCAACTCCTGCTCAATGGTTTCGGTAAGGTCGGGCGTGGGGCGCGGCTCGACCAGCGTAAAGACGAGGATGAGCAGACCGGACAGCAGCACAAAGGCAGCCGTGCCTTTCACTTCACGTTCGGAGAAGAGGCTCATGATTGGGTGGTGTTAGAGGCGCAGAGGCGACGCAGGAAATCGAGCGACACCCGATTGAAGAATCGCTTGTTGTCGACATTGCAGACGTGCCCTGCTTCGGGAACGATCACCATCGACGCCCATTGTCCGGCTTGTGCGGCTACAAGTTGCACCTGTGGCAGGAAGAGGTAGTCGTCTTGCCCCATCAAATAGAGCGTGGGGATGGCGATATGCTCGGCAAAGAGGCGTTTGATACGGCTGTTGAGCTGGTCCCCCAGCGTGAGCCAACGCAGAAAGTTTTCGAACGACAGCCGCTTGGCATTGCGCAGGAAGAGCTGCATCGAGTGGCCATAGCGGCGTTGCGGGATGATAGCCTTGGCGATGAACCATTTGAGCAGGCGGTAGGGCACGATGTGCTTGGTGCAGTCGGCGACACGCAGCAATACGCGCGACTCCCAGCTCAGCTCCGTCACGGCACCGGCCAGGACCATCGACTCGACACGCTCGGGGTGCAGTTCGGCCAAAACCCGCACAACGATGCTACCCAGAGAGAGCCCCATGTAGTGCGCCTTGCGGATGTTGAGGTGGTCGACAACCTCCATCACCTGCTCGGCCGCTGTCTCAAAGTCGAAATGCTTGTTCAGTATCTGCAAGACCGAAGACTCACCATGACCCACTAAATCGATGAGCAGCAGGTTGTAGTGGCGCGAGAAATCGCCCACCTGACGATACCACACCTCGCTGCTGCCACCTGCGCCGTGTAACATCACGACCCAAGGGGCTTCGGTGTGCTTCTGAAAAGTCTTGTAGTGCAGCATAATCGGACGCAAAGATACAAATAAGTGAGGGCAAAAGCAAGTTTACTTACATTTTGCCGAGCAGGAGTATCGAAGACGAAGTCAAAGATCGAAAAAATAGAAAAACACGGGGGTGGGCTGTGGGGGAGATTTGGGAGTTTTGGGAGTTTTAGGAGTTTTGGGA
Source organism: Alistipes sp. (assembly GCA_017623115.1). Classification (GTDB taxonomy): domain Bacteria; phylum Bacteroidota; class Bacteroidia; order Bacteroidales; family Rikenellaceae; genus Alistipes. Next base: position 57,698 of record JAGAPT010000021.1, read on the forward strand.
GGGGTAGATTGCTTGCCATGTCCAACAAAAAAGAGAGCCTGAAAGCTCTCTTTTTTTGATACACAAACGATGGTTTAGTCCTGAATCTTTGCAGCCAGGAATTCACGGTTGAGGCGAGCCAATCGCCCCCTTGACAAGGGGGAGGGGGGGATGTGAAAAACAATTGCGCGTATCGCGCAGATCGTTCGCCATATCCAACAAAAAAAGAGAGCCCGAAAGCTCTCTTTTTTTGTTGCACAAACCGATGGTTTAGTCCTGAATCTTTGCAGCCAGGAACTCACGGTTGAGGCGAGCCAATCGCCCCCTTGACAAGGGGGAGGGGGGATGTGAAAAACAATTGCGCGTATCGCGCAGATCGCTTGCCATGTCTAACAAAAAACGAGTGGCCAGATTTGACCACTCGTTTTTGCGTATGCCAATCGTATTAGTCCTGAATCTTCGCGGCCAGGAATTCACGGTTCAGGCGAGCGATATGCGCGATGGAGATACCCTTCGGGCACTCGGCCTGGCAAGCACCCGTGTTGGTGCAGTTACCGAAGCCCAGCTCATCCATCTTGGCAACCATTGCCTTGGCACGGCGAGCACCCTCGACGCGACCCTGCGGCAACTTCGCCAGCGACGATACACGAGCAGCTACGAAGAGCATGGCCGAGCCGTTCTTGCAGGTAGCAGCGCAAGCACCGCAACCGATGCAGGCAGCAGCATCCATCGACTCATCGGCATCAGCCTTCGGAATCGGAATTGCATTGGCATCGGGCACCGAGTTCGTGCGTACCGAAACATAACCTCCGGCCTGCAGAATCTGGTCGTAAGCACCACGGTTTACAACGAGGTCCTTGATGACGGGGAAGGCAGCCGAACGCCACGGCTCGATGGTAATCGTATCGCCATCCTTGAATTTACGCATGTAAATCTGGCAGGTCGTGGCAGCCTGGCCGGGGCCGTGTGCCAAACCGTTGATGTGCAACGAGCACATACCGCAGATACCCTCACGGCAGTCGTGGTCGAAAGCCACGGGCTCCTTGCCGGCATGTACGAGGTCGTTGTTCAGAATGTCGAGCATCTCAAGGAACGAGGTGTCGGCCGAAATATCTTTGACCTGATAGGTCTCGAAGGCTCCCTTCGATTTTGCGTCCTTCTGACGCCATATCTTTAAGGTGAAATTCATAATTTCAAATGGTAATTAAAGTGTTGTACGTCAAAAGTGAATTAGTCTTTGTAGTTACGCTGCTTGCGCTCCGTCTCCTCGTAGATGAGCGGCTCTTTCGTCAACTCGGGAGCCTCATCCATACCCTTGTACTCCCAAACGGCAGCATAGGAGAACTCCTCATCGTGACGCAGGGCCTCGCCCTCCTCGGTCTGGTGCTCCGAGCGGAAGTGTCCACCGCACGACTCGGCACGATTCAGTGCATCGCGAGCCATCAGCTCACCCAACTCCAGGAAGTCGGCCAGGCGCAGAGCCTTCTCCAACTCAACATTGAACGACATCGGATCGCCAACGACCTTCACATCCTTCCAGAACTCCTTGCGCAAAGCCTGAATCTCGACGATAGCCTTCTCGAGCGACTCCTTCGTGCGAGCCATGCCGACATTCTCCCACATGATGTGGCCGAGTTTCTTGTGGATGTCATCTACCGACTGCTTACCATTGATCGACATGAGCTTGGCAATCTTCTCCTTCACGGCCTTCTCGGCCTCCTCGAATGCGGGGGTATTCGTATCCACCTTCGGAGCCTGAATCTTGGCTGCGAGGTAGTCGCCGATGGTGTAGGGCAGTACGAAGTAACCGTCGGCCAGACCCTGCATCAGGGCCGAAGCACCCAGACGGTTGGCACCATGATCCGAGAAGTTGGCCTCACCGATGGCATACAGGCCCGGGATGGTGGTCATCAGGTTGTAGTCCACCCAGATACCACCCATCGTGTAGTGCACGGCGGGGAAGATCTGCATCGGCTCCTCGTAGGGGCTTACGTCGGTAATCTCCTCGTACATGTCGAAGAGGTTGCCGTAACGCTGCTTGATGATATCCTTACCCAGACGCTCGATAGCGGTCTTGAAATCGAGGAATACGGCCAAACCGGTCTCGTTGACACCGAAGCCTGCATCGCAACGCTCCTTGGCGGCACGCGAAGCGACGTCGCGCGGTACGAGGTTACCGAAGGCGGGGTAGCGACGCTCCAAGTAGTAGTCGCGATCCTCCTCCTTGATGTCCGACGGTTTGAGCGTGCCGGCACGCAGGGCCTTCACATCCTCCAACTTCTTCGGTACCCAGATACGACCGTCGTTACGCAGCGACTCCGACATAAGCGTCAGCTTCGACTGCTGCGTGCCGTGTACAGGGATACAGGTGGGGTGAATCTGCGTGAAGCAGGGGTTGGCGAAGCCGGCACCCTTGCGGTAGCACTGGAACGCGGCCGAGCCGTTCGAGCCCATGGCGTTGGTCGAGAGGAAGAAGACATTACCGTAGCCACCCGATGCGATGACCACAGCGTGTGCACCGTGACGCTCAATCTCACCGGTTACCAGGTTGCGGGCGATGATACCGCGCGCCTCGCCATTCTCGACAACCACGTCGAGCATCTCGTGACGCGGATAGCTCTTTACCGAGCCGGCAGCAATCTCCTTGTTGAGGGCTGCATAGGCACCCAGAAGAAGCTGCTGACCCGTCTGGCCTCGCGCATAGAAGGTACGCGATACCTGTGCGCCACCGAACGAGCGGTTGGCCAACAGACCACCATACTCACGTGCAAAGGGAACGCCCTGAGCAACGCACTGGTCGATGATGAGGTTCGAAACCTCGGCCAGGCGATAGACATTGGCCTCACGTGCACGGTAGTCGCCACCCTTGATCGTATCGTAGAAGAGGCGGTATACCGAGTCGTTGTCGTTCTGGTAGTTCTTGGCTGCATTGATACCGCCCTGAGCGGCAATCGAGTGGGCACGACGGGGCGAGTCCTGAATGCAGAATACCTTGACGTTGTAGCCCAACTCGCCGAGCGAAGCGGCTGCTGCGCCACCACCCAGACCGGTACCGATGACGATGATGTCGAGCTTACGTTTGTTGGCCGGGCTCACGACCTTGATGGCTGCCTTGTGGTTGCTCCACTTTTCGGCAAGTTTGCCCTGCGGGATTTTAGCATCTAATTTGAAAGCCATATTTGTGTGTGTTTATTTGTTCGACACTGATGTTGATTAGCAGCAACCACCGCAGCAGGGGCAGTTAGCCTTCACGAAGAAGAAGATGACTACGACAGCAAAGCCCAGGAAGATGAGCGTGGCAACGATATTGGCCAGGCACTTCAGGCGGGGATACCACGTGTCGTTGGCCCAACCTGCGGTCTGGAACATTGACCACACGCCGTGCGTGAGGTGGAACCAGAGGGCTACGAACCATACGAGGTAGAGCACGACGTTGTACCACTGCGAGAAGGTGTAGCGAATCAACTCGGCACCATCCGTCGCAGCAACCATCTTGCCATCTACCATCGACTCATGACCACCCATGATCTCAACGAGCTGCATCTTGGCCCAGAAGTGGGTGAGGTGCAGCAGCAGACCCAAGAGGACGATAACGCCCAATACGAGCATGTTCTTCGAGGCCCACGAAACACCCGGCTCCTTGGTTGTTACGGCATAACGCTGCGTACCACGAGCGCGATAGTTGTTCCACGTCAGCAACAGTGCATAAGCGAAGTGGATGAAGACCAAGGCGGCCAGACCGGCTGTACCGACCAGCGCATACCAATTAGCTCCGAGCAGTTCGCAAATCATGTTGTACGCCTCGGCCGAGAAGAGGGCCGTGAGGTTCATAGACATGTGGAAGAGGATGAAGAGCACGAGCGCGCAGCCCGAGATACTCATCACCAACTTCTTGCCTACCGATGAATTGTAAAGAAAACAGTTCATGATGAAAATTAATTTTGTTATTTTTGTGAATGAATTGAATTTTCCGCCTACAAAGATAGTTATTGTTTGTGGAATAACAAACCCTGAACCGCTTTTTTCTTATAGAAAAAGAGGTCGTCGGATGTGGCAATTTCGACTATGGGGGCAAGTGAGGTGGTGATGGCATGCATGAGATGAAACAAATACTATTTCGTCGAGCCGAGGCGCATGAGTGCCCGATGATCTGGCAAATCGTGGAGAGGGCGATTCGACGGCTGGGCGCAGCAGGTGTCGACCAATGGCAGCACGGCTACCCGAATCCGGTATGCATCGAGCAGGATGTGGCAGAGGGTGCGGGCTATGTACTGGTGCGCGCAGGGCGTATCGTAGCCTATGGTGCGGTGCTTTTTACGGGTGAGCCGGCTTATGTTGCTATCGACGGGGCGTGGCTGACGTCGCCCGATACGGCCTATGTCGTTGTGCATCGATTATGCGTGGCCGAGGCGGCTTTGGGTCAAGGTCTTGGGCGTTGCTTTATGGCGCAGGTCGAACAATTGGCCGCAGGGCGAGTGACGAGTGTTCGGGTCGATACCCATGCCGACAACCCGATTATGCACACGCTGTTGCAGCAGATGGGTTTTCGACGCTGTGGTATCATCTGTTTTGAAAGTCGCTATCTGGTGGCCTACGAGAAGGTGCTGGTGCGAGCATAGGGCGAGGAGGTTGCAGAACAGATTTTGAATTTTCGATTTTCGATGTTATTTTTGTCGGGTGAGCGCCGATAAACAAGCCTTGAAAGAGCAGGTGGCTCTGTTGCCGCTATCGCCCGGGGTCTATCAATTCGTAGACCGCGGCGGTGTCATTATCTATGTCGGAAAGGCCAAATCGCTGCGTAAGCGTGTATCCTCCTATTTTGTTGAGAGTAAAGAGCATTCGCCCAAGGTGCGGGTGCTCGTGAAGCAAATTGTCGAGATTCGCCACATCGTCGTCGATTCGGAGCAGGATGCGTTGCTGCTGGAGAATTCGCTCATCAAACAGCTGCAACCGCGCTACAACATCCTGCTGAAGGATGATAAAAGCTACCCCTGGATTGTGGTGCGCAACGAGCCCTTCCCGCGTGTGGAATCGACCCGTCGGTTGCTGCACGATGGCTCCCACTACTATGGCCCTTATAGTTCGATTTCGATGCAGCGTAGCATCCTGGAGTTTATCCGTGAGGTGATTCCGTTGCGCACCTGCAAACTCAATCTTACGGACCGCCAGATTGCCCGTGGCCGCTATTCGGTGTGTCTGCAATACCACCTCGGGAATTGTAAAGGGCCTTGTATCGGGGTGCAGAGCGAGGAGGACTATCGTGCCGATGTCGACCTCGTACATGCCATCCTGAAAGGCGATTTGCGCCCTGTGCGCCAATACCTGACCCACGAGATGGAACAGGCGGCCGAAACCCTGCGCTTCGAGCAGGCGGCTCGCTATAAGCAACGCCTCGATGCGCTGGATAACTATGCGTCCCGTTCGGTTGTGGTCAGCTCACGCATCACCGATGTAGATGTCTTCTCGCTCCTGGTCGATGATGATGTCGCCTTCTGCAACTTTGTGCGCATCCGCCACGGCTCGATTGTCGGCGTGACGACCGTGCGCCTTTCGACGGGTGTCGAGGCTACGGAGGCCGACATGCTCACGTTGGCCATCCAACACATGGTCGAGGAGGTGGCCGGAGGCGTGTTGGCTCGTGAGGTCATCGTGCCGTTCCTCCCCTCGACAACCCTGCTCTTCGATGGGGTAACCTTCACGGTGCCGAAGCGTGGCGAGAAACTCGACCTGCTCCACTTCTCGGAGAAGAGTGCCCGCATCTACCGTGCCGAGCAGCTCAAAAACCTCGAAATCAAGAACCCCGAACGCCATACCGAGCGGCTTATGGAGGCGATGCGCAAGGAGTTGCACCTCGATCGGCAGCCACGGCATATCGAGTGCTTCGATAACTCGAATCTGCAAGGTACCTATCCTGTGGCCTCGTGTGTCGTGTTCCGTGACGGAAAGCCTTCGCGTAAGGAGTATCGCCACTTCAATATCAAGACCGTAGAGGGTCCCGATGACTTCGCCTCGATGCGCGAGATAGTCTATCGTCGTTATAGTCGCCTGATGGAGGAGGGGAGTGCGCTGCCCGACCTGATTATTATCGATGGCGGTAAGGGGCAACTTTCGAGTGCCTACGGTGTGTTGTGCGAGCTGGGTATCGAGCGGCAGGTGCCGATTGTCGGCCTGGCAAAGCGTATCGAAGAGATTTTCTTTCCGCACGACCCGATGCCCTACTACCTGAGCCGCACGGGTGAGCCACTGAAGGTGGTGTGTCATATCCGTGACGAAGCACACCGATTTGGTATTACCTTCCATCGTCAAAAGCGTAGCAAGGGATTTATTCATAGCGAATTGGAACAGATCGAAGGGGTGGGCGAGAAGACTATCCGCACGCTCCTCGAACACTTCCGCACGGTGGAGAAGGTGCGCACGGCTCACATCGGGGAGCTGACCTCGCTCATCGGTGCTGCCAAAGCCACGAAGGTGAAGAACTATTTCGAACAACAACAAAACAGATAAAGAGAGATGCAAAAGAAACACACATTGAAAGAGTGGCTGTTGGTTACTCGCCCGTGGTCGTTTACCGCCTCGGGGTTGACCGTCTTGACGATTTTAATCTACCTCTGGTGGCTTACGGGCTCGGTAAATTGGACGAATGGCGTATGGGCCATCGTGGGTATTATGCTGTTTCATGCCGCAGGTAACACCTGGAGTGATTACAAAGATTACCTCACGGGGGTCGATACCGTGGAGGGAGCCTATGCCGTGCAGACCCTCGCCGGAGGATTTTTTACCCCCAAGCAGGTGCGCAACCTTTCGCTCACGCTGCTGGTCGTGGCGATAGCGGTCGGTCTGTGGTTGCTGTATAGCACCGGTTGGACCTTGTTGTGGATTGGTCTGGGAGGCTTGGTCTGCACGATGGGATACCCCGTGTTGAAATACCGTGCCTTGGGTGATTTGACCATCGTGATGGCCTATGGATTCCTGCCGGCCATCGGTACGTCGTATGTGGCGCTGGGCGTGATTGATTGGCGGGTGCTGTGGATGGCTCTTCCGATTGCCCTGCTGGTCGATTCGATACTTCATGCCAATAATACACGCGATATGGCGACCGATTCCCGAGCTGGTATTCGTACCATGGCCTATGGAATGGGTATGCGTGCTTCGGTGGTGCTCTATCTTTTTGAGGTGCTCTTCCCCTTTGTGTGGGTTGTAGTGCTCGTTCCCTTTGGTTGCTTCCCGTTTGTGGCCTTGGTCTCGGTGTTGGTGATGCGGGTGGCAATCGGCCTTTCGCGCACCATGCGGGAGTATCAGGAGGAGCAACGCATGGAGATCATCGCCTCGCTCGACCAGCGTTCAGCGATGTTGCATATGTTGTTTTGCGCCGTGATGATTGTGGCATTGCTGCTTGATAGCTGGATGCGATGAAACGGGTGTGGTTTTCGGTGGTGGTGGCCGTGGTACTGTGGGGGCTGATGTTCTCACCGCTGACGGCTCCCCACTTCGATTTTTGGATGACGATGAGTGGCTCGGCCCTCATCCTGACGAGTTTGGCAACCCTCTTTGCACCGGCATGGTGGGAGCGATTGCGATTTACCCGCGAGCATCTCATCTTGGGAGTGGCGATTGCTGTGGCTCTGTGGTGTGTCTTCTGGATGGGCGATAAGGTGTCGCAGTGGCTCTTCGCCTTTGCACGCCCCGAAGTTGATGCCATTTACGGTATCAAGGAGGGAAGTTCGCCCTGGGTGCTGTCGTTGCTGCTCCTCTGTTTGATAGGCCCTGCCGAGGAGATTTTCTGGCGTGGGTATGTGCAGGAGCGCATGTCGAAACGCTGGGGAGCCAATCGGGGTTTCCTGGTCGCGACGGCTATCTATGCCTTGGTGCACCTCCCGTCGTGTAACTTCATGCTCGTCATGGCTGCGTTGGTCTGTGGCATCGCGTGGGGTGGCCTGTATCGCCTCTTCCCCGAACGATTTACGGCCATCATCTTGTCGCATGCGTTGTGGGATGCCGCCGTGTTTATCTGGTTTCCAATCATGTAAAAGAGGAGGGAGCTCCTCGGATAAAAGCAGAGATAGTATTGAAAACAAAAGGGCTGGTGCAGTTTTTCCGCACCAGCCCTTTTTCTGTTATGTTTTTTGCTAAATCTCTTTGCTCTTAGCTTTTTGCTCTTTAATCGCATTCGAGAGTTCCTCGGCGCGTTTGATGGCTTTGTGGATGTGGTCGAGGACATTCTCGCGGCCGACCAAATCGACAATGCCGGCACGCTCAATCTCCTGGTAAACCTGCTCATTTACACCCGAGAGAATCACCTGTTGCTTCTGCTGTTGCGAAGCGGTTACAAAAATTTCAAGGTTGTGCAGGCCGGTAGCATCGATGAACGACACCTTACGCATACGCACGATGCGAATCGGCTTGGCATCACGCATGCGGGCCAACTCCTCGAACTTCGTGGCGATACCGAAGAAGAAGGGACCATCAATCTCATACACCTCCGTGTGTGCCGGAATCGTCAGACGCTCGTCGTGCTCACCATCGTGGTGCACCTCCATCTCCTTGTGCAGCACCGAGATATGTGTATTCTCCATGATTCGCTTCATGAAGAGCACGATGGCCAGGACAAGGCCTACCTCGATGGCAATCGTCAGGTCGAAAATCACGGTCAGGAGGAGTGTCGTGAAGAGGACAATGACATTCGACTTCTCCTGACGGCACATCGAGCGAATCGTACGCCAGCCACTCATGTTATACGACACCATGATCAACACACCGGCCAGGCAGGGCATCGGAATCGCACCGACCAAACCGCCCAGCAGCAGCAACACAAGCAACAGCACAACCGTGTGTACGATGCCGGCAACGGGGGTGTGACCACCATTGTTGATGTTGGCCATCGTGCGGGCAATGGCTCCCGTAGCGGGAATACCACCGAAGAAGGGAACAACGACATTGGCAATACCTTGGCCGATGAGCTCGGTGTTCGAGTTGTGACGGTCGCCGATGACACCATCCGCCACCATGGCCGACAAGAGCGACTCGATGGCTCCCAGCATGGCAATCGTAAAGGCCACGGGCAGCAACTGCTGTACGGTCTCGAAGAGACTAGCCTCACCCAGCGTGGGGAACGAGAACGAGGGGAGTCCCGAGGGTAACTCGTAGAGGTCGCCAATGGTTTGAATCGAATGGATACCGGCAAATTGCTTCAAAGCCCAGCAGAGAGCCGTCATCACCACGATAGCGGCCAACGAGCCGGGAATCTTCTTCGAAAGACGGGGCATGTAGCAGATAATCAGCATGCTGAGTAAGCCGATGCCGAGCGACCACCAGTTGATGTTGCCGATGTTGCGGAAGTAGCAAATCCACTTGTCGATGAAGTTGGCCGGCACCTCCTCGATACCCAATCCGAATAGGTCGTTCATCTGGGTCGAGAAGATGGTGATGGCAATACCGCCCGTGAAACCGACGATGATGGGGTAGGGCATGAACTTGATGATGGTGCCGAGTTTGAAGATACCCATGGCAATCAGCATGATACCGGCCATGATGGTTGCGATGGCCAGGCCACCGAGTCCATATTGCTGGATGATGCCGTAGATGATGACGATGAAGGCACCCGTGGGGCCGCCGATTTGCACCTTCGAGCCGCCGAATACCGAGATGAGCAGACCGGCGATGATGGCCGTTACAAGACCCTCGGTGGGGCCTACACCCGAGGCGATACCGAAAGCGATGGCAAGCGGAATGGCCACGATGCCGACGATGATACCGGCCATGGCGTCGCGCATAAAGAGGTCGCGGTTGTAGCCTTTGAGTGTGCTGAAGAGCTTGGGTCGAAAATCAATGGTGTTACGTAATTGCATGATTTGTAGCGTTTATACGTGAATTAACCTAACTTTTGAAGGCGCAAAGATAGTCAAAGAAGGCCCAAAAATCAAAAAAAGAGCAGATTTTCTGCTGTTGTACGGATGCAATCATCGTTGGCTGCGAACACAAAAAAAAGAGAAGTTCGATTGAACTTCTCTATCAGTACCCGGAGCCGGGGTCGAACCGGCACGTCATTGCTGACATTGGTGTTTGAGACCAACGCGTCTACCGATTCCGCCATCCGGGCAGGCCGAAACCTTTCGAATCGGGACGACAAAGATAAAGACGATTTTTGAGATTTCAAAAACAAATAGCAAAAAAATCGCTTTTTTCTTGCTATAAGCTCCGAATTTTGCGGAAACGAAGCTTCAAAACACCCCATAGAGCCTCGCTGAAGATGCCTCCCGACATCTTTGATGCGCCTACGCGACGTTCGGTAAAGGTGATGGGAATCTCGCACAGGCGCAACCCCAGTTGCCAAGCCGTATACTTCATCTCGACCTGAAAGCCATATCCCTTCATGCGGATAGCATCGAAGTCGATGCGTTCGAGGGCCTGACGGCGATAGCCGACAAAGCCGGCCGTGGTGTCGTGTACGGGCATCCAGGTTACAAGGCGCACGTAGAGCGAGCCACACCACGAGATAAGCAGGCGCGAAAGAGGCCAATTGACCACATGTCCACCCTTGACATAGCGCGAGCCGATGGCTACATCTGCATCCGATGTGAGGGGTGCGGCAAGACGCTCCAAGTCCTCGGGGTTGTGCGAAAAGTCGCAATCCATCTCGAACAGCAGGTCATAACCGGCCTGCAAGCCCCACCGAAAGCCGGCAAGGTAGGCGGTGCCCAATCCCTGCTTGCCGCTTCGCTCAATCAGATGCAGGCGGTCGGGGTATTGCTGGCGATATGCTTTGACCACTTCGGCCGTACCATCGGGTGAGCTGTCGTCGACAATCAGCAGGTCGTAGGATCCATGCAGAGCAAGCACCGTGCAGATCATCGACTCGATGTTCTCGCGTTCATTATAAGTAGGTATGATGACCAGTTTGCGCATCTTTTTTGCTGCGGATTGATTTCACTGATGCAAAGTTAATCTTTTTCGGATGAACTCCTCCGATTTTTCGGTAAAAAACACTATCTTTGTCTTGGAATAAACTTTTTTCAAGGATGAAAAAACTGTTGAAGAGTGTTGCCATCGTGGTGGCAACCGTGTTGGTGGTAGCCTTGGTGGCTCCCTATGCTCTGCGTGGAAAAATTGCGCAAATCGTGAAGCGTGAGGCCAATAAGATGTTGGTTGCCAAACTCGATTTCGAACGCTTAAATATCAGTTTGTTGCGCCATTTCCCAAATGCGTCGCTCGAACTGCGCGGATTGACTCTGGTGGGTGTCGATCGCTTCGAGGGCGATACGATTGTGGCGGCTCGTCGCATCTCGGTGGTGGTGAGCCCCTGGTCGTTGCTCGGTGATGATGGCCTAGTGGTCAAGAAGGTGTTGTTGGCTGCACCGGCCGTGCATGGTCATAAGTTGGCTGACGGAGCGGTAAACTGGGACGTGATGCGGCAGGCCGAGGAGCCTACGGAGCCGGTCGTGGAGGAGACCGCGCAACCGACCGCAGAGGAGCCCTCCTCGTTCAAATTGGCGATGCGCGATTTCCGCATTACGGATGCCGTGATTCGCTACGAGGATGACTCGACGAAGATGGCCTTCTCGACCCGCCCGCTTGACCTGCGTCTGCGGGGCGACTTTTCGGCGGCCGAGAGCGAACTCGACCTGCGTTTGGCGATGCAGCAGATGCATCTGCGCTCGGGTGTCGTGACGCTGCTGAGCGATGCCGAGCTGGAACTGAATGCCCTTGTGGCGGCTGATTTGGCACACAACTATTTCCGCTTTGCCAAGAATACGTTGCGACTGAATGCCATCGAGATGTCGTTGGATGGCTGGGCGCATTTGCTCGAAGATGGGGCTGTTGCGATGGATCTGCGTGCCGGGACCGAGCAGGTGCAGTTCAAGGAGGTGCTGTCGCTGATTCCCGCCTTCTATACCCGTGAATTCCGTAACCTGACGGCCGGTGGCGAGTTGTCGCTGGCGATGTGGGTTAAGGGAGAGATGCGTGATGCCGTGCTTCCTGCCTTTGAACTGAAGGCTGAGGTGCAGGATGGTCGTTTCCAATACGCCTCGCTGCCCAAGGCGGTTACCGATATCAATATTGCGGCCCGTGTAGCCAATCCGGGCGGTGTGATGGACAAAACCGAGGTGGAACTCTCGAAGTTCGGTCTGAAGATGGCCGACAATGCCGTGGCCGCCACCTTCTATGGTACGCATCTCATCAGCAATCCGACGCTTCGTGCTTCGTTGCGGGGCGATGTCAATCTTGGCTCGATTAAGGAGGTCTATCCGTTGGAGGAGATGGAGTTGGCCGGGCAGATTACGGCCGACTTGAAATTGGGTGGCTGCCGTGCCGATTTGGAGCAACAACGCTACGACCGCCTGACGGCTGCCGGCACCTTTGTGGTGGAGAAGATGGCCGTGTCGATGGCACAACTGCCGCCTGTGCAGTTGCATCGAGCTGCGGCAACGATTTCCCCCTCGGCAATGACCCTGGGCGAGTTGCGTCTGCAGGTGGGAGGCAGCGATGTGGCAGCCAATGGCCAATTAACGAATTATTTGGGCTATCTGATGCAGGGCTCGATGCTTTCGGGTCGATTGTATGTGAACTCTGAATTGCTGGATTTGAACGAGTTGATGACCTCCATGGCGTCAGAGGAGCGTGCTGAAGTGGAGCAGGAAAATGCTGTCGACACGGTTGCTGATGGCGAAACGCAAGCGATGGCGGTGGCGATTCCGGCCAACCTCGACCTGTCGCTCTCGACCCATCTGAAGCGTATCCTCTTCCAGCAGATGGATATCAAGGAGGTGGTTGGCGAGGTGAGCCTGGCGCAAGAGGCTCTTTCGCTGAACAAACTTGCGATGCAACTCTTTGGCGGCTCGGCTACGGCTTCGGGTGCCTATTCGACGACCGAGAATCCCTCGGCACCGAAAATCAATTTCGATTTGGGCTTGAAGCAGGCGTCGTTTGAGCAGACCTTCGCACAGTTGGATATGGTGAAGTCGATGGTACCCCTCTTTGCCAAGACGGGTGGTAACTACTCGCTGAAGATGGATTTACGGGCGATGCTTGACGAAACGATGTCACCCGATATGCAGTCGGTGAATGCCACGGGCGAACTTACCTCGGCCAATATTCGTCTGCAAAACATTGCCGTGCTCGATAAATTGGCTACGGCGCTGCATAACGATAAACTGAAGGCCATCGAGGCAGAGAATGTGCTGATTAAGTTTGTGATTCGCGATGGCAAACTGACGACGCAACCCTTCGATTTGAAGATGGGGTCGACGAAGTTGACCTTGGGTGGTACGACCGGTCTGGATCAGACCATCGACTATACCATGCAAGTAGCGTTGCCGGAGGGTGCGGCGAAAGGTCGTCTGAGTACGATCAATGCGCAGATTGGTGGCACGTTCTCCGACCCGAAGATTCAGTTGGGTGTGCAGGAGGCTGCCGAGGAGGTTGCCAAAAGTGTCATTGACGAGCAGGTGCAGAAACTGACCGGAAGCGAAACCCTGTCGGAGGAGGTGGCCAAGCAGGCGGAACGGTTGCGCAAGGAGGCTGCCGAGGCGGGTGCTAAATTGGTTAAGGCCGCCGAGGAAAAACGAGCCGAGTTGATTGAGGAGGGAGCCAAGAAGGGCCAGTTGGCCGAACTGGCGGCTCAAACGGTGGGCGATAAACTGGTCGCCGAGGCCGAGAAGCAGGCTGCTGCCTTGACAGCCAAAGCCGAGGAGCAGATTGCAAAATTGACCGCCCCGAAAGAAGAGTAAGAAATTTTGCATCGGAAAGTTGCGAGAGCGAAGTGCGTGCGCTATCTTTGTGATGCCAAATAAAGAGCAGATAACTTAAACAAGATAAATAGATGGAAGCAATCGTAAAAACCGATTTTCAACTCCCCGGCCAGCAGGGCCACTATGTGGGTAAAGTGCGTGACGTGTATAGCATTGAGGGCGATTATTTGGTGATGGTCGTTTCGGACCGCATCTCGGCCTTCGATGTGGTGTTGCCGAAGGGTATTCCCTTCAAGGGACAGGTGTTGAACCAGATAGCCGCCAAGTTCCTCGATGCTACGAGCGACATCCTGCCTAACTGGAAAATTGCCGTGCCCGACCCGATGGTAACCATCGGCCATAAGTGCGAGCCCTTCAAGGTGGAGATGGTCATTCGTGGCTATCTTTCGGGCCACGCTTGGCGTGAGTACAAAGCCGGTAAGCGTACCATTTGTGGGGTGGCCATGCCCGAGGGTATGGTGGAGAATCAGCGTTTCCCCGAGCCGATTATCACCCCGACAACGAAGGCCGACGAGGGTCACGATGAGGATATTTCGAAGGAGGAGATTATCGCCCGCGGTATCGTGAGTCGTGAGGACTATGAACAACTGGAGCAGTATACGCGTGCGATCTTCCAGCGTGGTACGGAGATTGCGGCCAAGATGGGGCTGATTCTGGTTGATACGAAGTATGAATTCGGCAAGAAGAACGGTCAAATCTACCTCATGGATGAGATTCACACGCCCGATTCGTCGCGCTATTTCTATGCCGAGGGGTATGAGGAGCGTTTGGCTCGTGGTGAGCGTCAAAAGCAGCTCTCCAAGGAGTTTGTGCGCGAGTGGCTCATGGCCAATGGCTTCCAGGGTCAGGAGGGACAGCAGGTGCCCGAGATGACCGAGGAGATTGTAGCTGGCATCACAGAGCGTTATATCGAGCTCTACGAGCAGATTACGGGCGAGCAGTTCGTGAAGGCCGAGAGCGAGGATGTGGCAGCACGCATCGAGGAAAATGTGAAGCGTTGCCTGGCTGCTCTCTAAATCGTTGCCTGACATCCATGCTTAAAGCGGTGAATCTGTTGAGGATTCACCGCTTTATTCTGTTGCGGGAGGTCTTACCCGACCACTACGGTGATGAGCTCCTCGCGTGTCAGATAACGGGCTGCTAACTGTTGCACCTCGGCAGGGGTGATGGCTCGGATGCGGGCGACATTCTCGGCGATGATGCTGTTTTTATGGCCGCAGAGAATGTTTTCGATGGTGACATCCGCCACACCAAACGGCCCGTCGAGGATACGCATCATCTCGCCCGTCATGATGTTCTTGACGAGTTGCAGCTCCTCCTCGGCCATGGGCTCGGTGCGTAACCGCTCGATTTCGGCATAAATCTCTCGCAAAGCAGCCTCGGTAACCTCTGTGCCCACTTGTGTGGCAATGGCCAAATAGCCGGCATGGGCGAAGTTGACCATGGCCGAGATGACGCCATAGGTAAATCCGTTCCGCTCGCGCAGATTCTGCATCAGACGCGAACCGAAGTACCCGCCCAGAGCCGCTGCAACCACCTGCATGCCGAGGAAATCGGGATGCTCACGTCCGAAGAGCAATCGGCCGATGCGTATCGAGGATTGTACTGCTCCGTTGTGGGCGAGGCGTACCTCATGTTGTTGCTGCGGGGCGGGTAGGGTGTTACGATAGGGGGTAGAGCCAACAGGGAGTTGCTCGAGCAGGCGAATGATGATCTGCCGCTCTTGCTCGGTGACACGGCCGCTGCATACGGCGAACCCGTTGTCGGCCGTGTAGTGCCGGTGGTAGAACTCCTCGATGTCGGCACGATGCAATGCATCGTAAGCCGCTTCGTCGAATCGCTGACCATAGGGGTGCGCAGGGCCGAACATCGCCTCGGCAAAGGCTTCGCGGGCCCGCACATCGACCTTCGTGCGGTCGATTTCGAGTCGTTGCTTGCGCTTGGCGCAGTAGGTGGCCACCTCCTCCTCGGGAAAGGTGGGGTGGAGCAGAATTTCGGCCGCTACGTCGAGGGTTGGCTCGACAAACTTCGAGAGCATGGCGAAATTGATGTAGGCGTAGTCCCGGTCGATGTTGACATCAAAATAGGAGCCGTGGTAATCGAGAGCCTCGGAGATGGCTTGGGCGGACATGCGCTCCGAACCTTCGGCCAGCAGATTGGCTGTGGCCGAAGCCGAGAAGGGGACACGCTGCGAGGCCGAGCCGGCGCGAAAGACAATCGAGAGGCGCAAAATCTCGAACTCCTCGGCCGAGAGTATATAGAGTGAGAGCCCGTTGCGGAGCGTGATGCGCTCGGCATCGGCGATGCTGATCTCCGGAGTGATGGTGGTCAAGGGTGCTTTCATCGTTTTGCGCGGTAAATTAAGGTGGAACTGTTTTCGGTTCGGAACGTGCGTTGCGAAAAGTCGAAGATGCGTTCGGGGGTAATTGAGCGGTATTGGGCAACCTCCCGATTGATCAGCTCCAGGTCGCCTAAAAATGCGTAGTAGCCGAGGTTCATCGCCTTGTTCATCACATTCAGTTCGCCAAAGAGGGTGTTGGCTTCGAATTTGTTCTTGACCTTCTCCAATTCATAGGGGGTGGCGGGTTGCTCTTTCAGCACCTCGAGCTCCCGGTGGAAGGCCTCGATGGCCTCCTCTTCACGCGTGTCGGGCAGCAGTTGTCCCGTGAGGATGAAGAGCCCCGGGTCAACGTCGCCCGAGATGTAGGCGTTGACCGAAGCAAAGAGGCGTTGCTGCTTGACCAGATGCTGGTAGAGGCGTGATGAATCGCCTCCCGAGAGCATGTCCGACACGAGGTCTCCGGTGCAGAAATCGGGCGACAGACGGTCGCCCATGTGGTAGGCAATCGAAATGGTCGTGGCGGGTACCTCTCGCTCGACGATTTGGATGCGGGGCTCATGTTGTGCGGGCTCCTGCGGAATGGGGGCAGGCGCAGCCGGCGTGTCGCGCAGATCGCCAAACCACCGCTCGGCCAGGTCGAGCATCGCCTCCTCGTCGAGGTCGGCCGACATCGAGAGGATGGCATTCGAGGGGCGATAGTGAGTGCGGTAGAAGTGCTCGACATCGGCGAGCGTCGCCGCTTCGATATGTTCGGGTGAGCGGCCGATGGTTGACCAGCGGTAGGGATGTACCCGATAGGCCAATTCGCGCAGGAGCATCGTCTGGTCGCCATAGGGCTGATTCAGATAGCGTTGGCGGAACTCCTCGATGACAACCCGTTGCTCGGTGGCGAGCTTTTCGGGGGTAATATCGAGCCCCTGCATGCGGTCGCTTTCGAGCCAAAGGGCGGTCTCGATATTGCCGACGGGGAGCGTGAGGTAGAAGTTCGTGTAATCGTTGTTCGTGAAGGCGTTGTCTTCGCCCGAGGCCATCTGCACGGGCAGGTCGTAGACCGGTACATCGCGTGTGCCGCGAAACATCAGGTGCTCGAACAGATGGGCAAAGCCCGTGCGGTCGGGGTCTTCGTTGCGAGCCCCCACCTTGTAGAGCAGATTGACGGCCGAGAGTTTCGAGAGTCGGTCGCGGTTGACCACTACCGTAAGTCCGTTTTTCAGTATGCGCTTTTTGTAGGAAATCATATCGGTTGCAAAAGTAAGCAAAAAAAGCGAAATCGGAGGTTGTGAAATTTTTCACAGCAAAAAACGATGCAAAATGGCGATAAAGTGGTCTTAAAAGGGTGAAAAAACGGGGCTTAAAAGTTGCTTTTTTGCGGGAGGGTTGCTAACTTTGTAACGCTATAATCCGGAGTTTTCCGAAAGGTGCGAAAAACCAAATAAAACACACATATTTCTTAAAATTTTAATAAAATGGCAGAAAAGAAATTTATCACTTGTGATGGTAACTATGCTGCAGCACATGTGGCTTACATGTTCTCGGAGGTAGCCGCCATCTATCCCATTACGCCGTCGTCGACGATGGCCGAGTATGTGGACGAGTGGGCCGCTCAGGGCCGTAAGAACATCTTCGGTGAGACCGTTAAGGTGGTTGAGATGCAGTCGGAGGCAGGTGCCGCAGGTGCCGTGCACGGTTCGTTGCAGTCGGGTGCTTTGACCTCGACCTTTACCGCTTCGCAGGGTCTGCTGCTGATGATTCCCAACATGTACAAGATTGCCGGTGAGTTGTTGCCGGGTGTCTTCCACGTGTCGGCTCGTGCATTGGCTTCGCATGCCCTTTCGATTTTCGGTGACCATCAGGATGTGATGGCTGCCCGTCAGACCGGTTTCGCTTTCCTGGCTACCTCGTCGGTACAGGAGGTGATGGATTTGGCCGGTGTGGCTCACCTCGTGTCGCTCAAGTCGCGTGTCCCGTTCCTGCACTTCTTCGATGGCTTCCGTACCTCGCACGAGATTCAGAAGATTGAGCTCATCGATGAGGCCAGCCTGACGGCTTTGATGGACCGTGATGCCTTGAAGCGTTTCCGTGCCGAGGCGCTGAACCCCGAGCACCCCGTAACGCGTGGTACGGCTCAGAACCCCGATATCTATTTCCAGGCTCGCGAGGCTTGCAACAAGTTCTACGATGCAGTGCCTGATATGGTTGCTGAGACGATGGCCGAAATCTCGAAGATTACGGGTCGCAACTACGCTCCGTTCGTCTACTACGGTGATCCCGAGGCCGAGGAGATCGTTATCGCTATGGGTTCGGTTACCGAGACCATCAAGGAGACGATCGACTATCTGATGAAGCAGGGCAAGAAGGTGGGTCTGGTGACCGTTCACCTCTATCGTCCCTTCTCGGAGAAGTATTTCTTTGCTGCTGTGCCCAAGACGGTCAAGAAGGTTTGCGTGCTCGACCGCACGAAGGAGCCGGGTGCCGAGGGCGAGCCGCTCTATCTGGATGTGAAGTCGATGTTCTATGGCAAGGAGCTGCAGCCGATGATTATCGGTGGTCGCTATGGCCTCTCGTCGAAGGATACGACGCCGGCACAGATGTTGGCCGTATTCGAGAACCTCGCTGCTGCTGAGCCGAAGAACCACTTCACGGTGGGTATTGTCGACGACGTAACGAACCTCTCGTTGCCCGTAGGCGAGGAGATTTCGATGGCCAAGCCCGGTACGTTCGAGGGTCTGTTCTTCGGTCTGGGTGCCGATGGTACGGTAGGTGCCAACAAGAACTCGATTAAGATTATCGGTGGTTCGACCGACAAGTATTGCCAGGCTTACTTCTCGTATGACTCGAAGAAGTCGGGTGGTTACACCTCGTCGCACCTCCGTTTCGGTGATAACCCGATTACGTCGCCCTATCTGGTTACGACGCCCGATTTCGTGGCTTGCCACGTACCGTCGTATGTCGATAAGTACGATGTGCTGAAGGGTCTGAAGAAGGGTGGCTCGTTCCTGTTGAACTCGACGCACGATGCCGAGACAACCTGCCGCACGTTGCCCGATCACATGAAGGCATATCTGGCCAAGAACGAGATTAACTTCTACATCATCAACGCTACGAAGATTGCTGCCGAGCTGGGTCTGGGTTCGCGCACGAATACGATCATGCAGTCGGCCTTCTTCAAGATTGCCAACGTGATTCCGTTTGACAAGGCTGTTGAGGAGATGAAGCACGCTATCTTGAAGTCCTACGGTAAGAAGGGCGAGGATATCGTGAACATGAACTACGCTGCTGTCGATGCCGGTGGTTCGGCTGTCGAGAAGGTCGAGGTTCCTGCCGAGTGGGCAAAGATTGAGGTAAAGGAGGTTGCCGCTGTGGTGGACAACGCTCGTCCCGAGTTTGTCCAGAAGGTTGTTGATCCGATCAATGCCCTGAAGGGTGATCAGCTGCCCGTATCGGCCTTCACGGGTCGTGAGGATGGTACGTGGGATAATGGTACGGCTGCTTGGGAGAAGCGCGGTATCGCTGTGAATGTACCGGAGTGGATTGCCGAGAACTGTATCCAGTGTAACCAGTGTGCTTATGTCTGCCCCCACGCTGCTATTCGTCCGTTCCTCGCTACGGAGGAGGAGGCTGCAGCTACCGGTTTGGAGTGGAAGCAGGGCAATGGCGAGACGAAGGCTTACAAGTTCCGCATCCAGGTGTCGCCGCTCGATTGTACGGGTTGCAACAACTGCGTGGATACCTGCCCCGCCAAGACGAAGGCGCTGGTAATGAAGCCGCTTGAGTCGCAGTTGCCGCAGGCCGAGAATTGGGAGAAGGTAACGAAGACGGTGGGCTACAAGGAGGTTGTCGACAAGACGAAGACCGTGAAGAACCTGCAGTTTGCACAGCCGCTGTTCGAGTTCTCGGGTGCTTGCGCCGGTTGCGGTGAGACCCCCTATATCAAGGCTATTACGCAGCTCTTCGGTGATAAGATGATGGTGGCCAATGCTACGGGTTGTACCTCGATTTACTCGGGTTCGGCTCCCTCGACGCCCTACTGCACCAACGCTAAGGGTCAGGGTCCGGCTTGGGCTAACTCGCTCTTCGAGGATAACGCCGAGTTCGGTCTCGGTATGCATGTCGGCGTAGAGAAGTTGCGCGACCGCGTTCAGGCTTACATGGAGGATGCTATTGCCAACTGCGAGAAGTGCTCCGAGGAGCTGAAGGGCGTCATGAAGGAGTGGATTGACGCACGCTACTCGTCGTCGAAGTCGGGTGAGGTTTCGGCTCGTCTGATTCCGATGATGGAGGCTTGCGGTTGCGACACCTGCAAGAAGATCCTCGAGATGAAGGATTGGCTCGTGAAGAAGTCGCAGTGGATCATCGGTGGTGACGGTTGGGGCTACGACATTGGTTACGGTGGTGTGGATCATGTCCTCGCTTCGGGTATGGATGTCAATATCCTCGTTGTCGATACGGAGGTTTACTCGAACACGGGTGGCCAGTCGTCGAAGTCGACGCCGATTGGTGCCGTTGCGAAGTTCGCATCGAGCGGTAAGCGTATCCGCAAGAAGGACCTCGGTGCCATGGCCATGACCTATGGTTATGTCTATGTAGCACAGGTTTCGATTGGTGCATCGCAGCAGCAGCTGTTCAATGTGCTGAAGGAGGCTGAGGCTTATCAGGGCCCGTCGCTCGTGATTGCTTACGCTCCCTGTATCAACCACGGTATCAAGGGTGGTATGACCCGTACGCAGCAGATCGGTAAGGACGCTGTGGCTTGCGGTTACTGGCACCTCTACCACTACAATCCCGATTTGGAGGCTCAGGGCAAGAATCCGTTCGTGCTCGACTCGAAGGAGCCCGATTGGTCGAAGTTCCAGGACTTCCTGATGCGCGAGGTACGTTACACGTCGCTCAAGAAGGCCTTCCCGACCGAGGCTCAGGAACTCTTCGAGGCTGCCGAGGAGAATGCTAAGTGGCGTTACAATAGCTATGTACGCCGTTCGAAGATGGAGTTCTAATCCGATTCGAATCAACGAAAATGACCGCGAGCAATCGCGGTCATTTTTTGTTGTAATCACTTAAAAAAAGTAGAGGAACGGGCTTATTCGGCCTTCAGGTCGCCGCCCATCAGTATGCGGGGCAGGTTGCACCCGATATAGTTCCCGACGATGGCCCATGCCCATGCACCGAGCATCCACCATGCGGCATCACCCTGCAGGAGGGCAATGGCATAGTAGAAGGCGTCGGCGACGCAGTGCGGAAGGCCGCAGAGGATGAATACCGGCACGCCAAAGAGCAACGGCAGGTAGTTCTTGCGCATGGTACCATAGACGGCGAGGGTCATAATCAGCCCCGTTCCGATGGCCATCAGCAGGATGCCGTGCCAGGGGGCTGTGTGGCGTGCTGCGAGGATGGCATCAAGCCCCTCGAAGAGTTGCGCTTTGGTGGCATAGAGGGTCAGTGTGGCGGTTGCAAGACATCCTACGGCATTGCCCAGCAGGATGTAGAGCAGGCGAGCCCATTCGCGGGGAGCCATAAAGCCGGCCTTCCCCGTGTAGAGTTGCGCTTTGCATAAGACGACCGAGATAAGACCAAAGGAGAAGAGGATGGCACCGGCCAATCCTCCCACGTTGAGATAGGTCAGGCCTCCGATGCCGATGAGCATGCCGGCAAAGAGGGCGAGGCGGGTTAGTTCTTTCATGCGTTTTTTGTGATGGGGTACTCCTTCTGTTCGCCTAAAGGCCTCCGAGATGAGAATACCTATATTCATATAGGACAAAGGTAGTGGTTTTCGGGGATTTTTCACTATCTTTGTCCGATAAAACGTGAAGTTATGGAGCGAATCATTGCACCATCGGTTCTGTCGGCCGATTTTGAACATCTCGGACGAGATGTGGAGATGATTACACGCAGCGCAGCCGAGTGGGTGCATGTCGATGTGATGGATGGGGTCTTTGTCCCCAATATATCCTTTGGCTTTCCGGTGTTGAAGGCGATTCGTCGGGCTACGTCGAAAGTCGTTGATGTGCATCTGATGATTACCGAGCCGGAGCGTTATGTGGCTCGTTTTGCCCACGATGGTGCCGACTGGGTGACGTTCCATTACGAGGCAACGCAGGAGGTTGAGCACTGCATCCACTTGATTCGTGAGAGTGGCGCAAAGGTGGGTATCTCGATTAAGCCGAAGACACCGGTCGAGGTGTTGCGTCCATTGCTGAAGGAGGTTGATATGGTGCTCATTATGAGCGTTGAGCCCGGCTTTGGCGGGCAGACCTTCATGTCCGAATCGCTCGACCGTATCGGTGCGTTGCGACGCATGGCCGAGGAGTTGAATCCGGCACTCTTGATTGAGGTCGATGGCGGTATCTCATCGGCTAATGCCGCACAACTTTACGAGGCCGGTGCCAATGTGCTGGTGGCCGGCAGTTCGGTCTTTAAGGCCGAGCATCCCGAAGATGAGATTGACAAGATGTTACATGCCTAAACGATGATTTCACTCGATAACCTCACCGTCTCGTATGGCGGTTGGACCCTGTTTGACAATATCTCCTTCCTGATTAACCCCAAAGACCGTATCGGTCTGGTGGGGCGGAATGGCGCAGGTAAGACGACGCTGTTGCGCTTGATTACGGGCGAGCAGGCCCCGACGTCGGGTGCTGTGACCATCAATAGCGAGTGTACGATTGGTTATCTGCCCCAGACGATGCGTGTGCACGATACGACGACCTTGGTTGAGGAGACCGGCAAGGCCTTCGAGGAGGTGTTGTCGTTAGAGGCGGAGATTGCCCGATTGACCGAGGAGATTGCCACACGCGACGACTTCGAAAGCGAAGCCTATGAGTCGTTGCTGCATCGCCTGAACGAGGCGCAAGACCGTTTCCAGATGCTGGGTGGCGAGACACGCGATGCCGATATCGAGAAGACGTTGCTGGGTTTGGGCTTCCGACGTTCGGATTTCGACCGCGCCACGAGCGAATTTTCGGGCGGTTGGCGTATGCGTATCGAGTTGGCGAAGTTGTTGTTGCGCCGTCCTTCGATTTTCCTGCTGGACGAGCCGACGAACCACCTCGATATCGAGTCGATCCAGTGGCTCGAGGAGTACCTGAAGAATTACAATGGAGCGGTGCTGCTCATCTCGCACGACCGTGCCTTCCTGGATAACGTGACGACCCGCACGGTGGAACTCTCGTTGGGCAAGATAACTGATTATAAGGTGCCCTATTCGAAGTATGTGGTGCTGCGTGCCGAGCGTCGTGAGCAACAAAAGGCGGCCTACGAGAATCAGCAACGCATGATTGAGAAGACTGAGGAGTTTATCGAGAAGTTCCGCTACAAGCCCACGAAGTCGAATCAGGTGCAGTCGCGTATCAAGCAACTTGAACGTCTGGACCGCCTTGAAATCGAGGAGGAGGATTTGGCGCACCTCAATATCAAATTCCCGCCCGCACCTCGCTCGGGACAGATTGTGGCCGAGATTAAGGAGGCCGGCATGTCCTATGGCGCGAAGCATGTCTTCTCGGGAGCCGATTTTACCATCGAGAAGGGCGACCGCATTGCCCTTGTGGGGCGAAATGGCGAGGGTAAGACGACGCTGGCCCGTATGCTGATTGGACAGCTGCCTCCGACCGAGGGGTCGATACGCCTCGGTGCCAATGTCAATATCGGCTACTATGCTCAGAATCAGGATGACCTGATGGATGGCGAGTTTACGGTCTACGACACATTGGATCGGGTGGCTGTGGGCGATATTCGTACCCGCCTGCGCGATATTCTGGGAGCCTTCCTGTTCCGTGGCGAGGATATTGACAAGAAGGTGAAGGTGCTTTCGGGTGGCGAACGTGCCCGTCTGGCGATGGCGCGTATGATGCTCGAACCACGCAACCTGTTGGTGCTTGACGAGCCGACGAACCACATGGATATGCGCTCGAAGGATATCCTGAAAGAGGCCATCTTGAAATATGACGGCACGGTGGTCGTTGTGTCGCACGACCGTGAATTTTTGGATGGCATGGTCGATAAGGTCTACGAGTTCCGTGATGGGGGTGTACGCGAGTATTTAGGGGGCATCTACTACTTCCTCGAGAAACGCAAACTCGAATCGTTGCAGGAACTGGATCGCCAGGAGAAGAGTACGACGGCTGCTCCGAAGCAGGCCACGGCCGGCAAGGTGAGTTATGAACAGAAGAAGGAGCAGGAGAAACTGCTGCGTAAACTGCGCAAAAATGTCGAGCAGATTGAGGCACAGTTGGCCGATATCGAGCAGCAGATAGCCGCCTGGGATACTCGCTTTGCAACGGCTACGGAGTATGTCGAGGCTGACTACAAGGCCTATAACGAACTGAAAACGCAGTACGATCACCTGATGCACGAGTGGGAGAAGGCCTGCTACGAGGTGGAGATTAGCGAAGGATAAAGAGAGAGGATAGAGGAAAGAGCAAAGAGCAAAGAGCAAAGAGGAGAGAGGAACGAGGAAAGAGGAACGAGGAAAGAGGAACTTTGCGATTAAGGCGAGGGCAGAGGCCGCTTGCGGAGTATGCCGAGCCGTAGCAAAGTCAAGTCTGCGAAGCAGGATTAAAGAGCAAAGATATGAAAGGGTAGAATATGTTTTGGACGTACTCGCAAAATTCCCAAAACTCCCAAAACTCCCAAAACTCCCAAAACTCCAATACTGATAACTGAAGACTGAACACTGAAAACTCCATGAATAACAATCTGATTTTCGGAATTCGCCCTGTGGCCGAGGCTATCGAGTCGGGGCAACAAATCGAGAAACTCTACATCCGCAAGGGTGCCGAGGGGCAGCTCATGCAGGAACTCAAAGACCTTATTATGCGCCATCGCCTGCGCTATCAGGAGGTGCCGGTCGAGAAACTCAATCGCCTTACGCGCGGCAACCATCAGGGTGTCGTGGCGCAGACGGCCCTCATCGAGTATGTGTCGTTGGACGACATCCGTGAGCGTGTGCCCGAGGATGAAACCCCGCTCATTGTGGCCTTTGACGGGGTTACCGATGTCCGTAATTTCGGTGCCATTGCCCGCTCGGCCGAGTGCGCCGGTGCGCATGGGCTGATTACGCCACTCAAAAACTCCGCTCCGGTCAATGCCGAGGCGATGCGTTCGTCAGCCGGTGCCCTGACCGCCATTCCGGTCTGCCGTGTAGGGTCGTTGCGCATGACGCTGGCGCAACTGCAACAGGAGGGCTACCAGCTTGTTGCTGCCTCCGAGAAGAGTCGTAAACTGCTCTATGATGCCGATTTCCGTAAACCTACGGTGCTGGTGATGGGTGCCGAGGATATGGGTATCTCACCCGCCATCATGAAGCTGTGTGATGAGCAGTTGGCCATCCCGATGATTGGCCATATCGAGTCGCTCAATGTCTCGGCTGCTGCGGCTGTGATGCTCTTTGAGGTGGTTCGTCAGCGCATCGGATAGCGTGGAGAAACTCCTTCAGCATCCGCGCCTTGGTGCAGTGGTGCTACGACGCTCGCTCCGGGCACGACGCATCACGCTCACGGTACGTCCTTCGGGAGAGGTGCGACTGACCTATCCGATGGGAGTATCGGAGCAACGTGCGCTCTGCTTTCTGGAGGAGAAGCAGGCGTGGGTCGAGCGAGCACGGCAACGCCTCATGGAGCGACGGATGGCGACACCTGCACCGAAGGAGGTTGATGTCGAGGCCTTACGTCGTGCGGCAAAAGCCGATTTGCCGCTTCGCATGGAGCGTCTGGCTGCACAAACAGGGTTGCGGTATACGAAACTGACGATTCGGGCTACCCGCACGAAGTGGGGGAGTTGCTCGGCGCGTAATGCCATTTCGTTGAGCCTCTATTTGATGACCCTGCCCGAGCACCTGCGCGACTTTGTTGTTTTGCATGAACTTTGCCACACGGTGCACCACAATCATTCGGAGCGTTTCCATCGACTCCTCGATAGTTTGGTTGGTGGCCGTGAAAAGGAGTTGAACCGTGAATTGCGATGCTATGCGATTCGTTAATCCGGAATATCCGTATCTTTGACGGTGTCTTAGATACTTCCGCTCGGCAAAATACAAGTAAACTTGCTTTTGCCCTCGCTTATCCGTATCTTTGCACCTGCCATCATCCATGTAAAAACGAATAAACGATGAAAAAAGTCTATGTATTCCCCGGTCAGGGAGCCCAAGCCGTCGGCATGGGCAAAGACCTCTATGAACAACACGATGAGGTGCGTGCGATGTTCGAGCGCGCCAACGAGGTGCTCGGTTTTCGGATTACCGACCTGATGTTTGCCGGTACGCCCGAGGATTTGAAACAGACGAAGGTAACCCAGCCGGCCGTCTTTCTCCACTCGGTGGCGATGGCCAAGGCGTTGGGTGCCGAGCCGGCAGCTGTGGCAGGACACTCGTTGGGCGAATTTTCTGCGCTGGTGGTCTCGGGAGCCCTCTCCTTTGAGGAGGGTCTGCGCCTGGTGGCGAAGCGTGCCCAGGCGATGCAGGCGGCTTGCGAAGCGGTGCCGGGTACGATGGCGGCTGTGTTGAACCTTGCTGATGAGGAGGTGGAGCGCATTTGCGCCGAGACGGAGGGCGTTGTCGTGGCTGCCAACTATAACTGCCCCGGACAGCTGGTTATCTCGGGCGAGGTGGCCGCTGTGGAGGCTGCCTGCGTGAAGTGCAAGGAGGCCGGAGCACGCCGAGCATTGGTGTTGCCCGTAGGCGGAGCGTTCCACTCGCCACTTATGGAACCGGCGCGTGAGGAGCTGGCCCGCGCCATCGCCGAGGCGGAGTTTACGACCCCGCGTTGCCCCATCTATCAGAATGTTGATGCCGAGCCGCATACCAATCCCGAGGAGATCAAGCAGAACCTGATTGCACAATTGACCGCTCCGGTGCGTTGGACGCAGATTGTGCGTCGCATGGTGGCCGATGGCTATGCCGATTTCACGGAGTTGGGCCCGGGAACCGTGTTGCAGGGGCTGATTCGTAAGGTCTCGACCGAGGTGGCTGTTGAGTCGCGAGGCACTCTGTAACAGGTGATTCAGATGTATGAAAACCGACATTTCGAACAGAAGTGTCGGTTTTTTACGTTTTGATAGTTGAATCAAGAAAAAAAATTATACATTTGTAATCGATAATTGTTCAATTTGAGCGAAATTTTTCCAAAAATTACCCTGCGTATGAAGTACAAAGACAAGTATCTCGCACCGGAGGTGTGCGTATTAGCGTTTTATGTGGAACAAGGGTTTGCCTGGTCGGATGATTCCAACCTGCAAGATCCGAAAGAAGAAGATCCAATCGAGTGGTAGTTATGAGAAAGAGTGTGATTTTCCTCATGCTGGCAACGCTGTTTGCAGCATGTACCAAGGACCGCACCGAGGATGTGGCCTTGACGGATGGTACGAAGATTTATGCTACCATCGCTGATATGGAGGGAGCCGATGGTCGTGTGCAACTCAACGACAAAAAACAGACCGTTTGGAATGCTGGAGACCAGATTTATGTACATCATCAAACAGAAGGTCTATTGACCTATCAATTTGATGGAAAGGATGGTGACCGTTCCGGTAGTTTTACGTATGTTGCAACCGACGCCTACGATTTTAGTACGTTATTCCCTGCGAATAATAAGTATTATGCTTTTTATGCGCCCGAATCATTATGTGGGTGGGTGCGGTTTACTGATGGGGCTCCTGCTGTAGGTGCGTTTATTGCTCAAAAGGTTCAGTACGAGCCGGATAGCTATGCCATTGGTGCGAATTTGATGATTGCCGAGAGTAGTGTTCCAGACCAATTTACCTTTGAAAATGCATTGGGATATTTGCGCCTTAGCCTTAAGGGTACCAAAAAGGTAAAACAAGTTTTTGTGCAAGGTAATTCCAATGAATACATGTGCGGTGATTATGTTGTAGATCTTACGAATATTGATCGTCAACTGTGGTACGGTCAAATGGTAGGAGTAGGATATTATCAAGTGATTGATTGTGGCGAGGCCGGTGTTCAACTGAGCCAAACCCCAACAGACTTCTATTATGTATTGCCTCCGATGTCGTTTAATGCCGGTATTTCTATACAAGTAGATTTCACAGATGGAACATCTTATGTAAAGAGTACCAACAAGGTGATTCCTATTGCGCGCAATACGATTCAGCCGATGGCGGTACTCGATGTCAATGCCCAAGAGGAGGACCCCGTGCAATTTATCTTCATCTACCACACCGGTTCAGTGGTCTCTGCTCCTTATCTCGAAGGAGTCGGCCTTGATGGTATTATCATGTGGGGCGATGGTAACACCTCGCTGCTCAACGAGGTTACGAGTTACAGCTATCAGGATGATGAACAAATGCATACGGTGGCTGTCGAATCTGTAAATGCTACATCGATGTCGCTGAAAGACTTCACGGGTATTACGAAGATTGATTTGTCGAACTTTTAATCGGAACGGAAGATGAAAAAGATACTTTGCTCAATAGTTAGCCTGCTGATGGTATGGGGGCTTATGGCTGCCCCGATTGGCGAACAGCAGGCACGTAAGATTGCCGCCGATTTCTTTGCTGCAGGCGGTCGTTCGATGTCGGGACTGAGCTTGGTCTATGCCGGTGATGCACTGCCTGCTCAGGGAGGTCGTTCGACAGCCTCGATGAACTCCGAGAATCCCATGTTCTACATCTACAACCGTGGCACGACGGGCTTTGCCATCGTGGCCGGTGACGATGTGATGTCGGAATCGATTCTTGCCTATTCGCAGGAGCGAGCCTTCGATGTGAACAACATGGCTCCCGCCACCCGTGCCATCATCGATGCCTGGGGAAAGCAGGTGGAGGCAGCGCGCAACGGCAATGCACAAGCACGTCAGGTGGCCTATGCTGCCGGTGACGAGAAGCTCTACACCACTGCGCTGTGGAACCAGTTTGAGCCCTTCAACAACGAGGCTCCGGTCTATGATGGGATGCGTTCGGTGACGGGGTGTGTGGCGACAGCCATGTCGATTATTGCCTACTACCACAAATGGCCCGAAAAGGGTGTGGGTACCACTCCGGCATACAACTATCAGGATTACAACGACGGAACAGTTCGCTCGATTCCGGCCAATACACTTGGTCGTACCTATGACTACGCCAATATGTTGAGCGATTACAACCATGGTTGGACGACAGCGCAGGGTGATGCCGTGGCGGCTCTGATGAAGGATATGGGTACGTCGGTCCAAATGGCATATAACCCGGCTGAATGGACAGGTTCGGGTGCTGCAAGTAGTGATGTGCCGGCGGCTTTGGCGACCTATTTCAGCTATTCGAAAAGAGCCTTGTTTATCAATCAAGGAGGTAACTCGGCTGTGGAATGGCAAACGATGGTGCGCGAGAATATAAAAACTTATGGCCCTACTTTCTTCTCGGGACGAAGTGGTACGGGCGGGCATGCCTTTGTGCTCGATGGCTACAATGCCGAGGGTTACTTCCGCATCAACTATGGTTGGGGTGGCTCCGGCTATGGTTTTTACTACCTGCCCAATATTGAGTATTACGCCAATCAGGGGGCTATCTTCTACCTTGAACCCGACCGTACCGGAACCTCGACCTATCAGGATTATTTGACGTTGATTACGTTGTATAGCAATAATCAGCCCTTTTTTACAGGCCTGAAAACAACTGCTACTGAGTTTAAGGTTGGCGAGGAATTCCAACTGATGGTAGGTGGATATCAAAACACCGGAGCAACGACATTTGATGGTGAGATTCAGTTGGCTGTTTGCGATAAGCAAGGTAATATCAAGCAATCTATTTTGAACGAATCGTGCCAAATGTCGGTTGGAGAGTTTGATTATTACAAGTCTTATGTTTACTACACACCTACTGCATTGGCTGAGGGTGACCGCATGCGTGTGCTTTATAAAGGTCAATACTCGGATGGTCAGTGGCAATGGGCTCAATCCTCCGACGCAACGGCTGTAAGCGAGATTATTCTCAAGGCAAGTCCTGAGGAGGTGGCTGAAGCACTGGATATGACCTACTCGAAGTCGCAGCAAACCATTTCGTTCAGCGCAATGAACATGCCGTTGCAGATTACGATCACCGATAGCCAGGCAGCAACGGTTGATTCGCAATCCGTGGCGATGATGGCAGAGGCTACATTCGATGTTTCGGGCTTCGAGGGTGAGTATACCTTCTCGATTGCTTCGGGTGGTGAGCCGTATCAGCTGGTACTGCAATTCTAACCGATACACACCATGTATGGGGTTGTTTTTCCGCAGGGATAAACAGCCCCTTTTTTTGTATGGATAGGAGTTGCTTAAAAATTTGCAAATCTGCAGTTTTTGCGTTATCTTCGTAGAAACAAACCCAATCAACAAGACAATTATGAAAGATATGCAGGCACAAGTAAGCCGACTTTTCGAGGAGCGTTATGGCGAAGGCGCTACGCTCTATGCCTCGCCCGGACGCATCAACCTCATTGGCGAACATACCGACTACAACGGAGGCTTCGTCTTCCCGGGAGCCGTGGATAAGGGAATCGTGGCAGCGATTCGTCCTACCCGGGCCGAGCAATGCCGTGTCTATGCCCTCGATATGCAGGAGGAGGCTACGTTTGGCCTCTCGGAGGAGCAGAAACCGCAAGCCTCGTGGGCTCATTACATCTTTGGTGTCTGCCGTGAGGTGCAGAAACGCGGTGGGCAGATAGGTTGCTTCGATGCCGTCTTTGCCGGTAACGTACCCCTCGGTGCGGGTATGTCGTCGTCGGCAGCCCTGGAGTCGACCTTTGCCTTTGCGCTGAACGACCTGTATGGTTGCGGGCTGGATAAATTTGAGTTGGCGCGTGTGGGTCAATCGACCGAGCATAACTACTGTGGCGTGAAATGTGGCATCATGGACCAATTTGCCTCGGTCTTTGGCAAGCAGGGGTGTCTGATGCGCCTCGACTGCCGCTCGATGGAGTTCGCCTACTTCCCCTTTAACCCTGCGGCACACGGCTATCGCCTGTTGCTGGTCAACTCGCGCGTGAAGCATCAACTGACCGGCTCGCCCTACAATGACCGTCGCCTCTCGTGCGAACGGGCAGCCAAAGCTCTTGGACAGGAGTTCCTGCGTGGGGCTACGATGGCCGACCTCGATGGCGTGCGTGAGCAAATCTCCGAGGAGGATTACAAACGTGCCCGCTATATCATTGGCGAGGAGCGTCGTGTGCTCGATGTTTGCGAAGCCTTGGAGCGCGATGATTACGAAACGGTCGGTCAGCGTATGTACGAGACGCATTGGGGCATGTCGCACGATTATGAGGTGTCGTGTGAGGAGCTGGATTTCCTGGTGGAGGTGGCCGAGGCGTGTGGCGTGACAGGCTCCCGCATCATGGGTGGAGGTTTCGGCGGTTGCACGATTAACCTCGTGAAGGAGGATCGCTACGACTCCTTTGTTGCCAAGGTTCAAACGGAGTTTGAGGCGCGCTATGGCATCCAGCCGCTGGTCTACGATGTGGTTATCTCGGATGGCGCACGTAAACTATAAGCATCACCAATAAACACAAATATCATGAAACGAGTCCTGCTAACCCTCTCGGTGGCACTCTGCTCGGTGAGCGCATGGGCGCAACCGACGCTCGTGCGCGTACACGATGCGGCCACCAATCAGCCAACGATTTCAAAGGAGATTTACGGACACTTCTCCGAACATCTCGGCACCTGCATCTATGGTGGTTTGTGGGTTGGCGAAGCGTCTTCGATACCCAATGTGGAGGGCTATCGTACCGATGTCCTTGAGGCGTTGAAAGCCCTCGAAATTCCCGTTTTGCGCTGGCCCGGAGGCTGCTTTGCCGATGAGTATCATTGGCGTGACGGCATTGGCCCACGGAGCGAACGCCCCGTGATGGTCAATTCGAATTGGGGTGGGACGGTCGAGGATAACTCGTTTGGAACACACGAATTTTTGAATTTGTGCGAAAAGTTGGGTTGTGAGCCTTACATCAGTGGAAATGTCGGTTCGGGTTCGGTCGAGGAGATGGCCAAGTGGGTGGAATATATGACTGCCGAAAATGGCCCGATGGCTGAACTGCGCAAGCAGAACGGACGTGAAAAGCCGTGGAAAGTGAAGTATATCGGTGTGGGCAACGAGAGCTGGGGCTGTGGCGGTTCGATGCGTCCCGAATACTATGCCGACCTCTATCGTCGCTATGCAACCTATTGCCGCGAGTTCAATGGCAATCGCCTTTACAAGGTTGCCAGCGGTGCTTCGGATTACGACTATAATTGGACGGAGGTGATGATGAAGCAGATTGGCCGTCGCATGCACGGTCTGTCGTTGCACTACTACACGATTCGTAATTGGAGCGATAAAGGGTCTGCCACCGAGTTCGATGCTGCCGAATATTATCGCACGTTGGGTAAGGCTCTTGAGATTGAGCCGGTCTTGCAACGCCACATCGCTTTGATGGATAGTTATGATCCCGAGCAGCGCATCGGTCTGTTGGTCGATGAGTGGGGTACATGGTTTGACGAAGAGCCGGGCACCATCCGAGGTCATCTCTATCAGCAGAATACGTTGCGTGATGCGATGGTGGCTGCACTGACCTTTCATGTGTTCCACCGCTATGCCGATCGTGTTCGGATGGCAAATATTGCGCAGATTGCCAATGTGCTGCAGTCGGTGGTGCTGACACGAGGCGAGGAGATGGTACTGACACCTACCTACCATGCCTTCTACCTTTACAAGCCGCACATGGGGGCGACGCGTGTGCCGTTGGACTATACCACGACGGAGCGTGAGGTGAGCAAAACACGTCGTGTGCCGGCGTTGAGTGCTACGGCCTCACGTGCAACGGATGGCTCACTCAACATTTCGCTGGTGAATCCCGATTTGGAGCAGGAGCAACGCCTTGTGTTGCAGTTTGATGCCCTGCAAGCGCGGGAGGTTCAGGGAGCCTTGTTGACGGCTGATAAGATTACCGACTATAACGACTTCGGTCGTGAAAATAAGGTCGGCCTTGTACCCTTCAAGGGGGCAAAGGTTACGGCAAAGGGGGTTGAGGTCACGTTGCCGGCCAAATCGATTGTCACCTTGTCGATTCGATAGGGTAGCAAACGAAACAAGCAGCGAGCCTGTCTCATCAGACAGGCTCGCTGCTTGTTTTTAGAGAATCTTCTGCATCGACCACTCTCCCTCCCAGCCATCGGGACGATGTAGCCAATCGCGTTTGAGTCCCATGGTCTCGAATCCGCAGGTGTTGAAGAGCGAAAGGCTTGCCAGGTTGCTCTCGGCGACGTTGCACCACAACTGGTGTAACCCCAGGATGTGACGGCCGTAATTGCAGAGCACCTGAATCGCATCGCGGGCATATCCTCGTCTGCGATCCTCCTCCTCGGCAATCAGGATGCCAATGCCTGCACGGGCATTCAGGGGGTCAAACCCAAATAAATCGACGGCTCCGACGGCTCGGCCCTGCTTGGTTTCGATGATGAAGCGTTGCTGGCCGGTTTGGGTGATGTCGAACTGCTGTTCATCCAGGAAACGGCGCAGGGTATGGCGTGAGAAGGGCACAAGTGTCCCACTGACCTGCCACACCGTCGCATCGTTCTCCCATCGATACATCAGGTCGATATCCTCGGGCTCGATGGCACGTAGGCGGATATATTCCCCCTCCATGTACATTACAGACCGATTACCTTGTTGCGGATGAGCATTGCTACGCCCCATGCACCGGCATTCTCGGACATCTTCGAGATGCGGAACTTCGTATCCTTGTAGACCAGGTTGAGCGAATATTTGTTCGTGGCCGATTTCAAGGGCAGCATGACATAGTCGCCGGCTGCCGCCAGATTACCACCCACGATAACCGTCTCGGGATTGAAGGTATTGATGAGGAAGGCAACGGCCTTGCCGACCTTCTCGCCCGCCTCCTCGATGAGCTCGATGGAGAGGTTGTCATCGTTCTTTGCCGCCGCGATGATGTCGTCGATGTGGATGCTCTTCTGGCGGGCATACTGCTCACGCAGAATCGTGTTGACACCCTTTTCGATTTCACGACTCATCTTCTCCTCGATGGCCATACCCGAGACCTCGGTCTCCAGACACCCCTTCTTACCACACGAGCAGATGATTTCGTTGTCGAAGAAGGGAATGTGACCGAACTCACCGGCAAAACCGCTCTTGCCATAGTAGAGTTTGCCATCCATGACAATGCCGATGGCCACACCACGACCCAGGTGCAGGTAGAGCACGTTACTTTCGTTCTTCGACTTGCCGCAAGTATACTCGGCATAGCAACGAGCACGCGTGTCGTTCTCGATGAGCACATGGATGCCGATACGCTCCTCCAGGATGTGGCGCAACGAGTGCTCCGAGGAGGTAAAGTATTTGTAACTGCGACCCGTATCGGGATTTACACGACCCACCATGCAGACACCCAGTCCGAGAATCTTATCACGATCTACGCCACACGAGGCGATGAACTGCTCGATGCTGGTACAGATGCGCTCGAAGCATTGCGGACGATCCTGCAACTCGAAGTCGGCATCGGTCTGCTCGACGATGATGTTGTTTTGCAGGTCGGTAATCACGAATCGCATGTTGTCACGACCAACATAGACACCGGCAAAATAGATGGCCGAATTGGCCAGGCCGAAGATGTTCGGACGACGACCACCCGGGGTCTCCACCTTTCCCAGGTCGGTGACGATATTCTCCTCAACTAACTCCTGCACCAGTTTGGTGATGGTCGGCACGCTGATATGCAACTCTTTGGTCAGCTCCGAGAGGGTACACTCGCCATTGACGGCCATGTGCGCAATGATGTTGCGCTTGATGATGCTGTTTTTATGCGATACACCTTTTAATGTTTCGTCTTCGTGTTTGACGAAAAATTCGGTAAGCGATGTCATATTTTTGAATGAATTGTTTAACTAACCACGCAAATATATAAACTATCTGTGAAAATTACAAAAAAATTTAAAAAACATTCGACGAATATGGTCGCTTTTTCCATCTCAAACGAAAAGAGTGTCCGGCAGGCTTGCCGAACACTCCTTTTTTTCAGCATCGGATTACTCGAAAATCGACAAGTCCCACTTCTCGCGCCAGCGCAGAATGAAGCGGTTATCCTCAAACTCGATGGGCAACCAGATGTAGCGGCCGTCGATCGCATTTTCGGGACGCCAGCGGTCACCCATATAAATAAAGGCGTTCTTCTTGCCGGCCACGGGCAGGATATAGGTGCTTTGCGAGCGATAGGTGGTTTCGCTCTCGGCATCGACACACGGATTGCCCAACTCGGTCCACGGACCCCAGATGGAGGGGGCTACGGCCGAACGAGCAGCATTGGGACGCCAGCCCGTGCAACCCGAGGCCATGAAGTAGTAGAGGCCGTCCTTCTTGAAGATGGCCGGGGCCTCCATGCGACGACCTACAAAGGCACGCACATATTTACCGCTGAAATCGAGGTAGTCATCGGTCAGCTCGTTGATGTGGATCACGCTGTTCGACTCCGACGAGCAGATGTGGTAGCCGCGGCCATCGTCATCGACGTAGAGGGTCATATCGCGTGAATGCTGTCCCTTCTCGAAGTCGCGCCCCAGGGTATTTACCGAGTCGGGGTGCTCGTAGACGTTGGGTACATCGGCCATATACTTCGGCTTGACGGGCTGCTTGTGCACGGGCAATACGTCTACCGGCCACATTTTCGGCGTAGCACGCGTAGCACGGATGAAGGTGTAGGGGCCTGTGACGCGGTCAGCCTGGGCAATACCCACCATGGCACCGCCATAGCCGGCACCTTTGGGCTCGAGGTGGAACCACATGACAAATTTCCTGGTCTTCTTGTTGTAGATGACCTTCGGACGCTCCAGGATGCACTCACGCACGATGGGCGACGAGGGGTCGTCACTCACACGCAGGGCGATACCCTCATCCTTCCAATTATAGAGGTCGCGCGACGAATAGCAATGCACGCCGACATGCGCCTTGTTGCCGGCACGTCCTTCGGTTTTGTGCTCGCCAAACCAGTAGTAGGTGTTTTTGTAGAGCAGGATACCGCCTCCGTGGGCATTGATGTGTACCCCGTTGTTGTCTTTCCACAATTCGCCCGGATGGAACGAGTCGTAGGATTGTGCTGTTGCAGTGCCAATGCCGAATAACAGGCTACAAACCAGCAGGTGCATCATGCGTTTCATGGTTTTGTTCATTTTTAGGTTTTTTTTGTAATTTTCTTCATGTTTATATACGAATTACCTGCAAAATATACTCAATCGTTATTTCAAAAAAAAATGATGCGGGGCATGAGTAAGCAAAGGGTATCAGCCGTAATATATATAAAGAGGTGAGAAAACCATAAAAAAGAAACTGATATGAAACGAAATGTTGTAGTTGCTTGGATGGGGGCATTGCTCCTGCTGACCGGATGCGGCGAGCCTTCTCATCCGCGCGTGCTTGATCAGTTCGATGTGCAGCCGCATATCGACTATTGTGCTGCCCAGGCGGCGCGTACATTGGCCTCGCTGGAGGAGCCGACCC
Organism: Alistipes sp.; assembly: GCA_017623115.1. Taxonomy (GTDB): domain Bacteria; phylum Bacteroidota; class Bacteroidia; order Bacteroidales; family Rikenellaceae; genus Alistipes. The sequence goes on from JAGAPT010000021.1 coordinate 94,202, forward strand.
TGATTCCCAATTCGATTGATGCCGATACCTGCACATGGCGGATGGCCTCGGTAGGGTCGTGGACCTGCGGTTTCTGGCCCGGGCAGTTGTGGTACCTGTACGAGGCAACAGGCCAGGAGTCGTGGCGTGAGGCTGCCAAGCGGGTAACCGATCTGATTGTACCGGTGGGGTATCGCCGTGCGCGGAACCACGACGTGGGCTTCATCCTCTCGACCAGTGTCGGGAATGGCTATCGCCTGACCGGTGAGCCGGCTTATCGGGATGCGATGCTGGCCGGAGCCGATTCGTTGGTGCAGTTGGTCAATCCGGCCGCAGGTACGATGCTCTCGTGGCCCAATATGGTCAAGCGCATGGGGTGGTCGCATAATACGATTATCGACAACATGATGAACCTCGAACTGCTCTTCTGGGCGGCTGCCGAGGGGGCGAACGAACCGCTTTATCAGCAGGCCTTTCGCCATGCCGAGGTGACGATGCAATACCATTTCCGCCCCGATGGCTCGGCCTACCACGTAGCGGTGTACGATGCCGAGAGCGGTGCTTTCGAGAAGGGCGTGACGCATCAGGGCTGGCAAGACGAAACGATGTGGGCACGCGGCCAGGGATGGGCTGTCTACGGATTTACGCTGGCCTACCGTTTTACACAGGATGAGCGATTCCTGCAAACGGCCATGCGGGCTGCCGACTGCTACCTGAAGCGTCTGCCGGCCGATTGGGTGCCCTATTGGGATTTCGATGCTGCCGAGCAGCTCTCCGAGCCGCAACCGCGCGATGCCTCGGCGGCCGCTATCACGGCTTCGGCACTCTTGGAGTTGGCCGGCTATGTAGCGGAGGAGGCCGATGCCGAGCGTTACTTCACGGCTGCCGTGCGCACGTTGCAGGCACTCTCCTCGGCCGATTATCAGTCGCGTGAGTCGAAGAGCTCCTTCCTGCTCCACTCGACGGGTCACATGCCGCGTGGTTGGGAGATTGATGCGTCGATTAGCTATGCCGATTACTATTACCTCGAGGCCCTTGTGCGTCTGCAACGCCTGCAGCGCAACGAGCCGGTGCTCGGGAAATAGCCAAGCAGCACAAAAATGTAAAAAAAATGTAAAAAAATCGAAAAAAAATGTGATTCGGAGTGAGTAAACCACTCCCGATAGCCGTATTTATAATAGTGAAAGGACAAAAACCCTTAAATAACCTTAATGTTTAACCTAATTCATTTGTTATGAACAAAACAAACTCATTGTTAATGCTCTTTGCATTATCATTGATGCCGCTCACAAGTGCGGCTGAGCAACTCCCCCCCCCCTGGTTCTGAGCCAGTTACGGAGGCGCAAGCGGTGCAGAAAAGCGTTCGTATTACCGGTACGGTAGTCGATGCGAAGGGGGCACCCGTAGTGGGCGCGACGGTTATCGAGACCGGCACCCAGCAGGGTACGGTAACCGGTAGCGACGGTAAATTCGTGATGAACGTACAGCCGTCGAATAAAATTCAGGTCTCGTATGTGGGTTATGTGACCCAGACGCTGGCCATTGGCGCGACGACGTCGTTTAATGTCGTGCTGAAAGAGGATGCAGCCATGCTCGACGATGTGGTGGTCGTTGGTTATGGTGCAGTGCGTAAAGCTGACTTGACCGGTTCGGTTTCGTCGATTTCTGCCGACGCTCTCGTGCGCGGTGGTAAGACGGATGCCGTAGGTGCCATGCAGGGTGCTCTTCCCGGTGTGCAGATTCAGCGTTCGAACAACAAACCTGGTGGTACGTACAACATCTTGATTCGCGGTCTGAACACGATTAGCGGTAGCACGGCTCCGCTCGTTGTGGTTGACGGTGTGCCGGGTGCTGCGCTGGAGAACATCAACCCCGATGACATCGAGCGTATCGACATCTTGAAGGATGCCTCGTCGACGGCTATCTACGGTTCGCGTGCAACCAATGGTGTTGTGCTCGTTACGACGAAGCGTGGTCAGCAGGGCGATGTAAACATCACCTACAATGGTTATGTTGGTTTCCGTAAATACACGAACCTGCCTGACATGATGTCGGGTGACGAGTATGCACAGATTGCTCGTGAGACGGCTCGTGCCAAGAACAACAATGTTTACAAGGATGACAGCCAGGTGTTTACGGCATCGGAGTTGAAGGCCATCGAGGATGGTAACTACTTCGACTGGTTGGATGCTGTAGCAGGAACGGCCGTGATGACCAACCATACGGTATCGGCATCGGGTGGTAACGACGTGACGACCTATGCGTTGTCGGCCGGTTACTACTTCGAGGATGGTATGGTGAAGCCGCAGGAGTTCTCGCGTTACAACCTGCGTGCCGCTATCGACGTGAAGCCGGTAGACTACCTCAAGTTCGGTATTAATATGTATGGTACCCACTCGGTACGCGATACGGGTAACTCCGACGTGACGCAGGATGCTATTCGTATGCGTCCGACCTACCACCCGACGAACCTCGTAACGGGTGCTGAGGAGTGGGCCTACTCGAATGGTCAGTACAACCCGCTGGTTGCCCAGAAGCACGAGTGGAACAAGAACAAGATCTACAACCTGTTGGGTAATGTTTATCTGGAGATTATGCCGTTGAAGAACCTGTCGGTGAAGACCACCTTCTCACCCGATATTACCTTCAACGAGAAGGGTCAGTACCGTGGCAAATACACCAAAGCCAACAAGGGTGCAAATGAACCTACCAGTAACTATGCGAAGGACAGCTACATGAACTGGACGTGGGATAACCAGATCAGCTACAAGTTCGAGAAGGGTGACCACCGTTTCGACGTAACGGGTGTCTTCTCGATGCTGCAGTATCAGTATGAGCGTCTCTATGGTCTTGGCAATGGCCTGGCTTACAACTCGCTGTGGTACAACCTGCAGGGTGGTTCCGTGAAGAATCAGGCTCAATCGAGCTATCGCAAGAACTCGATGATCTCCTACCTGGGTCGTGTCAACTATGTCTTCCGCGACAAGTATTTCGTGACGGCAAGCTACCGTATGGATGGTTCGTCGAAACTCGCCGAGGGTAACAAGTGGGGCGGCTTTGCTTCGGCAGCCGTTGCATGGCGTATCTCGGGTGAGGAGTTCATGAAGAATATCGACTGGATCGACAACTTGAAACTCCGTTTCAGCTATGGTCAGACCGGTAACGACAACGTAAGTCCTTATCAGACCGAGGGTTCGATCAGTGGTGCGAAGTATTATCAGCTCGGTACGACCGCCGGTTTGGGTTATGTTCCCAACAACCTGCGTAACCTCGAGTTGGGCTGGGAGCGCACGACCGAGTACAACGTAGGTCTCGACTTCGGTGTGCTGGGCAACCGCATCTCGGGTAGTGTTGAGTACTACAACCGTTTGACTGAGGACCTGATTATGAACAAGACGGTTCCCGCAACGACCGGTTACAGCTCGGTAAAGGCGAACGTAGGTTCGGTGCGCAACCAAGGTTTCGAGCTCATGCTCAACACGGTGAACATCCAGACCAAGAACTTCTCGTGGACGACCAACTTCAACGTCGCTTACAACAAGAACGAAATCGTGAAGCTGGCTTATAAGGAGGATCTCTCGTCGCGCGGTCCCTCGATGCAGGGCCTGGAGGGTGACTACTCGAACCTCTGGATTATCGGTAAGCCGATTGACGTGAACTATCAGTCGATTACGTTGGGTGTATGGCAACTCGACGAGGCTGCCGAGGCTGCCAAGTATGGTTGCAAACCCGGTAACTACAAGGTGCTCGACCTCGACGGTGATGGTAAGATTACCGATGCCGACCACGTCTTCACGGGTAAGCGTACGCCGGATTGGACGGGTGGTATGACCAACACCTTCACCTATCGTGAGTTCGACCTCTCGTTCGCGATGTCGTATCAGGCAGGTGCCGATAGGAAGAACCAGTACTATGTATCGTTCGCTTTGGAGGGCAACACGAACAACTTCAACAACCTGCGTGGTAGCTACTGGACGCCGGAGAATCCGACCAACGAGCGTCACCAGCCCGGTAACCACGGTCCGCATGCTAACCACCGCGGTAGCTGGGGTGAGGAGAAGTCGACCAACACCCACCGTTTCAGCAGCACCGATTTCTTGCTCGTTAACCACATCACGTTGGGTTACACCTTCAAGAAGGAGATGTTGAAGAAGTTGCACCTGGATAACCTGCGTGTTTATGCAACGGTACAGAACCCCTTCATCTGGGCTGAGAAGAACGCCTTCGACCCGCAGCAGATGACCACGGGTATCGGTTCTACGGACTTTATGACCTGCAACGTAATGTTCGGTGTCAATGTAGGTTTCTAATTTGAAAAACACAACTTTTATGAAAACCAATAAGATATTTGCAAAAGCAATGCTCGTGGCGGCTACGGTTGTGCTTTCCGGCTGCTCGTCGTTCCTCGATGAGGAGAATATCTCCAGCCAGTCGGCAGAGGCCTTCTTTGCCACCGCAAAGGGTTATGAGTCGCTGACAGTCGGCGCCTACGAGACCCTGAATTCGATTTACAACTCGACGAACTACTACACGCTGACCCAGCTCGGTACCGATATTGGTACGCAGGGTAATGGTTCGGTGACCAACGATCTGAACCAGTATGTGCCGACCTATATGAACGATAATGGTGCGGTAAACGGTCAGTGGAATGCGCTCTATGGTGCTTTGAAGAACATCAATGCGGCTATCAACCGCGCTCCGGCCGTTGTTACGAAGGCCCAGGATCCGCTGGATGGTATTGATGAGACGCTGTTGGCTACCCGCGTAGCCGAGATGAAGTTCCTGCGCGCTTTGGTGCTCTTCGAGATCGTGAAGAACTGGGGCCAGGCTCCGCTGCTGCTCGAGGAGCCGACGTCGGCTTCGACCGTTTCGCAGCTCGATAGCGGTGACCTCTTCTACAAGCAGATTCTGCAGGATTTGGGCGATGTAATCTCGTCGAACCTCCCGCTGAAACAACCCGCTTCGGATTATGGTCGCGCTTCGAAGGCTGCTGCCTACCACCTGCGTGCTTTGGTTTACCTCACGCGTGGTTATCAGAGCTATGCCGAGTCGACCGACTTCACGAACGCTTTGGCTGATGCCGAGTATGTCATTGAGAAATCGGGTCACGCTTTGCAGCCCGACTTCCTCGATGTACACAAAGATGCCAACGAGGAGAACGATGAGATTATCTTTGCAGTGAACTATGATGCTGCTACGAACTACAATCGCAACATCTACACCAGCTTCTGGATGTTCCCCTATCGTGAGGGCTTTGGTGGTATGACCTTCAGTGCTATTTATGGTGCTGACTGGGGTTCGGTAATGCCGACGAAGTATGCTTACCTGCTCTTCGATTGGAAGAAGGACCGTCGTGCACAGGTGACCTTCATGTCGCCGCTGAATGGTGATGCTGCTACTTCGGTGGATGGTAAAACGCTGGGTGCTAACCACTTCGATTGCCTTGTGGATAACTATACCGTGCCGAAGGGCGAGCCTTGTATCTACTTCCCCGTACCTGTGGAGGCTGACTTCAAGGTGTGGAGCGAGGCCGAGAAGGAGGCTGCTGCCGCAGCCGGTTGCGTTTACTACAACTATCCTACGGGTTCGATTGCCGAGGGTTCGTACAACAATGCCGGCAACGACGACTTCTACAAGACCGGTTACCAGAGCAAGAACGTATCGACGCGTGCTTGGCTGCCCGTTTACAAGTTCAAGGATAGCCAACTGCAGGTGAACATGACGAACAACTCGGCTACCGGTGCTCGTGACATCTATCTGTTCCGTCTGGCCGAGACGCACCTGATTGCTGCCGAGGCTGCCGTGAAGGCTAACAACAACACGAAGGCTCTGTTCCACATCAACAAGGTGCGTGACCGTGCGAAGAAAAACGCTCCCGAGGGTGGCCTGATCTCCTACACGGGTACGGTGACCATCGACAATGTACTCGACGAGCGTGCTCTCGAGCTCTTCGGTGAGGCTCCGCGTTGGAACGACCTGTCGCGTACGGGTAAGTTGGCTGAGCGTGTATTGAAGTACAACTGGGACGTGAACAACGTAACCGGTGGTGTTATCAAGACGCAGTTGTCGGCTTCGACGAATGCCAAGTACAGCATCCGTCCGATTCCGAAGAACTGGCTCAATACGCTCTCGAACGGCCAGGAGTTGGGTAACAACCCGGGCTGGGAGTAGTCTTTACGCCTGATTAACTAATTGGAGTGCCCTCGCAAGGGAAAAGCCCTTCGGGGGCACTCTTTCTATCCAAAAACAAACTTTTCCTGATTCGATATGAAACGTGTGGTCGCTTATTTGCTCGGTTTAGTGCTTGCTCCGATGTGGGTGCAGGCCGGGGTGGTGTCGCATACGATGCCGGCCGAACGCTATCGCTCGCTCGACTATGTGGTTGAGGTCGATGGTGTGGAGGTGCCTGTCTATCGCGCTTTGAGCCAACATCACGATAAGAAGTATTCGATTGCCTACTTCGACATGGAGGGCAGTGTCGAGGTGGTTGTGAAGAGTAGTTTCCCGCTCTCCAATTTACAGATTTTACCCGCTGCGAAGGCCATTGAGCCGCAAGTGAGTGGCGAGGTGGCTCGTTTCCGCCTGCAGGAGCCGATGGATCTTTCGTTTGAGCCCGATGGCTGCAACAGCCCGTTGCTGCTCTTTGCGAATGCTCCCGAAACCTTCCGTCCCGACCCCGCAGACCCGCAGGTGCTCTATTTCGGGCCGGGTGAACACAATCCCGAAGGGGGCTTGATTCGTTTGAGCGATAACCAAACGCTCTATCTGGCTACGGGTGCCGTGGTCAATGCCGGTATCGAGGCTTCGGGCGATAACATCACCATCTGCGGGCGTGGTATCCTCGATGGCTCGGATTGGCACCACAATGCCGGCCCGACCGATTTTATGGTCAACGCCAAAAACTGCAACAACCTGGTGATGCGTGATATCATCATCAAGGGTTCCTACTATTGGACCATCGTACCTCAAGGGTGTGACCGTGTTTTGGTCGACCATGTGCGCCTGGCCGGTTCACGAGTGGGTAATGATGATGGTTGCAATCCCTGCAACTCGAGTAATGTGACGATTCGCAACTGCTTTTTCCGTACCGATGATGACTCGATATCCCCCAAGGGTATCACACGTGCCGATGGCGTGACAACCTCAAAACCGACCGAGAATATCGTGGTCGAGAACTGTGTGTTCTGGGTCGATTTTGCCAATGTCTTCCGCATTGCAACCGAGAGTTCGTGTCCTGCGATGCGCAACATCACGGCACGGAATATCGATGTGATTCACTTCCCGAATCGAGATCGCGTACAAATCTTTTGGTTGCATCCGACGGGCGAGATGCCGATGGAGAATCTGAGTTTCGAACAGATTCGCATCCATGGCGAGCGTCCCTATAACCTGATTAAGATAACTCCCGCCTTGCAATTGGTCGGTACGCGCCCGATGGTGGTGCCGACACCCAATAACATTACCCGAGGACCGGGTCGTCGAGGTCTCGGCAGCCGTGGTTATGGCGAGTTTGTCGTGATACCTTCCTATGGACCTTATGTGCACAATGTTACCTTCCGCGATATCGAGACCTATGACTATGGTACGGAGCGCGGGCTTGGTCGAGTAGTCCTGATGGGTGTGGATGCGGAGCACAATGTAGCTAATATTACACTCGAGAGGGTCTCCTATTTCGGTGTGCCGGTTGATGCGAATTATGAGCCGATGGTACGCAACGAGTTTGTTGAGCAAATGAAAATTAAGAAATAAGATACATCATGAAAAAGACATTGCTTGCCCTGGTTTGCTTGCTGGGAGTTTGGGCTGTTGAGGCCAAGGAGGTGGTTATCACTTCGCCCGACGGAAATTATCGCATGACGCTTAATGACGAGGCTTCGACCCTGCGTTGGTCGCTCGATTGGGAGGGGAAACGTGTTGTGGAGCCCTCGGTGCTCGGTATCAAGGCCGGCTTTGAGTGGCGTGATGGGCTGAAACTCGGTGAGGTGGCCCAAACATCGTGTGATACGGTGTGGCATCCGATTTATGGCGAGCGTAATACGATACGCGACCGTTACAATGCCTATACGGTAACGCTGCATCCGACAAAAAATCCGCGCAACCGCTTGCAACTCGAGGTGCGCGCCTATGAGGAGGGCGTTGCTTTCCGCTATCGCTTTCCGGGTGGTCAGTATCTGAAAATTACCGACGAGTACACCCAATTTGTTATGCCTGAGGGGACGCAGGCTTACTTTACGCCCCGTGCACAGACCTCCTATACCCTCATGCCGCTCGAGAATTGGCCCGGGGAGTCGGATCGTCCGTTGTTGTTGACGTTGCCCGATGGCCGTTTTGCCTGCTTGGCCGAGGCTGCCGTGGTAGATTATGTGCGCACGAAATTTATGGTTAAAGAACGCAATACGATTCTGACGGCTATGTATGGCCCTGTTGAGGATATTGCGCCCTATCATACCCCGTGGCGTGTGGTGATGTGCGGTAATCAAGCCGGAGAGATCCTGCAGCACAATGATTTGATTCTGAACCTGAATCCTCCCTGCGCTATTGAGGATCCGTCGTGGATTAAACCCGGTAAGGTGATGCGCGAGGTGACGCTCACCACCGAGGGAGGTAAGGCGTTGGTGGATTTTGCCGTGAAACGCAATCTGCAATACATCCATTTCGATGCCGGTTGGTATGGGTTTGAGTATGACAAGGCTTCGGATGCCACGACCGTGACGCTTGACCCGCGTCGCAACCCGAATATCCATGCGTTGAATTTGCAGGAGGTGGTTGCCTATGCCCGTGAGCGCGGTATCGGTGTGATTGTCTATGTGAACCAGCGAGCCCTGCAGCAGCAGCTGGACGAGATACTTCCGCTCTACAAATCGTGGGGCATTGCCGGTATCAAGTTCGGTTTCGTGCAGGTAGGTTCGCAGGTGTGGACCAAGTGGATGCACGAGGCTGTGAAGAAGTGTGCCGAGTATGGCTTTATGGTTGATATTCACGATGAGTATCGTCCGACGGGCTTTAGCCGTACCTATCCGAACCTGATGACGCAGGAGGGTATTCGTGGTAACGAGGAGTTCCCCGATGCAACGCATAATGTCACGCTGGCCTTTACGCGCTATGTGGCCGGTGCTGCCGACTATACGATTTGCTACTATCGCCAGGACTTTGGCCGTATGAATACCCAACAGGATAACTACGGTGTGCCTCGTTCGCGCTCGATACAGACTACGCCGGCTCACCAGTTGGCGTTGGCTGCGGTCTATTACAGCCCCTTGCAGTATATGTATTGGTATGACAAGCCGAGCGATTCGCAAGATGAGCCCGAGTTGAAATTCTTCGATGACATCTACACCGTTTGGGACGATACGAAGGTGCTGCAGGGCGAAGTTGGTAAGTATATCTCGGTGGCGCGTCGTCATGGAGAGGAGTGGTTCGTAGGTACGATTACGGGCAACGAGGGCCGTACATTGGAGGTGGCTCTCGACTTCCTTGGCGAGGGTAACTATGTGGCTGAAATCTATACCGATGGCGATGCGTCGATTCCGACCCGTACGAAGGTGCGTGTGCAGACGCTGCGTGTGAATAACACTTCGGTGCTTACCTTCAAGTTGCGTAATTCGGGTGGTGCGGCTATCCGTCTGGTCCCCGAAAAGGAGCACGACCGTTCGGTGAAGAACTATAAGAAACAGGTATTGTAAATCCTTGAGCCGAAACAGACGATGAAACGACGTGTATTAGCGATGCTTTTCCTGGTGGGAATGATGCTCCCCATGTCAGCCCAGAATGGGGTGTGGCAGTGGTCGGTATCGGTGCGTAACTTTGCCCAGAAGCCCAAGAGCCTCGAATCGCAGGCCTATCTGTGGATTGCTCCTGCGTGTCAAGAGGTGCGTGCGGTGCTGGTTGCGCAACACAACATGGAGGAGATTACGCTGATGGAAGATGCGGCGTTTCGTCAACGCATGGGCGAGCTGGGTGTGGCTCAGGTGTGGGTGCACCCCTCGTTTAACCATGGTTTCGATTTTCGTGATGGGGCGTGGGAGACCCTCGATGCCATCCTGCACGATTTGGCAGCCGTATCGGGTTATGAGGAGCTTGCCTCTGCGCCACTGATTGGCATCGGCCATTCGGCGGCAGCCAGCTGGCCCTACTATTTGGCAGCCTATAAGCCCGAACGCACATTGGCGTGTATCTCGGTCAGTGGTCAATGGCCTTATCATCGTGATAATTGGCTGTGTCACGATATCTGGGGGGAACGCACGATTGATTGCATCCCCTGCCTGGAGACGATGGGCGAGTATGAGTCGGCTGAAGGGTGGGCTTTGCGCGGCTTGAAGGAGCGTCGGGAGCATCCGCTTTTGCCCCTCTCGATGTTGGCATGCCCGGCCGAAGGACACTTCGCCTATACGCCCGAAAAGGCGCAATATATTGCGCTGTTTATCCGCAAGGCGTTGCAATATGGCCATGTAGACCCCACGAAGGAGGGGTGGCTGGCCGAGCGTTGGCTGCGCAATCAACCGCCGACCACCGAGCCGGCACCTGTTGCCGAATACAAGGGGAATCGCGAGGAGGCCTTCTGGTTTTTCGACCGAGAGATGGTCGAGGCTACGCAAGCCTACCAGGCACGTTTCCGTGCGCTGAAACCCCAATTGGCCGGCTTGAAACAGGGTGGGGAGTTTGTACCCCAACGCAATACGCATATGCAACTGCATCCGACCTGCACGACGAGCGAGGATGGCGTAACCATTCCACTCGAGGCGGCGATGTATTCGGAGGTACCTGTGGGGCATAATCGACTGCCGGCCTGGACCGGACGAAAGGTCGGTGAGCCGCTCGAGCAGGGTGCCGGAGCTCCGCGCTTAAGTATTATCTCGGCACCGGCCGAGGTGGTGGATGAGGGGCTTCGCATTGCCTGGAATCGCTTGGTGCAGTGGAGCGATAAGGAGGTGGAACTCGATTTTGCAGTGGTGCATCCGGGAGATGAGCACTTCAAGGCGGCCGTGCAGCAAGCACGCATCATGATGCCTGTGCGACGGGCTGAGGGTATGGGGCAAACCATCGACTTCGCCCCTTTGCGTGATGTGAAGCGAGGCACGAAATCGCTTCCGCTGAAGGCGGTCGCCTCGTCGGGACTCCCGGTGAAATTTTATGTCGATGCCGGACCGGCTCGTGTCGAGGGCAATCGTTTGGTGCTGACTCCGCTGCCGCCCCGCACGAAGTATCCCGTGCGAGTGACGGTTGTTGCTTGGCAATATGGACGAACAACAGATCCGGAGGTGGCTACGGCCGAGCCGGTGCGTCAAACCTTTTACATTCGATAAGCGATGAAACGAATCTTTTTACTCGCATTGTTGTGGTTGCAGGGAGGCCTGACAACTCATGTGTGGGCTCAAACGAGTGATGAGCCGCAAACGAACTATGTCGATTTGGTCAACCCCTTTGTCGATAGCCATCGCTCACGGTGGTTCTTCTTCAACTCGGCATGCCGTCCCTTTGGTATGGTCAGCCTCAGTCCCGATACCGATACGGCGCAATCGTGGGGCTCGGGCTACCTTTATGACTCGAAGTATATTCGTTGTTTTAGCCATATTCATAATTGGCAGATGTCGGGTGTAGCGGTGATGCCAACGGTCGGTGCTTTTCGTGGGCATCGAGGCATGGATGCCTACCAGTCGGCCTTTACCCATGAGGGAGAGGTGGCCAAACCGGGTTACCACAAGGTGCAACTGACGGATTATGATGTAACGGCCGAGTTGACCTCGACCTGCCGTGTAGGCATGCACCGATATACCTTCCCTGCGAGCGAGGAGAGTTACATCCTCTTCGATACGGGTGCCTATCTGGCGCATGGCCCGACGGCCTACTCCGAGGTGTGGCCTATTGATGATTATCGGATTGCCGGCTGGGCAGTGATGCAACGTACAGGGCGTCGTCCGAAGGATACACCGGTCTATTTCTATGCCGAATTGGATAAACCGATAGCCGAGGTGGTCACCTGGAGCGAGGGTGCCGTGCGTCGCAATACGCTTCCCGAGCGCATTTCGGGTAAGGATGCCGGGTTGGCCGTGCGCTTCGCAACGAAGGCCGGTGAGGCGGTGCAGCTGAAGGTTGCCATCTCCTATGTGAGTGTGGCCGAGGCGCAACGCAATATGCAGGCAGAGTTACCCCATTGGGATTTCGATGCTGTACGCAACGACTCTTATGCCGAGTGGAACAGCTGGTTGGGACGTATCGAGGTAGAGGGAGGTACACATGCCGAGCAGGTGAAACTCTATACCGACCTGTGGCACGCGCTTATTGGTCGCCACATCGTGAGTGATGCAAGCGGCACCTACCTCGACCTGACGGGCGATGCTCCGCAGATTCGTCAGATTCCGTGCGATGCCTCGGGCAAGCCGCGCTACAACCACCACAATTTCGATGCTTGGTGGGGAAGCCATTGGTCGTTGAATATTCTCTGGTCGATGGCCTATCCCGAGGTGATGGATGCCTTCTGTAATACGATGGTCGATATGTATCGCAACGGAGGGTTGATTCCGCGTGGCCCGTCGGGTGGCAACTATACCTATGTGATGATTGGCGATCCGGCCGTGTCGTTCTTTGCTGCGGCCTATAATAAGGGTATTCGCAACTATCCGACCGAAGAGGCCTATGAGGGACTCGTGAAGAATGCCTTTGTAGGAGGTATTCGTGACCATGCCGGTTATGAGCATAATGCTGATGCCCATTCGGGTGGTATGCGCTACTATGAGGAGCGAGGCTATGTCCCCGATGGTCGTACAGATGTGCGAGGCATGCATACGACGGGTGCAGCCATGACGCTCGAATATGCCTACCAGGATTGGTGCTTGGCGCAGTTGGCCAAGAAGATGGGCAAGATGGAGGATTACGCACGATTCATGCGCCGTTCGCAGAACTATCGTCAGGTGTGGAATGCCGAAAGTGGCTATATGCAGCCGCGCGGTGTGGATGGTGCGTGGTTACCCAATTTTGATCCGCTGGAATTGACCGAGCGAGGTGGCTTCTGTGAGAGTAATTCGGCCATCTATACCCACTATGTGCCGCATGATATGCCCGGACTGATTTCACTCTTTGGTGGCCCGGAACGCTATGTAGCGCGTCTTGATGAGCAATTTAGGCGTGGTGAACCGTATGGATTCTTCCGCTCGAATAAACATAAGGAGGGTAATTGGACCGATTACGGCAACCAGCCCGGTACGGGTATGGCGCATCTGTTCAACTATGCCGGGGCCCCGTGGCTGACCCAGAAGTGGGTGCGTCGCGTGAAGGCGGCCTATAGCGATATTACACCTTATGGCGGCTATCGTGATGATGAGGACCAGGGACAGATGGGCGCATTGGGCGTGCTGATGGCAATCGGTCTGTTTGAGGTCGATGGCGGTTGCGCTGCAGAGCCTTACTATGAGATTACATCGCCCCTGTTTGAGCGTGTGAAGATTCATCTCGACACGCGGTACTATGAGGGCAAGACATTTGAGATTGTTGTGAAAAACAATTCGGCCGAGAACTGCTACATTCGCAAAGCATCGCTCAATGGTCAACCGTGGCAGGATTGCTGGTTCTACCACAAACAGTTTGCTGCAGGAGGTGTTCTGGAATTGGAGATGGGCGCGAAGCCAAATAAACGATGGGGTGTTAACCCGCCACCCTCATCGTCGGAGGTTTTTTAGGGTTAATAATTAGGTTGGTTGAAGAGCGGGCTGCCCGGCATTGCCGGACAGCCCGCTCGCTGTGTAGAAAGAGTTCTCGGTTAGGGTTTCTCTACCGACTTCACCGATTCGATGTGTACACCATCGCCATGCGTCTCTCCAAATTCGAGATGGAGCGTCACGGAGGTGGGACGTGTCGGGAAGAGTGTTCCGTTGGTCGATTTCGTGCCCTCGACACGGAACAGATAGGTCTCGCGGTCGGTACGGATCGCCTCACGCTCATCGAAAATCCAATATTCGGGCGCACTCATGATATTGACGCTGAGTGCCAGCCAACGACGATTGTGCTGCTTGGGCATATGCTTGATTTTTACCTCGATGTAGGGGTACTTCGTGCAGTGGTAGCGCAGCCCCTTCTTCGCGAGTGAAATGCCCGACGAGGCTAACATCATCTCCCCATTGACCAGACGCACACCGGCCGAAGCAAACGACCAGCCATACAGACGATCCTGTGGATACTCCTCGATACATCCACGCGCCGGCTCGGCCTCCCCTTTGCCGAGGTAGAAGAGCAACGTGCCGAATCCCGGGTTGTCGCAGGTCCAGCCGATGCCCTCGGGGCGAATACGACCCAGAACCATCTCGGTGTAGGGCATCTCCAAGCCACAACGCTCGACGTAGTGGTTGTAGGGAAGTTCGAAGACAGCACGCCACTGTCCCAGGGCTGCCTGTCCGAGGGTGTGCCAAGCGGAGTATTTCCCCGTCAGGTCTGTCCATGTAAAGAAGGGAACGTCGTAGCCCAGATTCGACTTCGAGAGGTATTCACACCCCTTCATGATGCGGTTGTCGAGTGCGCTGTAGAGATCTTGTCCCTGATTCCATGCCACCTCGGCAATCTCGGCAAAACAACCGATGGCCAACATGCAGTGTGCCTGGTCGCGACCACTCTCCTGCAACTGACCACTCTCGTGGATGTAGTTCGGAAGCGAACCGTTGTCCTTGCCGTGGTAGAAGAACTCGATGGCTTTGTCGTAGAGCGCACGATCGTTGAGGTAGACGGCCATGCCTATCTGAGCCTTATTGACAGCGATACCCCAGTTACCATTCGTGTAGGGCTTCGTGGCGTAGAACTCCGTTAAAACAGGGATGAAAACCTCGCGGAACATCCGTTCGGTCTGCTCCGTGTCGCCTTCGGTCCAGCCGTTCGAGTAGTTTTTGTGCGTATAGGTATAGCGTAGAATCTCGGCTGCATTGACCAGCATGAAACCCTGCAACGAAGCGCAGAGCGGTGCATCCATCGGGTGAATCTTGACGAGCGTGCGGGCATAGGCACGGATAATCTCCATCGCCTTGTCTGCATGGCGCGTATCGCGCGTAATCGACCACATCAGTGCATTGTAGTAGGCGGCATTGAAATCATCCTCGCAGGGAGCCTTTGTGTATCCATATTTACCGGCACGACTGATGTCGCGGAACGGCCCCTGCATCGGATAGTTGAACGATGATTTTCGGTCTGCTCGCAGTTTTGCATAGGAGCCCATGGCGGGCTGCACTTGCTTGTCAACGAGCGAAGCGATGCGATCCAGTGCCTCTTGCGAGTGCAGGATGCCCGGGTGACGGAATTCGTCGGCCGAGGCTACGGTCATCACGCCCAGTAGCAGGGCCAGGGTACAAAGCATCTGTTTCATGTGCATTATTTTTTAGGTGTTATCTTCAGTGTGAAACCACCCGAACTTTGCAGTGGCAGACGGAGCGTCTGCTTGGCATCGAGCGTAATCTGCTTGCTGTCAACCGTATCGTTCTGCCCCTCGGTGTAGAGCGTAGCCACATAACGCACACCCGGTGTGAGGAACGAACAATCGACCTCTACCTCACGAGGCTGCGTGTTGGTAATACCGCCCACATACCAGGTCGAGGCTTTGCGACGAGCCACAATAGCATATTCGCCGATGTTGCCACTCAAGAATCGGGTCTCATCCCATGTGGTGGGGATGTTGCGCCAAAACTCGAGTTCGGGACGGTTGTGCTCATCGTTGATTTTCTCAATCCAGAAGAGGAATTGGGCCGGACTGTAATAGAGTACGGGCAGAGCCAGACGATGAATGTGTTTCGGCTGCAGGGCATCGCGCGTGTAGCCCGGGGTGTAGTCGCCGGCACCACTCGTGAAGCGCGTGTAGGGCAGCATGACATTGTGGTCGGCATTGGGTACCTGCTCGTTGCCGTGAATACCCTCCTGCGTCAGCAGGTTGGGGTAGGTGCGGCTGAATCCGTTCGGACGATAGGCATCGTGGATGTTCACTAAGAGTTCATACTCGGCAGCCTTGGCCACCAAACGCTCAATCCACTCTTGCCACTCTTGGCTACCTACCTGTACGAAGCCCGGCTTGATACCCTTGATGCCCCATTTCTGGTAGAGCGGGAAGATCTGGTCGGCATAACGCTCCAAACCCTCACGATTGACATAGAGGAAGATGCCGACACCTTTTTGTTTGCCATAGTCGATGACCTGCTGCAGATCGAGTCCCGGATGGTTGGGCTTGGGGGCACCGGTAACGGGGTGGAATTGGGCACGCACGAGTGCAGGATCCGACGTGTGGTCGTTGGGCTTGCCATACCAACCGCCATCGAAGATGACATAGGAGATACCCATGCTGGCGCAGTAGTCAATCATGCGGAGTGCCGACGGGGTCGAGAGCTCCGTGTCACGCATCGCCGTACCCGGCTTAATCCACGAGGTGTCGGCTATTTTGCAGGGCTCGTTGAGGTTGTAGAGCAGGTAGTTGCGCTCCATGAGTCCTCCCGGCGTATCGGAAAGGGTGATGGCACGCCAGGCGGTAGTCATGCCGTGGGTGCTCTTGGCTTCACCGCGCAGGTCGATGCGCAGCGTGTGGGCGCGCGAACGACCATACGGAGCCTCGACGTAAGCACGCGGATAGTGGTGGTTGCCGGCCTCCATCAGCGCACCATATACGCCCTGCTGGGTCAGACAGGTGAGCGGAAGTTCACAACGCGGACGTACCTCATAGGGGTAGACCTTATAATAACGCCCCTCGTGGCCGTGCGACTCCCATACCGAGGTGTTGCGCGGGAAGGTAAACTCGGTCAATTCACGGGTGAGCGTCACCGACTCGAAACCCTTCTCGTCGGGAATCTCATAGCGGAAGGCGATACCCTCATCGTAGGCGCGGAAGCGAATCAGCAGATGACGATGCGGATAGAGTCGCTCCTCGAGACGTACAACCATTTCGTTATAGTTATCAGGATACTGCTCCTGCTCGCCATAGACAGGTTTCCAGCTGTTGCGATGCTCCGTGCGCTCACATCCCACAAGACGCAGGTAATGTTTGATTTCGGCCGTTCCCGAAAGTTCAAATCCCATGCGGGAAGGGAGCAGGAAGGGTTTCCCGTCGTAGGTTACCGCATAGTAGGGAGTTCCATCGGGATAATAGGCCTTGGTTGTGGCATCGACATCGCCCATGGTGAATTGAATAGCGATGCGCCCGTCAGGCGAGCGTAGCTCCTCTGCGAAGCCCGTCGTGAGTATGCAGAGCGTTGCCAAAAGGAAGACGAGTAGTTTTTTCATGGTTTATTGGTTATTAGGATGATAAAAATTGATGCCAAGGGGTTCGACCGCACCGATGACCTGTTTCGAAAGGGTCGCTGCGAAGATGGTGGCTTCAGCCTGTTCGGGGAGAATCAACTCACGAGCCCCCTCGGGAACCTCGAGGGTGATGTGATAGAGGTAGGAGAATTCGTAGGGCATATTTCCCTCGCCACTGCGATGGCGGTGGGTGCCGACATGTGCGATGACCTCCTGTGTCAGGCAGCTTTCGCTATACTCACTCCATCCCCATTGACCGTAGAAGCCCTTCCAAAGTGGAATGTGACGCTTTTGTGCCATGTCGCCTACACGGAATTCGACCTCACAAGCCTCATTGGCTGCGGCTACGAGCAGGTGAATCTCATCGTACGTACCTTCGGGAAGCGTAATGCGCTGTCCCTGGCAACGAACGGCATCGGGATAATTCGCTTCGCCCATTCGGAAGGGAATACCCTGGCAATAAACCATATCGGGTATCAATTCGGCAGCAAACGAACTGTGCTCACGGTCGAACCGATAGTAGGTATGGAACTCGTCGGTCGAGAAGGCGGTGATGTTGTAGGGGAGTGTAACGGGCTTGGCGGCCACATCAATTGTTGCCGGATGCTCCGGAGCGGCCAAGCGTACACGGAAGGTTTTGGGCGAGAAGCCATTGGTCGAGACATAGAGCGTATTGCCCTCAAATTGTGCCTCGCCACAACGCTCCTCGGTAGCGTAGCACGCCTCGGCCGAATGAATCGGAGCAGCAAAGCGAATCATACCCTGCTCAACGGGTTGACCACTCAACTCGTAGCAACGCACGATGTACCCATCGCCATCCTCGGCCTTTTTCAAGGCTCGGATGCCGAGTTGCGGAGTTGCACTCTCGACCATCGAGAAGGTACGGCCCAACGTACCTTGGTGCTTGGGAGCCCGGAAGGCCTTCAAGGGTGCATTCAAGGTCTCGGCTGCGGCACGTACACGGGTATAGGTAGCCCCCTCGTAGGCCACAATCGAGTAGGTAAAGGTGTGCTTCCCATGGTCTTGGAGTGCCTGATAGAGGTAACGCTTTTCGGTCAAGGGGTTATGGAAGAGGGTCAGACGTAACGTGTGGTCGTTGGGTTTATCCCAGCCATATTTCGAATCGTTGAGGATGGCTACGCCATAGGAGCCTTGCGGCTCGCGCAGGGATGCCCATTTGTAGGCCGGTACTTCGTAGGCCGTAGGCACATTGTTTCCGCGCTCGATGTGGCCAAGACCGAGGTCGTAGATGGCCTTCTCGTTGGCGATTGTGAGCGGAAATTCAGCCTTCACCAACACCTCGTTACCATGCCAATCGACCTCGGTGCAGATGTCGATGCGGTCGGCTTCGGCTCCTTCGGTCAGACGGATATGTTGCGTGAAGTGGCTATCCCCCCATGTGCGCTCGACACGCAGTGCGACACGCAGCGGGCCTTGCTCCTCAATCGAGATACGGGCATTGTTGGTAATCGGTGTTGAGGGTTGTTCCACTACCGAATGCAGCACCTCCCATGCCGGCCACTGCTGCGATGGGTTGTTTTCGATTTTAGCCAGACGGATTGCCTCGTTCGGGGCTACCAACTCGCGCTTGTGGCGTTTGTCGTAGAGCGATACGATGTCGCCACGCTCGTTGAGCTGCAGACGATAAACCGAGTTTTCCAGCGAACGCTCACCGGCTTTGAGCGTGGTGCGCGAGGCAGTTTTGGCTACTTTGCGCATGTCATAGACGGCAAAACCTACCGAAGGAACCTTGGCGGCAAATAGAATGTCGGCTTGTCCGTTATGACGGCGGAGTATTTGTGCCGGCACACGTCGTCCATCGGGGCCATAGAACACCACCTGCTGCTCGTCAGTGAGCGGGATGGTTGCTGCAACGGTGCTCTGAACGGGGTAGGGTGTCGAGTTGTAGACCACGATGGCCTCTCCCTTGACCCAGGTGTCGAGCGAGTAACTGAGAGCCGCTACGGCTGTATGCATGACCTCCTCGGATTGACGCAGGGCGATCAACTCATCGTTCCACGACCAACGATAGGCCTCGGGAATACTCGTGCCGGTCAGGTCGTCGTGGAACTGATGCCAGATGAAACGCTGCCATACCTCATTGATTTTCGCCTTGTTGTAAGGCATGGCTCCCAGCCAGTCGGCTGCGACCGAGGCACGCTCGGCCGCCTCGACGAGCTCCTCATTACGTCGATTGTAGTATTTCATGGCGGATTGCGAGGTGTAGCACCCCGTGCCATGCAAATCCATGAGCAGTTCGCCCTGATACGAAGGCAACTCCTCCTGACGATGCAGATAGTCGAGGAAGAGCTGGTCGCTCGTAGCACTGATGATTTCGATGGGGGCTTTCGGGTCGTTCAGCGAGGCCTCCAGACGACGACAGGTCAGCACCGTACCGGTGTTTCCTCGGTCACCGGAATGCTTTTCTTCGCCCGAATAGTAACGGAAACAGGTGTTGTCGAATCCGCGAGCGGCACGTGCAATCAACGCTTTGTTGTACTGCACACTGTCGGGGAGCACATCATTGTAGGCACCCGTATCAAAGGCTGCCAAGACCGAGGCTCCATCCAGTCCTCGCCACACACCCCAGGCAAAGGGGTTGCGAGGCTGCTCGGGGTTATCGTAGAAGGTGGTTTTGCGCCAATTCAACTTCTGGGTCGAGAAACCAATCAGGTTGCAGTGGGCGGCAATCGTTGGTAGCGTGCTGCTGAAACCGAAACAGTCGGGTAGAAAAATGTCGGTCGAACGTGTGCCAAATTCCGCTTTGTAGAACTCTTGTCCGAGCAGAATGTTGCGAATGGCTGATTCAGGTGAGGGTATATTCGTGTCGTTGGCATCCCACGAAGCTCCCGAGATGTGCCATTGCCCGCTTTGAATATACTTCTTTAATTGTGCATATTGCAACGGATAGTACTCCTTCATCCAGGCATATTTCACGCCTCCCTCGAAGTTAAACCGATAGTCGGGGTAACGCTCCATGAGATAGAGGTTATGGAACAGCACACGGGGCAGATATTCGCGGATGGAGGTCTGTACATCCCAATTCCACTGTGTGTCGAGGTGGGAATTGCATACCAAATAGGCTCGATAAGGCTTTTTCGTAGGGGCAGGCTCTTGAGCCGAAATGGTTAAACTCGCTGCGAGGAGTAGACCGAGTAGTAACGAGCGGAAAGTGTGTTTCATGATGATGGAAGTTTTATTGGATACGAAATATAATCATTAATATAGGTATATAGAAATCCTATGCGACATTTTTGCTGCCGTGTCGATATATTATATGTAAAATGGAACTGAATTAGAGCGCACAACGCAAGGCCTCCCGTATCTGCTGGCGAGCCTTGAAGAGGTGGTTCTCGACTGTGCGACGACTCAAATCGAGTTGCATGGCAATCTCCTCGGCCGTCTGTCCCTGATGAATCGAACGACGATAAATCTCGGCACGACGCTCTGAAAGCCCCTCGAGCAGGCTCTGCTCAATACGCTCCAAATCATTAGATTCAACTTGTTCCTCGGTATTGTGCGAGATTGCCGAGGTGGCTCGTTGGCTGAAATATTCACGGGCTCGTACCGTATGAGCATGGTGACGCAGATAGTCGATGACCAGATTGCGGGCAATCGTGTAAATCAGGTTGCGAAGCGTCTGTGCCGTGAGCAGGGTCTGATATTCGAGCAGACGGGCAAAGCACTCCTGCGTGAGGTCTTCGGCCTCGTGGGTGTAGCCGATGCGGCGACTGATATATCCACGAACAGCACCGGTCATCGTGCAATAGGCCTGCGTAATCAATTCGTCTTGTCGTGTACGAATGAGGTGCTCCTGGGTCGGTTTCATGAGTTAGTCGTTTTTGTTTGGTATACAAAATTGACTAAAAAATACCGATTTTTGCTATATAATCTGTAACATAACACGGGTCATTACGCTCAAATACCCTTTTTTGTGACATAAGGAAGGGGTTGTTTTGTAGCGTTTTTTGTTATAAACAGTCCGCTTTGTGTGCTATCTGGTGGATAGATGTCTGATAATCAATAGGAACGCCCCAGCCTATTGGTCGGGGCGTTCTTATTTTTGTTGTTTTTGTCGTTATTTGAAGAAAATCGACGAAATCTCTTTGTAGTTGTGGACGCGCTCAATGACGTCGGCAAAGATGTCGGCAACCGACAGCACCGTGAACTTATGCAGGTCCTTGTTTGGGTTGAGCGGAATCGTATCGGTTACGATAATCTCCTGCAACGCACTTTCGTTGATGCGCTCGTAGGCCGGTCCCGAGAGTACGGGGTGGGTAATAGCGGCACGCACACTCTTGGCTCCACGAGCCATCAGCATATCGGCAGCCATGCAGATCGTGCCGGCCGTGTCGATCATGTCGTCCACGATGAGGATGTTGCGCCCCTCGACCTCACCAATAGCAGTCATCTTACCTACGACATTGGCCTTTGCACGCTCCTTATGCGAGATGATAATCGGCGTTCCGAGGTATTTGGCATAGGTGTTGGCACGCTTTGCACCACCCATATCGGGCGCAGCAATCGAGAGGTCCTCGATGTGCAGGCTTTGGACATAGGGGACAAAGATACCGCTGGCGTAGAGTGCATCGACCGGAATATCGAAGAACCCTTGAATCTGGTCGGCATGCAGGTCCATGGTCATCACGCGGTCAGCACCGGCTGCTTTGAGCATGTTGGCCACCAATTTGGCACCAATCGGCACACGGGGACGGTCTTTGCGGTCCTGACGAGCCCAACCGAAATAGGGCATGACAGCCACTACCTGATAGGCTGAGGCGCGTTTTGCAGCATCGATCATCATCAGCAGTTCCATCAAGTTGTCCGTCGGGGGAAAGGTCGACTGAATACAGAAGACCGTGCAACCACGAATCGACTCGTTGTAGGTAGGCTGGAACTCACCGTCGCTGAAATTCAGTATTTCCGACTTTCCGAGCGTTGTACCAAAGCTTGCTGCAATCTTCTCGGCCAACGGACGCGTGGCGCGGCCTGCGAAGATTTTAATTTTGTGTATAGCCATGACTATTTAGTGTACGGGAATTTATTTCACGTGCAAAGATAGAACAATAGGATGAAAAAAGAGCCTTTTGGGGGGCTCTTTTTTTAACAATTATCAACATTTAGTCTGTTTTCAGACATTCTTCGATGAAATTGAGGATTTCGTCACGGCCAACTCGTTGTTCCGACGAACTGATGAAGTGGGGTGGTAACTCCTCCCATTGCTCCTCCAATACCTTTTTATAAGTAGCAATGCTGCGGTCTCGTTGAGCTTTGGAGCGTTTATCGGCTTTGGTGAAAATCAAACCAAAAGGCACTCCGTGTTCTCCGAGCAGGTTGATGAAGTCGAGGTCGATGCGCTGTGGCTCGAGGCGGATGTCAACGAGCACGAACAGGAAGAACATCTTCTCGCATTTGAAGACGTAGTCGGTGATGATTTTCGAGAAGGCTCCTCGTTCGCTTTTCGAGGTACGGGCATAGCCATAGCCGGGCAAATCGACCAGATACCAACTGTCGTTGATGCAAAAGTGGTTTATCAAGCGTGTCTTTCCGGGGGTTGCCGATACTTTGGCCAGCCCTTTGTGGCCGGTGAGCATGTTGATGAGCGATGATTTGCCGACGTTGCTGCGGCCGATGAAGGCAATATCGCGCAAGGCATCCTTTGGAACCTGCGAAATGCGTTCCGAACTGCATTTGAATATGGCCTTCGTGATGTTCATCGAACCGGATTCAAAACTCCCAAAACTCCCCAAAATGCTTATTTCTGTCGGAAATAAATCTGCATCGGTACCCCCGAAAAATCCCATTGTTCGCGCATGTTGTTTTCGAGGAAACGACGATACGGCTCACGAATGTATTGCGGCAGATTGACAAAGAAGGCAAACTGCGGTGTCGGGGTGGGCAGCTGGGTTACGTATTTGATTTTGATATATTTACCCTTCGTTGCGGGGGGCGGATAGTTCTCGATGAGTGGCAACAGATACTCGTTCAGTTCGGAGGTTGCGATACGGCGCTTGCGGGCTTCGTGTACGCGGATGGCGGTTTTCAGTACCTCCAGGATACGTTGCTTCTCGAGTACCGAGGTGAAGACAATCGGAATGTCGTTGAACGGGGCGAGCTTCTTTTTGAGGAACTCGGTCCACTCCTTCATCGTGTTGTTGTCCTTCTCGACAAGGTCCCATTTGTTGACCACGATGACACATCCCTTGCGGTTACGCACGATGAGGTTGTGGATGTTGAGGTCTTGCGACTCCAATCCTTGCTGGGCATCGAGCATCAGGATGCAGACGTCGGAATTCTCGATGGCACGAATCGAGCGCATCACCGAGTAGAACTCCAAATCCTCCATCTCCTTGCCCTTCTTGCGCATGCCGGCCGTGTCGACCAGGTAGAAGTCCATGCCGAATTTGTTGTAGCGCGTGCGAATCGAGTCGCGGGTTGTGCCGGCAATCGAGGTGACGATGTTGCGCTCCTGCCCCAATAGGGCGTTGGTCATCGACGATTTACCCACGTTGGGACGTCCGACGATGGTAATACGCGGCAACTCCTCATCCTCCTCGGCTACGGTCTCCTCGGGCAGCGCAGCGAGAATGGCATCCATCAGGTCGCCTGTACCGCTACCCGACATCGACGAGATGCAGTAGGGGTCGCCCAGTCCAAACGAATAAAACTCGTGCGAGCCGTAGATTTGGTCGTTGTTGTCGACCTTGTTGCAGACCAAGATTACCTTTTTCGAGGTGCGACGCAGGATGTCGGCCATCATCATATCGAGGTCGGTGATACCCGTTGTTACCTCGACCAAAAAGAGGATGACATCGGCCTCGTCGATGGCCAGCAACACCTGGCGGCGAATCTCATCTTCGAAGATATCCTCCGAGTTTACCGTATAACCACCGGTGTCGATGATGGAGAACTCCTTGCCGTTCCAATCGGTTTTGCCGTAGTGGCGGTCACGGGTAGTACCTGCCGTCGCATCGACGATGGCTTGACGCTGGCCTACCAAGCGGTTGAAGAGGGTCGATTTGCCGACATTGGGTCGGCCTACAATGGCTACCAAACTCATATTTATAGCGTGTTTGTGTTATCTACTCGTTAAATGGGGTGCAATGATACGAAAAATTATTCGAGCCCGCAAACCGGTTACAGTGTCTTGAGCAGTTCACTATCCGTGCCGGCCTGCACGGGGAAGAGCAGGATGTGGTTGTTGCGGGCGAAATGCTCCTCGACGTAGGCCGGAATGCGGTTCATGGCTGCGGTGTAGGAGATGCGGTCGCGGCGACTCATGATCACCCACAGACAGTCGTCATCGCTCACCGGTGCAAAGAGCCGCGGTAACTCCTCCCACGACTGCTCGGTGGGGATGTAGGTGGCAATGTCGGCCTTGCGACGTTTGCGTTGCAGGTAGTCGATGGTTGCCTGTGTAGCGTAGAAAATCAGTTTGGCTCCGGTGTCATGCGCCAAGTGTCGAATGCGCAATACCCACGTCTCGAATCCGAGCTCAAGTTCGGCACGGCGAGGTACGAAAACCAGATGACGCTTGACGGTCGAGAGGGGTTGTTGGTTGCGGTAGATGTAGGTCGTGACATTCGTGCGCAGCAAGACGCGCGGAATGGTCGAGCCAAGGACAGCGGAACTGCCCAGGGTGTTGAATGCGGAGGTGTGTTCGCTCTCCTCGTGCATGCCGAGCACCAGATCGGTGATGTTGCGTTCGCGCACGATGCTGACGATGGCGTTGACGATGTTTACGTCGTAACGCAACAGCCGGTGCATGTGAATGCCGGCTGCGGCCGATGCTTCGGCGGCCGTTGTGAGCATCTTCTCGGCCGCTTCGACCTCCTCGGTCGAGTGGCTTTGGTTGTCAATGGCATTCAGGGCATAGAGACTGCGGTGCTTTTGTTTCGTGACGGCAATGCCCAACCCAACTGCCTCGGCTACCGACTTGGGATGAGATACGGGAATCAGCACATGCTCGCCCTGCTCGACCCGACGCTCGGTCTGCGGACCGCCCAGCGCAATGTGGTGCGCACCGTGTTGGGTCAGGAAGGTCGAGATGGTGCAGGTGCAGAGAATCATCAGAATCGTACCATTGAGGACGGCCTCGTCGAGCAGGCGAATCGGAACTCCCTCGGGTGTATGCCCCAGGATGATGTTGTAACCGACCATCACGACGGCCAGCGTGCCGGCGACGTGTGCCACGCTCAATCCGAAAAGCAGGGTCAACTGGTTGCGGGAAAGACGGAAACTCTTGGCTGTGAGCACGGCTGCAATGTATTTGGCCAGCGTGACCATCACAATCATCACAACTCCGACGATGAGTGTCTCCCAACTGCCGATGATGGCGTGGTAGTCGATGAGCATGCCGACGCCCAGGAGGAAGAAGGGGATGAAGATGGCATTGCCGACAAACTCGATGCGGTTCATCAAGGGCGAGGTGCGGGGAATGAGTCGGTTCATCGCCAGACCGGCCAAGAAGGCCCCGATGATGGGCTCCAGACCGGCCAGCTGGGTCAGGTAGGCACCCAGGAAGAGCACGACCAGGATAAAGACATATTGCGAGATGTTGTCGCTGCAACGCTTGAAGAACCACCTTCCGATACGTGGAAAAAACCATAGGATGACCACGCCGCAACCGAATACCGAGGCGGCTAACCGATACCAAAATTGTTGGTCGGTCGAGCCGGTTGCCATGCCGACCACCACCGTCAGGGTGATTAGTGCCAGGATGTCGACGACAATCGTACCGCCGACGGCAATCGTGACGGCCTTGTCGCGCGTGATGCCGAGCTTCGAAACAATCGGGTAAGCAATCAGGGTCTGCGAGGCGAATAGGGCGGCCATCAAGGCCGATGAGAGGAGTGGGTAGCCCAGGATGTAGTAGCCCGAAACAATGCCGAAGAGCATCGGCACAATGAAGGTGTAGAGTCCGAAGGCAAAACTACGCAGGCTGTTGCGCTTGAAGTCGGCCATATCCATCTCCAGACCTGCCATGAAGAGGATGTAGAGCATGCCGGCCGTACCCGAGAGGATGATGCTGCTATCGCGCAACACGAGGTTGAGGCCGTGGGGGCCGATGATGGCTCCGGCAATGATCAACCCGAGTAGATAAGGAATCTTGAGTCGGTTGAGCAACAATGGCGTGCCCAGCACGATGGTCATGATGAGCAGGAACTTCAAAATCGGGTCCTCGATGGGGGTCGAGAAGGCGGTATGGAGTGCGAGTAGTTGCATAGATTGCGGTTGTGAATGACAAATGTAGCGAAAAATATGCGGAAATTCGCAAAAAATCGTTAACTTTGACAAATTAATGATGTAAATAACAATTATTAAAAGAGACGGAATGAAACGATTAATTCCCTTGGTGAGCCTTCTGATGGCTCTCGTTGTGACGCAGCAGTCTGTGGCGCAAAGTGATTATATGCAAGTACGCACGGAACGCAAATCCCCGATTCGCTGGGGCTTGATAGCCGGTGTGAATATGGCTGACTTTGAGTTGAAGGGTACAAAATTCGAGCTGGAGAATAAACTCGGCTGGCAGGTCGGTATGATGGCTTCGATTCCGCTTGGCTCGATTATGACACTCGACCCGCAGTTGATTTATATCCATCAGACGCTCGATCTGTCGAACCCCAACTTCAAAGAGACGGGCGAATTGACCTGCTCGTCGATTGACCTGCCACTCGGTCTGGGCTTTAAGGTGGCCGGCCCGTTGCGCCTCTTCTTTGGCCCCGTCTTTACACTCATGAATGAGAGCGATGGCAGTTTCGGCAAGGAGGACCTCGACTACTCGGGTCTGAGAACAACCTTCTCGTATATGCTGGGTGCCGAGGTACGTCTGTTTGACCACCTGCGTGTCGATGTGCGCTACAACGGCCAATTTAAGAATAAGGACAATGTGATGCTGCCCGACAATGCCGGAGGTGTTGGTGAGGTTCGCACACAGTGTTTCTTCCTCAATGTCGGTTACTATTTTTAGCCTATGACCGACGGAGTAGGAAAGGAGATTCTGATTGACGGGGTTGATCCCCGTGAACTCTATGGCCCGCAGAATGCCTATCTGGAGCAGTTGCGGGCGATGTTCCCCGAACTGAAAATCGTGGCGCGTGGTTCGTCGCTCAAGGTGCTGGGCGCAACGGCCGAGGTGGCTCGTTTCGAGAAGCGATTCGAGGGGCTGGTAGCCTATTATACGAAGTACGGCCACCTCTCCTCGCAGGTTATCGACCAATGTTTTGCCGATGGATATGCCGCCTCGGAGCGTCCGATGGATAAGGATGTGCTGGTCTATGGCAACAACGGCATGGTGGTGCGGGCTCGCACGCCGAATCAGCAACGATTGGTCGAACTCTACGAGAAAAACGACCTGCTGTTTGCCGTGGGCCCTGCCGGCTCGGGTAAAACCTATACGGCCATTGCGTTGGCTGTGCGTGCCTTGAAGGAGAAGGAGGTGCGTCGCATTATCCTGACACGTCCGGCTGTTGAGGCGGGTGAGAAACTCGGTTTCCTGCCCGGTGATATGAAGGAGAAACTCGACCCCTATCTGCAACCTTTGTACGATGCGCTGAACGATATGATTCCACCCCTCAAGTTACAGAAATTTCTGGAGGAGGGAACGGTGCAGATTGCGCCGTTGGCCTATATGCGAGGTCGCACGCTCGACAATGCCTTCGTGATTCTGGACGAGGCGCAGAATACCACTTTGTCGCAAATCAAGATGTTCCTGACTCGTATGGGGCGCAATGCCCGTTTCATTGTGACGGGTGATGTGACGCAGATTGACCTGCCGCGTCGCTCGGATAGCGGCCTGACACGGGCCATGCAGATTTTGAAGGATGTAAAGGGAATCGGTCAGGTTGAATTTGATAAGCGGGATATTGTGCGCCACGAACTCGTGAAACAGATCGTCGAGGCCTTTGATCACGATGCCGATCGCCACGAATTGGAGAAAAAATTGCTGGAAACCAATAAATAACTACCTACTTATGGATAAGAATTTGAAGGGCTTGAAGCCCGAACTCGTTTGGAAACATTTTGCCGAAATCGTGCGCATTCCGCGTCCGTCGGGGCATGAGGAGGCGATTCGCCAATACATCATCGATTTTGCCAAGGCGCAAGGTCTCTGCTGGAAGGAGGATGCTGCACACAACGTCTATGTGGCGAAACCCGCCTCGGAGGGTATGGAGAATCGTGTGGGGGTGGTCATTCAGGCTCACCTCGACATGGTGCCGCAGAAGAACAACGACAAGGTGTTCGACTTCGAGCAGGATCCCATCGAGGCCTATATTGATGGCGAATGGGTGACGGCCGATGGCACGACGCTTGGTGCCGATAACGGTATCGGCGCAGCCGCCATTTTGGCTGTCTTAGAGGATAAGGCCCTCGTACATGGCCCCGTGGAGGCACTCTTTACGGCCACCGAGGAGACCGGTATGGATGGAGCCTTTGGACTGGAAGAGGGGTTGTTGCAGGGCGATATCCTGCTCAACCTCGACTCGGAGACCGAGGGTGAGTTGTATGTCGGTTGTGCCGGTGGCATGGATGCTACGGCTACCTTTACCTATACGGCCGAGCCGGCACCGGCTACGGGTTTTGTAGCCATGAAACTCGTTGCCAAAGGCATGAAGGGTGGTCACTCGGGTATCCAGATTGGCTACCAGCGTGCCAATGCCAACCGTGAGCTGATGCGCCTGCTGCTGGATAAGGCCGAGGCGATGGGCTTGCGCCTGGCGTCGGTGGATGGTGGCGGTTTGCGCAACGCCATTCCGCGTGAGGCCGAGGCTGTAGTGCTGGTGCCGACCGAGCAGGTGGCTGCATGGCAGGAGGCTGTGAAGGGGTATGAGCAGACCATTATCCGTGAATTTGAGGATATCGAGGATGCGATAGCCATCTATACGGAGGCAACGGCCATGCCTGCCGAGGTGATTCCTGCAGCGGTGGCCGATGCGCTAATCAAGGCTGTCGTGGCCTGCCCCGATGGGGTACAGAAGATGTCGGTAGCCATGGAGGGATTGGTGCAGACCTCGACCAACCTGGCCCGTGTTGTGTCGGATGGCAAGGAGATCAAGGTGCAGTGCCTGCTGCGTTCGTCGTTGCGGTCGGAGAAGGAGGCGCTGGGTGCTGCAATCAAGGCGGTCTTCGCATTGGCCGGTGCTACATGCGAGCTGACGGGTTCGTATGATGGCTGGAATCCGAACATGAAGTCGCCCATCCTGGCTGCCATGACTACTTCGTATGAGCAGCTCTACGGCAAGCGTCCGGCTGTTACGGCTATTCATGCCGGTCTGGAGTGCGGTATTATCGGTAGCAAATACCCGAATCTGGATATGATTTCCTTTGGCCCGACGATTTGCTATCCCCACTCGCCTGATGAGAAGGTGGAGATTGCTTCGGTGGCGAAGTTCTACGACTTCCTGCTGCGCACGCTCGAGAATATTCCCGTAAAGGCATAGTGCAGTGGGCTTAGCACATCAGAAATGGTATGTCATCGTCAATCCCGTGGCCGATAAAGGGCATGGGTTGGAGGACTTTCCGCTCATCTCACGCCTCTTGCGCGAGGCCGATATCCATGCCGAGCCGGTTTTCACGGAGCATAAGTTCCATGCCACGGAACTGACCGTATCGGCCGTCAAGGAGGGGTTTCGCCATATCATCGTGGTGGGAGGTGTCGGCACACTGCATGAGGTGGTCAACGGACTCTTCATTCAGCAGGAGGTGCCGGCGCATGAGGTGACGTTGGCGATGATTGCTGTGGGGTCGGGTAACAACTGGGTACGCTCGTTTGGAACGTCGACACGCTATCAGGATGCTGTGCGCCATATAGCCGAGGGATACTCCTTCTTGCAGGATGTGGGTGTGGCGAGTTACGAGGAGGCGCAGTATCGCCAATCGCGCTACTTTGCCAATGTGGCGGGTGTGGGCTTCGATGCTTTCCTGCTCAAACGCATGACCCACCTGCAAAAGAAGAATCGCTTCGGAGCACTGCGTAAGTTTCTCTGCATTTTGAGCAACTTCTTCATCTACAAATCGACCGGCATGAAGATTTGGGTCGATGATGTACGGGTCTACAATGGGCTGATGTTCTCGGTGGCACTCGGTATCTGTAAATACAATGGAGATGGCGTGCAACAGCTGCCCGATGCGGTGGCTGATGATGGATTGTTCGACCTGTCGCTTGTTAAGCCGATTCACTTTTGGCACATCCTTTTCCGCCTGCGTTACCTCTATAATGGCGGTATCTACCGCATCGGACACGTGCGCCATGCACGCGGACATAAGGTGCGCATCGAATCTTCACCCGAGGTAACCGTGGAGGTCGATGGCGAGTTGTTGGGCTCCTCGCCGCTCGAATTTGAGGTGATGCCCAAGGCGATTCGGGTCATTGTGAGTCGTGAATTTTTCGAAGAACGAGTACAATAAAAAAAAAGAAGGAGGCATCCCCTCCTTCTTTTTTTTTATCAGTTTGTCTCGATAATGTCTACCTCGGTGACAACCCAGTTGAAGAGGTCGTTGGCACACTGGCTCTCCATCTGGCGAATTTGCGAGGTGTTGGTCGTGTCGGCCAGGATGGCGTTGAAGAATTGCCCCATCGTGAGGTAGGCGGCATTGACCTTCGCAGCGAAACAGTTATAGAATTGGCGTTGCTGGCGCATATCAAGCCCGGCCGGTAAGACTCCCTCGGCCACTAAATAGGGATAGGGGTAGATGTGGCGCATGTTGTGCATGTCGGCATTGAGGTAATCGACGATGGTCTCTACGACGACCACCTCGACCGTGTCCTCCACGCCGGGCATCTCGATAAAGGTGGTGTAAACGGGGTAGGCATTCTCGATGTCACCAGCCACCTCATCCGTGAAGAGGGCATACTCGGCATCCGTGAGGTCATTCAGATAGACCATCTCGCGGTACTCTTGCAGGGCTTTGCGCAGAGCCTTGCGCTCTTCGTGTTTCCATTCGCGGGTGCCTGAACAGCAGATAAAGCCCATCACCAGCAGACTTGCAACGGGCAACAAAAGGAGCATTTTTTTCATCTTCTCATGTGATTTTGGTTTTACGCTATCGGGGTGGGGCAAAGAGTATGCCAAAATGATAAGAGGGTGTCGCATTTGTTGCGACACCCCCTTTGATGCTTATTGCTGCTTGGCCAGCCGACACCATCGTCGCCAGCCCACGACGGCCAGCACCGTGTAGAGCGCATAGAGCCCGGCCGTGATGGGAATTCCCTTGTAGAGATAAAGCCCGACGGTAATGAGGTCCACGATGCCCCAGATGAGCCACTGCTCGACCCGTTTGCGGGCAAGCATCCACATCGCCACCACCGAGAGAGCCGTAGTCATCGCATCCCAGAAGGGTACGGTGCTGTCGGTGAGATGCTGCAACACGAGGTAGAGAACGGCGTGAATGGCTCCGTAGACGGCTATGAGGGTCGGCCACCATCGGTGTGGTGTATGGCCGATGGTACGAGTAGCAGACTCCTTGCGTTGTGGGCTGTTGTACCAAACGACCCATCCGTAGATGCCGGCGAGTACATAGTAGAGCTGCATGGCCGAATCGGCATAGAGCCCTGCCGTGAAGTAGAGCGTGCCGTGTACGCAGGGCATGATGAGCCCCACGACCCATAGTCGGATGTCGGCTCGATATTCGAGCCAAAGGTAGAGCAGGCCGAGTGTGATGCCCACGAGTTGCAAGAGGAGTTTCAGGTCCATCGGGTTAGAAATTGACGGTTACGTTTGCCAAAGCGTGGATGGGTGCCTGTGGGAAGTAGTAGGCATGGTCGGTGCGTTCTCCCTCGTAGGCCTCGGACCATCCATAGCCGTTCGACTCGTAACGGGCATCGAAGAGGTTATAAATCGTGATGCCGAAACGAACACGCTTGGCTGCTTTGGTGCGGAAGGTGTAGGAGAGGTCGAGGTCGCTCACCGTGTAACTGTCCAGACGCATCGCATCGTTCTCGAAGTTGGTGAAGTATTGCTCCCCGACATAGCGACCGCTCAACACGGCCGCAAAACCTCCGCGATGGAAATCAAGCGACCACGATGCCATCACCTCGGGCGAATAGCTGATGGTCGTCGTGCCCATCTCGGTGGTCAGATAGTCGTAGGCTCCGGCAACATCCCCCTCCAAAGCATAGTCGACCACCTTGTCGACATAATGCTCGATGCGGTTTTGCGAGAAGGTGGCATTGCCCGAGAGGGTCAGCCAATCGGTCGTGCGCCATGCGAGCGACAGTTCGATGCCTCGGCGATAACTATCCGGTACGTTGATGTTCAGCGCATCGTAACTATCGTTGATTTGTCCCGTCTTGACCAACTGGTCCTTATACCACATATAATAGAGGTTGATGCCTGCCGTCAGGCGCGGTGCGGTGTAGGTGTAGCCGATTTCGAGGTCGTAGAGTCGCTCCGACGAGGGGTAGGAGTCAGCCTCGGCAAAGCGATAGCGGTCGGTGAAATCGCCACGGGTCGGCTCTTTGTTGGCGATAGCGGCCGAGAGGAAGAGTGCACTGCGGGCCGAGGCTTGCCATTGCAGACCGGCTCGGGGGTTGAAGAAGTGGTAACGCTCATCCACGTCGATGGGTTGCATAGCCGAGGCGGTCCAATCGTAGTTGTCGTTCACGCCCCACGCTTTGTAGTGTACGTAGCGGTATTGCAGGTCGGCAAAGAGCCGCAACTGCTTCGAAGCCTGCCACGAGGCACGCACAAAGAGGTTGGCGTCCTGCTTCTCGACATCGTTGTCGTACCAGCGAGCACCGATCTCCTCCGAGACGAATCCGTCGACCCAATCCAACTCGCCCCAGTGCGGACAGGTGTAGTAACTCCACGAGCCACCCATCGAGAGGTCGAGCCGCTCGGAGGTGTAGGCCGCTGTACCCTGCACACCGCCCATGTGGTTGCGCATGAGCTTCTCCCGAATCAGGTCGGCCTCCATCGAGGCATCCTCCGTCAGGCCATATTCGAGCAGCGTAGCATCGTCTTTATACTGTTTGTAAAATCCGTACCCATAGGTGTAAAAGGCGGTTGCGTTGAGTACCCAATTCGTGTTGAGGCGATGTGTGATGAGCAGTTGATTATTCAGCTGCAGGTAGTTGTCCGTCTCATCGTCGTGGTAGGCGACCTTCGTGCCATCGGCCAGCGTGAAGGGGCCATCCGAGGTGGTGTATTGGCCACTGTCGTGGTAGCGACGGCCATAAAGAGCCATATCCTCCTTCGTGACACCATTGTAGGTGAGGTAGGTCTTGGCCTTACCGCCAAACGAAAGCAGTTTGACAACCGTATTGCCGTTGTAGTAGGCACCCTGAACAAGGTAGGAGGTGAGATCGGTGGCACCGCGGTCGATGTAGCCGTCGGAGGCGATGTGCGTTAGGCGTGCATCTACGGCCCAATGACCGCCGAGCAGCCCCGAGGAGATGCCGACGGCCTGCTTCTGCGTGTTGTAAGAGCCGTAGGAGAGCGAAGCATTGCCTTCAAAGGCGGTCGATAGAGGGGCGGTCGTCATCGAAATGGCTCCACCAAAGGCGCCCGTTCCGTTGGTCGAGACACCTGCTCCGCGTTGCACCTGCACCGAGCCTACGGCCGATATCAGGTCGGGCGTGTCGTACCAATACATGGCATGGGAGTCGGGGTTGTTCATCGCTACGCCGTTGATGGTGACGTTGAGGCGTGTTGCATCCGTACCACGCAGGCGCATCGAGGTACCTCCGATGCCGATACCCGTTTCGTTGGTCGCAATCATCGAGGGGGTGAGTGCCAGCAGCGAGGGAACATCGACTCCATAGGAGTTGCGCGTGAGAGCCTCACGGTCGATGTCAGCATAGGCTACGGGGGTGTTTTGGGTGGCGCGAGTGGCCGTTACCTCCACCTGCTGGAGGTGATAGAGCCGCAGCGAATCATCGCCTTCGGCCTTTGCGGCCATCGAGGTTGCGAGGGCCGCCATTAAAAGAAAAAACCTTTTCATCGTTTTACTTGTTGTTTAAGTGAAACCTGAAAAGGGGCCTGTGTGTTGATTATGCGTTCCCGGTCTCGGCATTACCCGTATCCGGTACAATGGGTATAATCTCAGCCCAAAACCTGCATCCGATTTGTTGCGCACCAAATCGTTATGTTACACGATGGCTCCATTGCCGTCCGTCGTGCGATGCGAGGTCTTTGTAGGCACCCCTTTTATCGGGGGCAAAGGTAAGGGATTAAATTCAAACTTCAAAATGCAGCATGCAAAATTTGCAGATAGCGGGAATGGGATGCCGGCCATCTCGTTGGGTTGGTGAATTGCGTTATGTGAGGAAGAGAAAGCGTTTTTTGATAGTGGTTTGTGTAAAATTTCTGCTAAATTTGTCTAATTGTAAAAGGGTAGCCATGATGAATATCAAACATATGCTATGTGGGTTCCTCCTTCTGTGGGGGAGTGTGGGGGTGGCTCTGGCCGAGCAACATCCCGATTTCGAGATACGAGGTATGCACCTCGATATGCGTACACAGGTGATGACACCGGAGGCGATTCGTGGTGTGGTGCGCGAGTTGGCCGATGCGGGGTTCAATACCCTGCTCATGGAGTGGGAAGCCACCTTCCCCTTCGAGCGTCATGCTACGCTGCGCAATCAATATGCCTATTCGCCTCAAGAGGTGAGCGACCTGATTGCTTACAGCCGTTCGCTGGGGGTGGAGGTTATTCCGTTGCAGAATTGCTTCGGCCATTGCGAATATATCCTGCGTCATCCACGCTATGCCGCTCTGCGTGAAGATAAGAAGGAGACCTCGCAGGTCTGTCCGCTGGCTCTCGATGTGACGGTGCCGCTGTTCCGTGAACTCTTTGCGGAGATTGCGGCTGCCCATCCATCCCCCTATATCCATATCGGTGGTGATGAGACTCGTCTGCTCGGGCACTGCAAGCGATGTGCGAAGAAGGTGGCCGAGGAGGGAATTTCGCCCCTCTTTGTCGATTATGTGACAACGATGTGTCGGCTGGTCGAGGAGCTGGGTAAGACCCCGATTATCTGGTCGGATATGATTTTGCAACACCCCGAGGCGGTCGATAAACTCCCCAAAAACCTGATTGTGCTGGATTGGAACTATGGCTGGGAGCCGAATCGTTTTGGCGATATCGAGGTGCTGCACAAGGCGGGTATTACGGTTTGGGGTGCTCCGGCTTTGCGCTCCTCACCCGATAATATCTACTTGACGGATTGGAACAAACATTTCAATAACCTTACCTCCTTTGTGCCCTTTGCCCGAGCAAACGGCTACCGAGGTATGATTAATACGTCGTGGTCCACCTCGGGGCAGTACGGCTATCTCTACGACCAATCCTGGGAGGTGCTGTCCATGCAACCCATCCGTGAGGTCTATCCATTGGCTGCCTTCCGTATCCTGCGAGAGGCCTTTGCTGCGGCCGTGAAGCAGCCTTCTCCGCTCGATACCGAGGCCTTCATTCGAGCGTATGCTCACACCCGTTTCGGGCTGGATGAGGCCGGCGCACAAACCCTGGTCGACTACTTCCGCATGCCGCAAAAGCCGATTGTCGTAGGGGTAAAGGCGCACCCGATGGTACAAGAGGCTATTGATGTGGGCGAACGATTGGCGGAGGAAATGGCTCGCCTGCGCCCGAAGCGACATGGCGAAGAGATTGAAGCATGGCGACTGATGCTCGATATACGCCTGCACTACCTGCGCTTCAAGCAGGTGGAGTGTCGCTACGAATCGGCCGATTTTGTGTGGGCCGAGCGTGGAGCGATGGCGCAGGAACTGAAGGGGCTCTTGCGTGAGGGTAAGGCGTTGCAACATCGCTTTGTGGTGGCACATGCGGGGTATTTGAAGCACCCCGAGGCGGCTTATGGCGCTTGGTCCTATTTGCAGAAGATGCAGACGATTTACGATACACTTATCTAATAAAATTAATCCTATGAAACAACTGATTATGAGAGGAATGTTGCTTGGTGCGTTGCTCCTGTCGGCAACGATGATGGCTGCGGCGTGTGGCGATAGCAAGGGGGAGACGACCCCCGAACCCACCATCGATCCAGTCTATCCGTCGTTGGTGGAGGTGGCACAGCTACCCGACTATATGGTGAAAAAGGCCGAGGCTTATCGCAAGGCCTCGCTCGATGGCGAGCGACTGCGCAATGGAGTCTATGTCTACTCGAAGACCATCGATACCTACGCCTCGACCCCCAAGAAATTGGCGGCACGCATTGCCCTGCTGGGCTTTGTCGATGTCTACTTGAGTGCTCCGAAGGCAAAGGTCGAGGCGGTTGACCCTTGGCTGAAGACCTTCGTGTCGACGCTCCGCGAATATGGCGTGCAGTGCTGGTTGCTGCGCCTCTCGTCGACCAATATGCTCTTCGATGTGTCGCGGGTCGATCAGGATGTGAAACTCTTTGCGGATTATAACGCCAAGGTGGCTGAAAACGAACGCTTTGTCGGTATTTCGGCCGACCTTGAACCGCATATTCAGAAGGATAGCTCGAAGGAGTATTTCTGGAACAGCCAGGAGAACCTCGGTGTCGGGAACGATAACGACCAATTGCTCAAACGTACCCACGAATGCCTTGCTGCGGCCAAGAAGGGACTTAAGCCGGCACTGCTCAACGAGGCCATTTGGTATAACTATCAGATTTTCAATGATCGTGGAGACCTCTCATATGGAGATGTGTCGCACTTCCTCCAGAACTGTGATTATGTGATGATTATGGCTTATCGCAACTCGATGGAATCGATTTGGGAGAAGAGTGAGCCGACACTGAAGGCCGCACACGGAAACAATCGCACGGTGAGCATCGCCATTAAGACGCTGCTGAATGGTGTGAGCGATAAGAGCTCGAGCATTCAGCAGCAGGGGTGGAACTACCTGCTCGAAACTGTGGCTTATCTGAAGGCTGAGGGCAAACGCTATGACACGTTCCGCGGCATCGACCAATTCACCTATGAGGGGTTGGAGACGATGTGGACCTGGCAAGGCGATTTGAATTAACTGAAAACGCCCGTCGACCACTCCTTTTTTGGTAGAAAACACCTCCTACGTGCGGGTAGGAGGTTTTTTTTTTGCCTGCTGCAATACAATGCCCTCACGGAGTGTTGTTCGTTTCGGAAAAGTTTTCTAATTTTGTGGAGTCGTGCAGGTTACTCTGCGTGGCAGACATATTACGAAAGTGTTTTTCGCAGTCCTTGTTGAGAATGTGGAAGTTTTCTAGACCAAAGGATGAACGAGCAGCACTCATTTCTTGTATAGTTATGTGGTCATACCATGCTGGGTATATCTCCCCATACTATCCAAGTGTGGGGCATTGTAGCGTTTATTTTGGTCAGGTCTTTCCACAACCTTCAACAGATAAATGAAGATCAACTCCACACTTTCTGTTTATGTATTTATAACCATAGAACAACCAAAACTAATCAGAAATATCCGAGTGTAAATCTTTAATTACCAGCATATTCTAAAATTTAACACTTTTCGGTTGCCATTTGTCGCTTCCCAAATTTCCACATATTTTTGAGACGTATTTCTGACGTGGAGAATTTGCGGGGCTTGTTTTTTGTCACACCGTGCAGACAGTTGACAAGGGTTTACAACCGTTTACGACAAGCGACAATAACCGCCCCGATATGCGGAAACAGTCACACTGTGTAGAAAAGCGACAATGGTTGACTTCCGTTCACATCCGTTTACCATTTCAGAGATATAGGATTGAAGAAATGAACCATTAAACGATAAAACGGTATGAAAGCAACCAGAAAATGCAGTTTTTGCGGCAAGTCCTTTGTAACCCGAAGCGGTATGCAAAGATATTGCAGTGAGGCTTGTCAGGCAGAAGCCAAACGAGCCAGAGTGATGCAGAAGAACAACCTCTTCAAAGTCGCCCAACCCTTGATGGAGATACAGCATCAGGAGTATCTCACCTTTTCCAAAGCAGCCATCCTCATGGGCTGTTCCCGACAGTACATTTACAAACTTGTAGCCATCGGCAAGCTGAAAGCCTCACGCATCAGCAACCGCATGGCATTCATCCGCAGAGCCGACATCGAGCAGATGTTGGAGGGCAATCCCTATCACCGCATCCTGCCCGGCAACACCTCCACACCAAGGAAATCATCTTCATCTTCCTTACCTGCCAAAAGAGAAAAAAGGGAAAAGGAAAGCGAAGAAGTGTTGGACTTCTATTCGGGCGAGGAGGTGATGTCCCTTTTTAAGGTAAAGCAGTCATGG
>JAGAPT010000022.1 GCA_017623115.1 Alistipes sp.
GCTGATGGTCTCCGTACCGTCGATGAGTTTGGTCGTCTGACCATGCTCATACACGGCATAGTAGAGTTTGTCGACGGTCGAACCATCGGCAATCGCACGACCCTCGGTAGCACCCGGGATGGTCGTCGTGAAGGTTACCTGTGTGTCACCGGTGTAGACCGACGGCTCGGCAGCATCCTTCGAGCAGGCTGCCAGCACTACGGCTACAGCAACTGCAAAAACTTTCAGTAAGTTTTTCATCAGATAATGTATTAATAAAGTGTATAATATGGAATTTGTGTTCAAAAGTAAAAAGAAAAACCGGATAAAACAATACCAATTTTGGCCAAAAACTACCCCCCCCCGTTATAAACGACTGATAATAAACAAATTACACATTTCAATAAGCCTTAAAAAATCATCCAATAGTCCATTCCGCTCATCGTTTCCGGAAAA
The DNA here is from genome assembly GCA_017623115.1 of Alistipes sp. Classification (GTDB taxonomy): domain Bacteria; phylum Bacteroidota; class Bacteroidia; order Bacteroidales; family Rikenellaceae; genus Alistipes. The sequence goes on from JAGAPT010000022.1 coordinate 436, forward strand.
CAAGAAGCAAGGGAGCTCTTGTGAGGGAATTTTTCCAACATGCACTTTGCCCCATCCTTTTCACACTTTTCTCCATTTTTTTGTATCTTCGCATCATATATACATATGCTTATGTCTATTTTTCTTGCAATCATCGCCTTCTTGTGCTCCATCATCGGGCTCATCGGATGCGTTGTTCCCATCATCCCGGGGTTGGTGCTCAACTACGCTGCTCTGCTGTTGTTGGCCGCCACCGACTACGCTGACATCACCCTCACGACACTCCTGATTTGGGCCGCGGTAACCATCGCGGTAACCGCCGCCGACTTCTACCTGCCGGCCTGGATGACCCGTCGCTTCGGAGGCACCCGTGCCGGAGCCATAGGAGCCACAATCGGGGTGCTGGTCGGCATGTTTCTCTTTCCTCCCTTCGGCATCATCCTCGGCCCCTTCTTCGGAGCCGTACTGGGCGAACTCACTCGTGACAAAAAGGATGCCGATCAGGCACTCAAAAGCGGCCTCGGCTCGTTCCTCGCCTTCATCGTCGGCACGGGCATCAAACTCGTAGTCGGCATCTGGATGTTCGCACTGGTCATCGGGTACTGCTATCCACCGGTGCGCGATTGGTTTGTATCACTTTTTTAATCCAAACACGCATACGCTTATGAAACGAATCCTCTCACTCCTGGTGCTCATCGCAGCGATGATCACCGTGGCGTGCAGCCCCTACTCCTACGAGCAGGTAGCCGGCGATCCGACCGGTGCACGCATCTACACACTCGAGAACGGGTTGAAGGTCTACATGGCCGTCAACGACGAGACGCCCCGCATCCAAACCTATATCGCGGTGCGCGTAGGTGGCAAAAACGACCCCGCCGAGACCACCGGTCTGGCCCACTACTTCGAGCACCTGATGTTCAAGGGTACACCCTCGTTCGGCACTTCGGATTATGCTGCCGAGCAACCACTGCTCGATGAAATCGAGGCACTCTTTGAGGTCTATCGCCAGACCGATGACGAGGCCGAGCGCAAAGCCATCTACCAGCGTATCGACTCGATTAGCTACGAGGCTTCGAAAATCGCCATTCCCAACGAGTACGACAAGCTGATGTCGGCCATCGGTGCCGAGGGCACGAATGCCTACACCTCGTATGACGTAACCTGCTACATCGAGGATATCCCCTCGAACCAGGTCGAGAATTGGGCTCGCATCGAGGCTGACCGCTTCATGAATCCCGTGATTCGTGGCTTCCACACCGAGTTGGAGACCATCTACGAGGAGAAAAACATGTCGCTCACACGCGATTCGCGCAAGGTAAACGAAGCGATGTTTGCCGCCCTCTTCCCCAACCACCCCTACGGCAAACAGACCGTACTGGGGTCGCAGGAGCACCTGAAAAACCCCTCGATAACCAATGTCAAGAATTACCACAAGACCTACTACGTGCCCAACAACATGGCCATCTGTCTTTCGGGTGATTTTGACCCCGACGAGATGATTCGCATCCTCGACAAGTATTTTGGACAGATGCAGGCCAACCCCGAGTTGCCCGCTTTGCAGTTCGAGCCCGAGCAGCCCATCACCTCGCCCATCGTGAAGGAGGTCTATGGCCTGGAGGCCGAGCATGTATCCCTTGCCTGGCGCACGGGTGGTGCGGCATCGAAGGATGCCGGCATCGCACAACTCGTCGGCTCGATTCTCTCGAATCGCAAGGCCGGTCTGATTGACCTCAACATCAACCAGCAGCAAAAGACCCTCTCGGCCTACGCAGGTTGCGGGTTGATGGCCGACTACGGCATGATGATGCTCCAAGGCCGTCCCAAGACGGGTCAGTCGCTCGACGAGGTGCGCGACCTGCTGTTGGCCGAGGTTGAGAAACTACGTAACGGCGAGTGGGACGAGCAGTTGCTCGAAGCCTCAATCAACAACTACAAGGCAAGCCAAATGCAGTACCTCGACTCGAACGAGGGTCGTGCCGACATGTTTGTCAACGCCTTTGTCAACGGCATCGCATGGGAGGATGCCGTAAACGAGTTGGAGCAGCTCTCGAAAATCACCCAGGAGGATGTGCTTGCATGGGCAAAGGAGCACCTCCGCACCGACAACTATGCCCTCATCTACAAGCGTCAGGGCAAAGACCCGAACGAGCAGAAGATTGCCAAGCCGGCGATCACCCCCATCGTGACAAACCGCGACAAGCAGAGTGCCTTCCTGACGGAGATTCAGTCCTCGGAGGTAACGCCCATCGAGCCGAAGTACATCGACTACGCCAACGACGTAACCCGTTTCACGTTGGATAATGGCGTAGAGGTGCTCTACAAGCAGAACACCACCACCGACCTCTTCCGCCTGACCTACCTCTACGACACAGGCTCGGACAACGAGCCGATGCTCAACATCGCCTTCGATTACCTCGACTATCTCGCCACCACCAACCGCACAGCCGAGCAGCAGGCCAGCGAGCTCTATAACATTGCCGGTTCGTACCGCATCCTGGCCTCCACTGACCGCAGTTATGTAACCCTCTCGGGCTTGGGCTCGGAGATGGAGCGTGTGATGGCTATCTACGAGGATAAGGTGGCCAATGCCGTAGCCGACGAGGCTATTTTGCAGAATGTCAAGGCCGACCGCTTGCGCAGCCGCATCAACGGCAAGCACAACCAGGCCCAGAACTTCTCGGCGCTGCGTCGTTACATCAACTATGGCGGCGACTACATCAAGCGCACCACCCTTTCGAACGAGGCGGTGAAGGCGTTGACCTCGGAGCAGCTGCTCGCCGCCGTGAAGGCACATGTAGCAAAGCAACACCGCATCCTCTACTATGGTCCGCTGGGCAGCGAGGAGGTCAAAGCCGCCCTCGAAGCACACCACGTCGTAGCAGCCGATGCTGCTCCCGTCGCACATCAGGTCGTGACGCCGGTCAAGACCGAGCAACCGGCCGTCATCCTGGCCCAATACGACGCCAAGCAGCTCTACTACTACCAGTTCTCGAATCGTGGCGAGCAGTTTGATGTCGCCAACGATGCCGAGTTGCGCCTCTATAACGAATATTTCGGTGGCGGCATGAATGCCATTGTCTTCCAGGAGATGCGCGAGGCGCGTGGTTTGGCCTACTCGGCGCAGGCCTATATGCCGATGCCGTCGGCCATGGAGATTCCCTACACCTACACCGCCTTCATCGCTACGCAGAACGACAAGATGCAGCAGGCCATCGAGGCATTCGACGAGATTATCAACCAGATGCCCGAGTCGGAGGCCGCCTTCGAGATTGCTAAGAAGGCTCTTCTGGAGCGTATCCGCACGGAGCGCACCGTGAAGGAGCAGGTATTGTGGGAGTGCATCTTCGCCGAGGATATGGGGATCACGGAGGATCGCAACAAGGCGGTCTTCGAGGCTGTGCAGTCGATGACGCTGGCCGATGTAAAGACCACCCAGGAGCAGTGGGTCAAGAACCGTCCTTATGTATATGGCATCTTGGGCGACATTCGAGACCTCGACCTAAACTACCTCAAGACACTCGGTCCGATTCGTACCGTTTCGCAAGAGGAGATTTTCGGATACTAATTTCGCCAAATGAAACCAAAAGCGGGCAGCCGACTAACATCGGCTGCCCGCTTTGCGTTGAATGATGATAAGCCTGCGAAAATTGAGGTTAGATTGTCAAATATTGCTATTAATTTTGTAAATACCGAAATAATAGGGATTGCAATACACCCGCAAAACAGACCTTAAAATACTTATTAATATGGCAACTCGACGTGAATTTCTCAAGACCATGATGATGGCTTCGGCCGGCATGGCACTCACCCCCGGGCAGGTATTTGCCGCCCAGCCCTCCGGAAAGCAGAAACCCAAAGGGGAAAAGGTAAAAATCGCCTATGTAGGTATCGGTAACCGTGGCCGACAAATCATCGAGGCCTTCGACAAGACCGGCATGGTCGAGGTCGTAGCCCTGTGCGATGTGGATATGGGAGCCAAGCACACCCAGAAGGTGATTTCGATGTACCCCAAGGCCAAGCAGTTCCGCGACTTCCGCCAGATGTTCGACAAAGCAGGTAACGAGTTCGATGCCGTAGCCATCGCTACGCCCGACCACTCGCACTTCCCCATCTCGATGTTGGCCCTCGCTTCGGGCAAGCACGTCTACGTCGAGAAGCCGTTGGCTCGCACCTTCTACGAGGCCGAATTGTTGATGGAGGCTGCCCGCAAGCGTCCTTCGTTGGCCACGCAGGTGGGTAATCAAGGTCACTCCGAGGCCAACTACTTCCAATTCAAAGCGTGGATGGACGCCGGCATCATCAAGGATGTAACAGCCGTTACGGCCCACATGAACAATGCACGTCGCTGGCACAAGTGGGATGCAAATATCCACCGCTTCCCCACCGGTCAGCAGTTGCCGCCCGACATGGATTGGGATACGTGGCTCTGCGCTGCCGAGCACCACGACTACCACCAGGATTACCACCTGGGGCAGTGGCGTTGCTGGTACGACTTCGGTATGGGAGCCTTGGGTGACTGGGGCGCACACCTCCTGGATACGGTGCACGAGTTCCTCGAGTTGGGATTGCCCTATGAGATTTCGATGCTCTATGCCAATGGCCACAACGACTACTTCTACCCCTACTCGTCGACCATCCTCTTCCGCTTCCCGCAGCGCAAGGGCATGCCTCCCGTCGATGTCACCTGGTACGATGGTCTGGACAACCTCCCGCCGCTGCCCGAAGGTTACGGTGCCTCGGTGGGTGCCGATGATGTGCCGACGACCAATCAGGGCAATACGGCCAGCAAGAAACTCCAGCCGGGTAAGATTATCTACACGAAGGATTTGATTTTCAAAGGTGGCAGCCATGGCAGCACCCTCTCGATTATCCCCGAGGAGCGTGCCCGTGAGATGGCCGACCAGCTTCCCGAGGTACCCAAGAGCCCCTCGAACCACTTCGAGAACTTCCTCCTGGCCTGCCAGGGTCGCGAGAAAACCCGCTCGCCGTTCGAGATTAACGGTGTGCTGAGCCAGGTCTTCTCGCTCGGTGTCATCGCCCAGCGACTCAACACGCAACTCTTCTTCGATCCGCGCACGAAGCAATTCACGAACAACGCATTTGCCAACGCCCTGCTCGCCGGCACGCCTCCGCGCAAGGGTTGGGATGAATTCTACAAACTCTAAAACAACAACCAAATCATGAAACGATATCTTTTGGCAGCCCTGCTGCTCATCGCAACAACCAGCCTCACGGCACAAGAGTGGGAACCGCTCTTCAACGGCAAGAACCTCAAAGGGTGGGAACGCCTGAACGGCACGGCCGAATACAAGGTCAAAGATGGCGTCATCATCGGCACCACCTGCGATAGCAAGGTCAACACCTTCCTGGCCACGAAGAAAACGTATGGCGACTTCATCCTGGAGTTTGAATTCAAATTCGATCCGGCACTCAATTCGGGTGTCCAGTTCCGCAGTTTGAGCCTTCCCGAATACAAGAACGGCCGTGTGCATGGCTACCAATTCGAGATGGATCCCACGGCTCGCGCCTGGTCGGGCGGTATCTATGACGAGGCTCGTCGCATGTGGCTCTATCCGATGACCTTCAACCAGGCGGGTCAGAAGGCCCTCAAGAACAACGAATGGAACAAGGCGCGTATCGAGTGCTTTGGCCCTGCTATGCGCACGTGGATTAATGGTATTCCGTGTGCCAACCTGTGGGATGACATGACGCTCGAGGGCTTCATCGCCTTGCAGGTGCATGCCGTGAAGGGCGAGGAGCTGTATGGCAAGCATATCATGTGGCGAGACATCCGCATCTGCACGACCGACGTCGAGAAGTACCTGACCCCTGCCGAGCAGTGCGCTCCGGAGGTGGTTTGCACGATGAATGTGCTCTCGCCCCGCGAGGAGGCCGAGGGGTGGGAGTTGCTCTGGGATGGCAAGACCACCAAGGGTTGGCGTGGTGCCAAAATCGAAAGTTTCCCCGCCAAGGGTTGGACCATCGAAGAGGGCGTGCTCAAGGTGCAGAAGAGCGATGGTGGCGAGTCGACCAACGGAGGCGACATCGTCACGACGCGCAAATACCGCAACTTCATCCTCACGGTCGACTTCCGCATCACGAAGGGTGCCAACAGCGGTATCAAATACTTTGTCAATCCCGACCTGAACAAGGGTGCCGGCTCGGCTATCGGTTGTGAGTTCCAGATTCTGGACGATGCCAACCACCCCGATGCCAAACTCGGTGTGCTGGGCAACCGCCAGCTCGGCTCGCTCTACGACCTGATTCCCGCTCCGGCCAACAAGCCCTTCATCAAGAATCAGTTTAACCGCGCCATGATTATTGTCAAGGAGAACCATGTCGAGCATTGGCTCAATGGCGTGAAGCTCATCGAGTACGACCGCAACAACCAGATGTGGGAGGCATTGGTCGACTACAGCAAATACCAAAAGTGGCCCGACTTCGGCAATGCCGCCGAGGGCAACATTCTGTTGCAGGACCATGGCGACGAGGTATGGTTCAAGAACATCAAAATCAAGGAGTTGAAATAATCATTAACCTAACCTACAACTACAATGCAGCAATACGAAACACCGATGCTCACCTACTACGAATGGAGCGTTGAACAAGGATTTGCCACCTCGGGTGGTGCTACCGTCGAAGATGGTAAGTTAGATAATTGGGGGGATTATTAACATCGAATCCAATTGACGATGACGATGCGTACACTTTGGATGTTCATGGCTGCAGCAGCCCTGACATCGACCGCCTGCACCAAGGAGGTCATTGAAAACGACTACAACACCACCGACACGGAGGGCCGCCGTGTTCAGTTCACCATCTCGGAGGTGGAGGGACGTACTGCCTTTGGCGAATCGACCAATGGCACCACCTACCCTACACTGTGGAATGATGGCGACAATATTAAAATCAGCACAAGCCTGGATTTGAGCAGTCGCTCGTTCTTGAAAGACCCGGAAACCGATAAGAGTCCGAAGGTCACTGTATACAATAATGGCAAGAATGCCTCGTTTACGGTCACTGTTCCGGAGCAGGCCAGCGGTGTTTATGATTTTTATGCACTCTACCCTGCCAGCATGTGGACTCATGCCCAAGACCGTGCCGGTGGTTTATTGCGCGTTGAGATTCCTTCGACACAGACTCCGACCGCCACTTCGTGTGACCCGTTGGGTCAACTGTTAGTAGCCACAGCCACCACCAATGTCCTCCCAGAGTCGTTGCCGTTGCAATTTTCGCATGTGGCTGCTTATGGTCTCTTCTCGATAAGCGGTCTCCCTGCAAACGAAACCGTTGCTTCGGTAAAACTGACTTCGAGCAAGGTAATTTCGGGTCGATTCTTCTACGACATGGATGATGCGATTGTAGACATCACAACCAGTTCATCCGGTCTTTCGAAGACAATTACGGTGACTACCTCATCCAAGGATGTGTGGTTCGCAGCTATTCCTGCCGATTTGTCGAATACGACCTTGAAGGTGGAGGTAACGACCAATAAGGCAAGCTATACGAAATCGCTTGCTTTGGGTGCCAACCGCAACCTACAATCGGGCCATATTGCCAAAATGACGATTGACCTCTCGGATGTAACTGCTGTTCCACGCGAAGATGTACAGATTGGTGACGTGTGGTACGAGGCCGGGGAACCTGTCGGAATCGTATATTATATGTCAGAAGACGGGAACACGGTTAAAGTGATGCACATGAAACGATCGGAACCGATGGTTTGGAGTACTTCGTCAACGGCAACAGGAATTACAGAAAATCCTGCTATTGAGGAGAGCCATACCAATATGGATGCGTTGAGAGATTGGGCAAAAGCCAACTCATCAGTGTCGTTCCCCGCATTGGATTATCTGGATGAGTTGAACAAATCGAGCAGTGGGTGGTATTGGCCAACACGCCGTGATTTGCAGAAGATTGTTTATCTATACTATGGCGTAGATAAAGAGACTGCTATCACGAAGTCGAATAAGAATACCTTGAAGAATTCGACCAATGCAACTGACAATGCATTGTATGCAGCAACAGTGGCCTATGAAAACTTTTTACAGTCGGTGGGTGCGGATCCGTTGGATGATGCTGCGGAAAATACAAATGGAACGACCTATTGGGTCTGCAATGAAGACAGCAAAACTTCAACTAACGCTTGGTATGCTCGCTTTGGTAAGTTCAATTTAACTTCGGGAACGAAGGTTGATCACTCCTATCGCATTCGAGCAGTCAAGACCATTACCAATGTCACCAATCGCAAAATCGAAGAGCAATTGCGTGCCGGCACGTGGAGTACGCAAACGCTGCGCGAGGGTGTGAAGGTTCACTCGGGCTCGGTGACGCTCTTTGGTCGTCCGCAAGAGATTTATGTCACGGAGATTACCCCTTCGGCTACCAACCAGATAGGCATCTATCACGCAGGAGCCGACACGCCGAAACAAGTTGCCACACAGGCTACCGCAGCCGGTGCTTTGGCAGCTGTTAATGGTGGATTCTTCCCGATGGCAGGCCAGACGCTCAAAACAGGGTTTGTGAAGATTAACGGTGAGGTGAAGGAGCAGGGTGTCGACGAGTTGAACAGCACCTTTGCCGGTGGAGCCTTGGTAATCAATGGTACCACTCCTGGCATCATCAAGGTAGCCGGCAACGAAGCCGCACGCGAATTGGAGGATGAGAATGTATTGGTATGCGGACCGCTGTTGTTATTGAATGGTGCTACCCAGACGCTTTCGGCAAGCTCGGACCACACCACCAGCTATGCCCAACGTACAGTAGTTGGCGTAACCGAAAACGGCACTTTCCTAATGGTAACGATTCATGGTCGTGACGGCTCCATTACGGGTATGAATGGCCTCGAATTGCAGAAGCTGATGCGTGGTTTGCGTGCCAAAGATGCCTTGAACCTCGATGGTGGCGGTTCAACGGCTTTGTGGGCAAATGGCAGCTATGTATATAGCACAACACGCGCAGTTGCCAACATCGTCTATGTGAAGTAACACCTCGACTTTATTCATCAAACAAATGAGGCGACCTCTTTCGAGGTCGCCTCATTGTTTGGCTCGAAACGCAAGGGGGGGGGTTAGAAGGCGCGTTCGCGATTCGCTTCGTTGTCCTTCTCGCTGCGCTCCACCTCGTCGCCCTCCCAATCAAACCACGGGAACTCGCTCCGACCACCCAACCCGAAACGCAGGTAGGTAATCGGCAATCCCATTTCGAGGAAACGGCTCTCGTAGGCCGTCTTGACCGACAGCACCTCGTCGGCAAAGCCCGTACCGTAGATATCCTCGTTGCACACCTCCATCGGCAGGGCAAAGTGCTCGGCCACAGCCTTCGTGTAGGCGTGCAGATACTTCGAATCGGTCTTCAGGTTAATGACCCCGTCGGCAGCCAACAAACGCGCATAGCGAGCCAAAAAGAGGGGCGAGGTAAGGCGTTTGCGAGCCCGATTGGTTTTGAGTTGCGGGTCGGGGAAGGTAATCCAAATCTCGGAGACCTCACCCTCGGCAAAGAGCGAATTGATAAATTCGATGCGCGTGCGCAAGAAGCCCACATTGACCATCTCATGCTGCGTGGCATACTTTGCCCCCTTCCACATGCGGGCTCCCTTGATGTCGATACCGATATAGTTGCGCGAGGGGTCACGCTCGGCCAGGGCGACCGTATACTCGCCCTTGCCACACCCCAACTCCAGGACAATCGGATGGTCGTTGTGGAAGAAGTCAGCTCCCCACCGCCCCTTCAACGGGTGGTCGCAGCCAAAGATGGTATCAAATTCGGGTTGTACGAAACAAGCAAAGGTTTCGTTTTCACGGAATTTACGCAGTTTATCTTTTCCCATGATGGTTCTTCTCTATTCGTTGGTTATCTTCACACCGACCGCCTCCACGCCCTCAACACCTCGTGTCGGAGTAATCTGAAAACGATAGATACCCTCCTGCCGAAGCAGTGCTTTGCGTCGATAGGGAATCTCCACAACACGCTGCAAGGAGGTGGGAGTAGGACGCGCGTGGATGACGAGCCGATGCACCTCTTCGCTACGCAGCGAGTCGGGTGTCAGGGTCGCTACACGCACCGAGAGGGTATCCTCCCGAAAGCGGTCATCGAGGCGCAGAAAGAGGCGCAATGCCTGCATCGAGGCGGTATCCCGATTCCGATACTCGACCGTAGCGGCATAACGCCATCCGGCAGGGTCGACATCGGTTACCACCGCCCGCTCGGGAGCCATACACCCCATCAGGGCGTACAGCAACAGGCCACACACCACACCTCGCCTCATAGGCTACTCGGATTGCTGATTGGATTTGCCACCCTCCGAGCGGTTGCCTCCGTTGTGGTTGGGACGACGATGGCGGTTATTGCGATTGCGGTTGTTGCGGTTATTCGGACGTGTGGCAGCCTCCTCGCCACCCTCACGCTTCGGCTGTTCCGGTTGAACGGCTTGTGCCGACGGCTCGCCACCGGCAGCCGCCTCGCTCTTTGCGCCACCGGGCTGACTACCCTGCTGACCTCCCTGCTGGTTACGCTCCTTACCCTTGCGGTTGTTGCGTTTGTTGCGACGCTTCGCCTTATCGAAGCGGGTGATGCTGTCCTCCTCCGAACGATAGGTCGGCTCCTCAACCACCTCGGCCATGGCATCGGCATCCTGCAACTGCTCCACCTTACGGCCGGCACGATTCGCAGCCAACACCTCCTTCACACGAGCCACGGTCAGGGTTTGCAGATTCGACATCGTATCCTTGCTCGACGAGAAGGTCATCAGACCGGCCAGGATGTCGGTCTTCACCAAGAACCACTCGCCCTCGACGGTCTGCAACGGCTCACGCAGGCGCGGAATATCCTTGCGGGCGTCAGCATAGACATCGTATTCATACATCATGCAGCACTTGAGTTTCGAGCACTGCCCGGCCAGTTTCTGGGGATTGAGCGAGAGGTCCTGCGTGCGTGCCGCACCGGTCGTTACGCTCGAGAAGGTCGACATCCACGAGGCGCAGCACAACTCACGGCCACAAGCACCCAGGCCACCGATACGCCCGGCCTCCTGGCGTGCTCCAATCTGCTTCATCTCGATGCGGATATGGAAACGCTCGGCAAAGACCTTAATCAGTTCACGGAAATCGACACGTTCATCGGCGATATAGTAGAAGATCGCCTTGATCTTATCGCCCTGATACTCCACATCGCCAATCTTCATGTTCAGCCCCATATCGGCTGCAATCTGGCGAGCAGCAATCATCGTCTCGTGCTCGAGGGCAATAGCCTCCTGCCAACGCTCAATATCATAGGGTTTGGCCTTGCGATAAATCTTGCGGAACTCGCCATTCTGTGGGTTGAAGCCCGTGCGACGCATCTGCTTTTGGACCATGTCACCCGTGAGCGAGATGACACCGATATCATGCCCCGGCATCGCCTCTACGGCCACAATATCACCCCGTTTGAGTTCCAGGTTATTCACATTGCGGTAGTAGCCGCGGCGCGTATTCTTGAAGCGCACCTCGAAGATATCGGTCGGCTGTGTATCGGGGTATTCGCCAAGCCAATCGCTCTCGTGCAGCTTGAAACACCCCTCGGCAAGATAGGCCTCGGGGCCATTCTCGCCCTCGCAGAACGTACATCCGCGTCCGACTTCCGGGCGGCAACAGGTTTTCTGATTGGTGGTATCTTGTAACTGTTCAGTCTCCATCATGGTTGGTATATTTGGTGTAAAGATACGAAAATAAATTCAAAATGTAACACACAACAGGCAAAAAACCTCGGCAACTCGGGCACGTACCCGATTTACCGCAGTCGAAGGATGTTACGACGGATGCGAGCCATCATCAGGAGAGCTGCAGCACCCAGACCAAACGAGTAACTCAAAAAGAATCCCGCCGGCCCCATACCGAGGGTAATGCCACAGAGATAACCCGTCGGCATGTTAATCAGCCAGTAGGCGATGAAGGCGATGGGCATGATGATTTTCACATCCTGCAACCCACGCAAAACACCCACCGAGATATTCTGCATGCCATCCCACAACTGATAGAGGGCGACAAAGAACATCATGTCGGCCGTCAGACGAATCACCTCCTCGTTGTCGGTAAACAGGCGCGGGATATCGTGGCGGAAGAGGATAAAGAAGAGCGATGCCAAGAGGCTCCACGCCAGCACCAGATGATAGGAGGCGTGGGTTGCCAAACGCAATTCGGCTGTGTCCCGACGGCCATAGCAGTGGGAGATGCGAATCGTCGAGGCCGAACCAATCGACAAAATCACCATGAAGGCACAATTACCCAGCGTAATAGCAATCTGATTGGCACTCAGTGCCACCGTACCGAGCCACCCGATCATGATACCCGTACCGACAAAGGCCGACGATTCGAGGAACATCTGTCCGGCAATCGGCAGACCGATGGAGAGCAATCGTCGCACCCGCTGCCAGGTGCAGGCCATGAGTGAAAAGCCCTTGAGGTAGGTCGAGTAGGTGCGATGCCACAAGAAATAGCCAAAGACCATCGCCGCCGAGGCTACACGCGAAAGTGTTGTCGCCAAGCCGGCACCTTCGACTCCCAACTCGGGAGCCCCAAAATGCCCAAAGATGAGCAGGTAGTTAAAGCCCACATTCATCACATTGGCCACCACCGTAATCACCATCACCGTCTTCGTATTCCCCACCCCTTCGAGAAAGGACTTGAAGGCAAAGAAGCAGAGCATGAAGGGTACGCTGTAAGCGAGCATCTGATAGTAGGGAATGGCTCCATCCACCACCTCCGTAGGCTGCCCCATGTAGTAGAGCAGCGGTGTAATGGCATACTGCACCAGCCCCACAACCAAGCCGAAGGTCGTATAGAAAATCACGGCACTATGCAGCAGCGAGGCGCAAGCCTGATGGTCGCCCTGCACATAGCGTTCGCCCACGAGGGGTGTCAGACCCAGTGCAATACCGATGCAGCCAATCAGCACCAGGAAGGCCATCGACGAGCCAAAGGCTACCGAGGCAAGCGGCAGGGGATCGGCCCCACCAAACTGCCCCACCATCACCGTATCAGCCAACTGCGTAAGCATCTGCCCCACCTGCGACAGCACGATGGGAATCGAAAGCTGCAGATTCAGCCGATATTGCGCACGATAGCGACTCCAGAATTGCTTCATGACCTCCAAGCGAACTACTTTTCAGGGAACCCTTGAGCCCGCAGACGCATCTGCTGACCATCGGGCGTTACCAGATAGCAACCGGCCTCCTCGTCCGTGATGTGGCCGATGACATCCACCACACCCAGACGCATCACCTGCTCCTGCATTGAGAGGGGCACGGTAAAGAGCAGTTCATAATCCTCGCCCCCATTCAACGCTGCCATCACCGGGTCGATATGCATCTCCTCGGCCAGCTGCGAGGTTTGGCGGGCAATCGGCATGCGCTCCAGGTAGATGCGTGCGCCGCATTTCGAGCTTTTGCACAGCTGCATCAGGTCGCTCGAAAGGCCATCCGTAAGGTCAATCATGGCCGTCGGCACAATACCCTCTTCGGCCAGCACATCGACAATATCGGTGCGCGGCCGCGGCTTGAGATACTTCTCGAGCAGGTATTCATAACCCTTAAATTGTGGCTCGGGGTGCTCGACATCGGCCAAAACGCGCTTCTCGCGCTCGAGCAGTTGCAAACCCATATAGGCGGCACCCAGGTTGCTCGTCAGGCAGATCAAGTCGTGCTTCTGCGCCCCCGAACGGCGCACAATGCGCTCCTCGGGAGCATGGCCGATGGCCGTTACGCCAATCACCAAACCGGTCATCGAGGCACGTGTATCACCACCCACGAGGTCCACTTGCTGCTCCTTGCAGGCAAAGCGGATACCCTCATAGAGGTCATCGAGTGCCTCTACGGGAATCTTCGACGAGAGGCCTAACGAGACGAGCAGTTGCGAGGGACGGGCATTCATCGCCAGCAGATCGCTCACAGCCGCTGTTACCACCTTGTATCCCAGGTGTTTCAGAGGGAAATAGGTCAAATCGAAATCGACCCCTTCGAAAAAGAGTTCGGTGCTCACCAATTCCACCTCCCCCTCGGTCGGAGCCACCACGGCCGCATCATCCCCCACGCCACAATGCGTCGAAGGTTGCTGCAACGGAAAATCCTGCGTAAGTCGCTCTATGAGTCCGAATTCGCCCAATTCGGCCACTTCGGTTCGCTTTTGTTTCATCAATTTCAAAAATTTTTTACAAAATTACGAAAACTTTACCATTCCTTCAAAAAAATAGTGTAATTTTGCCGTCGCATAAAGCAAAACAGACCATTCTTATGTTGAATATTGTTCTTTTCGGCGCACCGGGATGTGGCAAGGGTACACAAGCAGCCCTGCTCAGGGAGCGTTTCGGCCTCGAGCACATCTCGACCGGCGAAGTGATTCGTGGTCACATCCGTCGTGGCACGGAGCTGGGCAAAGCCGTGCAAGCCTGCATCGAGCGAGGTGAGTTGGCTCCCGACGAGTTGGTTATCTCGATGATTGCCGACTACATTGCGACCCACAAGGATTCGGCCGGTTGCATCTATGACGGCTTCCCCCGCACTACGGCACAAGCCGAGGCCTTCGACCGCCTGCTCGCCGAGCACGGCATGCAGGTAGACCTGATGATCCGCATCAAGGTCGAGGAGCAGGAGTTGATTCGTCGCATCTTGTTGCGCGGCAAGGATTCGGGACGCGCCGATGACGCCTCGGAGGAGGTGATCCGCCAGCGTTTGGAGGTCTATTGGGCGCAGACGGCGGTCGTAGCCGAGCACTACAAGGCGCAAAACAAATATGTCAAGGTCGACGGCGAGGGCTCGATTGAAGAGGTCTTCACACGCATCGCCACACAAATCGAACAAATTCGATAACGTAACCATACATCCATCACAACCAACCCAAAGGGCTGCTCAACGATGGTTGAGCAGCCCTTCATGTTTTCACCACGGCACTTCAACCTACCAAACAGCAACCACCAACCATACTATATATAAAGAAAAAAGCGATTTTTCGCTTGGAAATTTTGTTTTTTCGCGCTGATTGTGTTACCTTTGCCGTCCCGAAAAGGGAATAAACATTTTTTAACAAACAAAAACAGTATGAACAATTACGAAACCGTTTTCATTGTCACGCCGGTTCTGTCTGAGGCTCAGGTGCAGGAGGTAGCTGACAAATTCCAGGGTGTTATCACCGAGAACGGCGGTCAGATCGTAAATCGTGAGAACTGGGGCTTGAAGAAGCTCGCCTATCCGATTCAGAAGAAGACCACCGGCTTCTATTTCTTGATTGAGTTCGCCGCTGAGGGCGAGATCATCAACAAGCTGGAGACCCAGTATCGCCGCGACGAGCGCGTGATCCGTTTCTTAACTTTCAAGCAGGACAAGTTTGCCGTAGAGTATGCGGAGAAGCGTCGTGCTAAACTTGCAAACAAACAGGAGGAGTAAACTATGGCACAGGAGAACAACGCAGCTCAGTCGGAGATCCGCTACCTGAACCCCGTTTCGGTAGACGTTAAGAAGAAGAAGTACTGCCGCTTCAAGAAGCTCGGCATCAAGTACGTAGACTATAAGGACGGTGAGTTCCTCAAGAAGTTCCTCAACGAGCAGGGTAAATTGCTGCCCCGCCGTCTGACGGGTACTTCGCAGAAGTATCAGAAGAAGGTTGCCCAGGCCGTGAAGCGTGCCCGCCACCTCGCCATCCTGCCCTTCGTAACCGATTGTATGAAATAATTAAAGAAGGAGAAGCACTATGGAAGTTATTCTGATTAAAGATATGGAGAATCTGGGTTACGCCAACGATATCGTGAACGTAAAGCCCGGTTACGCTAACAACTACCTCATTCCCCAGGGTTTTGCCAAGGCTGCTACGGCTTCGGCAAAGAAGATTCTGGCCGAGAATCTGAAGCAGCGCGCTCACAAGGACGCTAAGATTCTGGCTGACGCTCAGGCCCTGGCCGAGACGATTCAGAACCTGCCCCTCACGCTGACGGCTAAGGCCGAGGAGGGCAAGCTCTTCGGTACGATTACGGCTGCCGACCTCGCCGAGGCTCTGGCCGAGAAGGGTATCACGGTAGACCGCAAGGCTATCGCTGTCGAGGCTGTGAAGACCGTTGGTGAGTACATCGCTACGGCGAAGTTGCACCGCGAGGTAAAGGCTGAGATTAAGTTCTCGGTAGTTGCCGCTCAGGAGGAGTAATTCACACCCCCTTATAAACAAAGGGTGTCCGACCAAATGGTCGGACACCCTTTGTTTGTGCAGTTGTAGCAGCGAAACGCTGCAACGCCCCTATCGCAAGCGCAGCAATGCCATCACCTGCTTGGCCAGCTCCGTGTTATCCATCATGGCAGGGAAGCGGTCGGCACCCGTACCATAGAAGAAGGCCGGAACTCGGATGGCAGTATGCGATCCGGAAGCAAAACGATAGCGAATACCGCTCTCGGAGAGGGTAAAATCACTCTTGCCGCTCGGCAGGGCCAGACCACCCGTCTCGTGGTCGGCAGTTACGATGACCAGCGTACCGGGGTGCGTATCGGCAAAATCCATCGCCACGGCTACCGCCTGCTCAAAGTCACGCACCTCGGCCAGTGTGCGCACCGCATCACGGCCATGGCTTGCACCATCAATCTGCGACCCCTCGACCATCAGCAGGAACCCATCTCGCTCCTGACTCAAGAGGTTTAACGCCTGTTGTGTTGCACGAGGCAGGTAGTCGCCACGCTCCGCAGCACCGGAGAGTTTCTCCTCGCCTACAAGTGCCAGCAGCGGCATCTGCTCCACCGCCTCGGCCTCTTCCAGCGTGTGTACCACCCGATAACCGGCCTCGGTCATCTTCGCCTGGCAGGCGGCATCCATCCAACGAACTCCACCGCCCATCAGCACATCAAAACCACAGGTCATCAACTGCTCGTTGATGGCTGCATAGGCTCCGCGGTCCGTAGTATTGGCATAGAAGGCAGCCGGCGTAGCGTGTTGCAGATGGGAGGTTACGACCAACCCCGTCGCCAATCCCTTGTCGCGTGCCAACTCCATCATCGTCGTCAACTCCTTACCCTCGGGAGTTACACCCAGCGTAGCATTATTCGCCTTTCGGCCCGTGGCCAAGGCTGTACCGGCTGCTGCCGAGTCGGTCACACGATTATTGGCCGAGCGGGTTGCGACCAACGAAACCGCTTCAGCACGCTCGAAGGCCGTCGGGCGAAACTGCTGCTCAATCTCCATCATCGAGACATGCGCCAAGCCCATACCATCACCAATGAGCAAAATCACATTTCGCACACGTCGGTGTGCCTGCACCTCCTGTACCATTGCCACCGACAACAGCACCAGCATAAAAAGGGAGAAAAATCGTTTCATAACACCACAAAATTAGTAAAAAAAGCGGCAACCTTAACGGCTTTTTTGTATCTTTACAAAAACTTTTTCTTGCTATGGAGGTTAAAATTGCATCCGACTGGAAGGCTTTGTTGCAGGAGGAATTCGAGAAACCCTATTTCGAGGAGTTGATTCGTTTCGTCAAGGAGGAGTATGCCACCCGTCGCATCTATCCGCGCGGCAGCAACATCTTCCGTGCCTTCGACAAATGTCCCGTCGACAAATTGAAGGTGGTCATCATCGGCCAGGACCCCTACCACGGCCCGGGACAGGCACACGGACTCTGCTTCTCGGTGGCGGATGGCGTTCCCCATCCCCCCTCGTTGCAAAACATCTTCAAGGAGGTTGCTGCCGACATCGGCACGCCGATTCCGGCCTCGGGCAATCTCGACCGCTGGGCCGAGCAGGGCGTCCTGCTCCTCAATGCGGTGCTCACAGTGCGTGAACATGAGGCGGCCTCCCATGCCGGACGTGGCTGGGAACAATTCACCGATGCTGTGGTACGAGCCATCAACGAGCGCAAGCAGGGGGTGGTCTACCTGCTGTGGGGCAGTTATGCCCAGAAGAAGGGGGCCATTGCCGATCCTGCGCGCAACTGCATCCTCAAAGCGGTACACCCCTCGCCCCTCTCGGTCTATCGCGGGTTCTTTGGTTGCCGCCACTTTTCACGCGCCAACGAGTACCTCGTAGCGCAAGGTCAAACACCCATTCAATGGTAAATACGATGAAACACCTCTTTTATGCACTGCTGACCCTATGCTTCGCAGCAGGATGCTCCACACCGACACCAACCCTCGACCGCGAGGCGATGCGTGATGCCGTTTTGGCTCGTATCACGGGCGCCACGATGGCCACCACCGAACTCTCGATTCTCGACTTCGGAGCAGCGGGCGATGGCCAGACCGACTGCAAGCCTGCCTTCGACCGTGCCATGGCACGTGCTGCGGAGTTGGGTGGGGCCCGCATCTTCATACCTGAAGGACTTTATCATCTCTGTGGGCCGATTCATTTCGTGAGCAACGTCTGCCTCGAACTGGCCGAGGGGGCAACTCTCCGTTTCGACCCCGAGCCATCGCACTACCTTCCCGTGGTCAAGACCAGCTGGGAGGGCACCTTTCTCTACAATTACAGCCCCTTCATCTATGGCTATGGGCTACACGATGTAGCCATCATCGGCCAAGGAACGATTGACGGCAATGCCGCCACCACCTTTGCCACCTGGAAGGAGCACCAGGGCCCGGACAAAGAGTTGAGCCGTCGCTACAACCACGAGCAAACGCCCATCGAAGAGCGTATTTTTGGCGAAGGGCACTACCTGCGTCCCCAGCTGATTCAATTTTTCGAGTGCGAGCGCATCACGCTGCAAGGTGTAAAAATAATCAATGCCCCCTTCTGGTGCATCCACCTGCTCTGCTCGAAAAACATCCTTTGCGATGCCCTGCGCTACGATGCCAAGTTGGTCAACAACGATGGTATCGACCCCGAATATGCACAAGATGTGCTGATTCAAAACATCGAGTTTGACAATGGCGACGACAACGTAGCCATCAAATGCGGCCGCGATGACGATGGTCGCCGACACGCCACACCATCCTCGGGAATCGTCATCCGCAACTGCCGTTTCAAGGGGTTGCATGGTGTCGTCCTGGGTAGCGAGATGTCGGCCGGTATCGAGCAGGTCTTTATCGAGAATTGCACCTATGGCGGTTACTGCAAACGAGGTCTGTACATCAAAACCAACCCCGATCGTGGCGGATTCATCCGTAACATCTTCTTCAACAACTGCACGTTCGGGGAGGTCGAGGATCTCTTCTTCCTCACCTCGATGTACGCCGGCGAGGGACTCGACAACCACCATTTCACCTCCGTGCACGACCTCTACATCGAGGATATCTCCTGCCAAAAGGCGCATGCCGCAGCCATTGTCTTGCAAGGCACAGCCCAGGAGCCGCTACGCAACATCCACTTCTCGCGTGTCGATGTCGAGGAGGCAGCGATCGGCCTCTCGATGGACCACACCGAGGCCATCACCTTCACGGATTGTCATCTGGGCGGCTATGCCGGTGTGCCAACCACAGCCAGCCACAAAGACAACGTCTTTGGTCGATAGACCAACAGCAACCAAAAAAAGTGTCCAACCGATGAGGGTTGGACACTTTTTTTTTGATATAGCCGTGCTCGTTATCCCAGGTAGGACTTCAACCACTTCGAGCGTGACGAATGGCGCAGGCGACGAATCGCCTTCTCCTTAATCTGACGAACACGCTCTCGCGTCAGGTCAAACTTCTCGCCAATCTCCTCGAGGGTCATCTCCGAGCAGCCGATGCCGAAGAAGTATTTGATAATATCGCGCTCACGCTCGGTCAGCGTTTCGAGGGCGCGATCCACCTCCGTCGAGAGCGACTCGTTAATCAGACCGCGGTCGGCGTTGGGCGAATCGGGATTTACCAGCACATCCAAGAGCGAGTTATCCTCGCCATCGGCAAACGGAGCATCCACCGAGACGTGACGGCCGGCCACACGCAACGTGTCGGTCACCTTCTCCTTCGGCAGTTCCAACTCGTTGGCCAACTCTTCGGGCGACGGCGTGCGCTCATGCTCCTGCTCGAAACGAGCAAAGGCCTTGTTAATCTTATTGAGCGAGCCCACCTGGTTGAGCGGCAGACGCACGATACGCGACTGCTCGGCCAGGGCCTGCAGAATCGACTGACGAATCCACCACACGGCATAGGAGATGAACTTAAAACCGCGCGTTTCGTCGAACTTCTCGGCAGCCTTAATCAGACCGAGGTTACCCTCGTTAATCAGGTCGGGCAACGACAGACCCTGATTCTGGTACTGCTTGGCCACCGAGACCACGAAGCGTAGGTTTGCCTTCGTCAACTTCTCGAGCGCCTCTTGATCGCCCTTCTTGATGCGTTGGGCAAGTTCGACCTCCTCCTCAACCGTGATGAGCTCCTCCTTACCAATCTCCTGCAAATATTTATCGAGCGAGGCACTCTCGCGGTTGGTGATGGACTTTGTAATTTTTAATTGACGCATATCCTATTTCGTTGTTTATTTGTTTCGCTCTGTCTGCACACATGGCTCGGCTCGCCTGACACTCCTACTCTCTCCCTTTACTCACCCCCCCCCTCATAAAGAAGAAAGGGGCTTTTGCAAGCCCCTTCGTATTACTCTACCAGCACATAGCTGGCCGAGCGACCATTGGGGTAGACGCCGTCAATCGAGCTCACCTTCCCCGTCAATTTCTTCAGGTCGGCCATCGAATATACGGCACGGTCGTTGATGTGGGTGATAACGAAGCCCTGCTTGACACGGGCACGGGCCAAAATACCGCCCTGCTTCACTTCGGCCACCTGTACACCGCCTCGAATATCGAGTTCACGGCACAGACGCTCGCCGGCATCGACAAACTTTCCGCCCAGCGACTCGGCCACATCCACATCCTCCTTCTTGAGGAGTTCGGCTTTACCTGCTTGATTACGCAAAGTCACCTCAAAAAGTTTCACTTTGTCCTCTCTTTTTACCGATATTTTCACCTTATCGTTCGGGCTGTGGCGTGCAATGCGCTCACGCAGCGTTGCAGCATCGTTTACCGGCACACCGTCGATATGTGTAATGATATCGCCCTTGCGGATTCCGGCCTCCGAAGCGGCACCACCCTCCTCGACCGAACCAACATAGCAGCCGCCAATCTCTTTGATGCCGGTCTCCTCGCCCATACGGTCGATGAACTCCTGGTCGATAACCTGGAAGCCAATGCCGAGCAGGGCTCGCTGCACGATGCCGTACTGCTTGAGGTCTACGACCACCTTCTTTACAATCGACTCGGGGACGGCAAACGAATAGCCGATGTAACTACCCGTCTGTGACTGAATCAGCGTGTTGATGCCGACCAGCTCACCACGAGCATTGACCAACGCACCTCCCGAGTTTCCGGGGTTGACGGCAGCATCGGTCTGGATAAAGGACTCAATCGAGAAGTCGGCCGGATTATTCGACAGAGCCCCCAATGCACGCGCCTTGGCACTCACGATGCCGGCCGTGATGGTCGATTGCAGATTGTAGGGCGAACCGATGGCCAGCACCCACTCTCCCAGACGCAGTGCATCCGACGACCCAAAGGGCAACGTCGGCAGGTTCTTCTCATCAATCTTCAGGAGGGCAATATCCGTAGCCGAATCCTTACCGATGAGTTCAGCCTCGTAGGTGCGCCCGTCGTTGAGCTTCACACGCAGTTTCGTGGCACCATCTACCACATGGTTATTCGTCACGATGTACCCATCTTCGGAGATGATGACACCCGAGCCTCCCGCCTTGCGCTCCTGATACTGCGGCTCGCCATGGCCACCTCCACGACGGCCATATCCCTGCGGAATACCGAAGAACTCGAGGAAGGGGTCGTACCCGAACTGTCCGCGCTGCGGCATCTCGACTCGTTGCACCGCCTCGATATTGACCACCGCCTTGACGGCATTCTCGGCCGCATACGTCAGGTCGGGATAACGTCCCTCCTCGTAGGCCGTGAAATGTGTTCCGAGCGACGGCGTAGCAGCCACCTCGCGCTCGACATATTCGATATGGGTCTCACCATGTTGTTGCAGGGTCCATGCGGTCACACCACCGGCAACGGCCGACAAAGCCGCTACACCCAAAACCATAAATACCTTTTTCATACTTCAATACGTTGTTTTAGTGTTTACAAAGCGTATTTGTGCATCATAGGCAGTCCTTTTATCTGTTTGTTTGTAATTCATAACGCACCGCGCCCTGCGATTCGTATGCCAAAGTAGAAAAAAAAGTCGTTCGATGGTCAAAACCGAACGACTTTTTGGGGTTACAACGGCTTTTACAGTCCCAAAGCCTGCTGAATCGGCTCCACCATATCGAGTTTCTCCCAGCCGAAGAACTCCACCTCGCGCTCGACCTTCACGCCCTGCTCATAGAAGGGCACAGCCTTCACATAGGGGCGGTTGCCGAAGTGGCCATACGATGCCGTAGCCTCGAAAATAGGGTTCTTCAAGCCAAAGCGACGCACAATGGCGGCAGGTCGCAAATCGAACAGGCGGGCAATGCGACGAGCAATCTCGCCATCGCTCATCGCAGCCAAAGCGGGATTCTTCTTACCGTGTGTGTCGACAAAGACCGACAACGGCTCGGCAATACCGATGGCATACGAAAGCTCCACCAACACCTCATCAGCGACACCTGCGGCGACCATATTCTTGGCGATATGGCGGGCTGCATAGGCTGCCGAGCGGTCCACCTTCGACGAATCCTTACCCGAGAAGGCACCACCGCCATGGGCTCCGCGGCCACCATATGTGTCGACAATAATCTTACGGCCCGTAAGACCGGTATCTCCGTGCGGGCCGCCGATGACGAACTTACCCGTCGGATTGACATGCAGGATATACTCCTCGCCGATGAGCTCAGCCAGCTTGTCGTTGGCACGCTCCAGACGCGCCTTGACACGCGGAATGAGAATCGTGCGCACATCCTCACGAATCTGCTGCTGCATCTGCTGCTCAGCCTCCTGCTCGGTACGGCTTGCATCGGGCAGAATAAACTCGTCATGCTGCGTCGAGACCACAATCGTGTGAACACGCTGCGGCTTTCCGGTAGCCTCGTCATACTCAATCGTCACCTGCGACTTCGAGTCGGGGCGCAGGTAGGTCATCACCTTACCCTCCCGACGAATGTCGGCCAGCTCCTTCAAAATCACATGCGAGAGAATCAGCGTGGCAGGCATCAACTCGCGCGTCTCGTTGCAGGCATAACCGAACATGATGCCCTGGTCACCGGCACCCTGCTCCTCCTCCGAAGCGCGTACCACACCTTGATTAATATCCGACGACTGCTCGTGGATAGCCGAGAGAATACCGCACGAATTGCAGTCAAACTGATACTCGCTCTTCGTATAACCGATGCGGCGAATCACATCGCGAGCCACGCCCTGCACATCGACATAGGCCTCCGAGCGCACCTCGCCGGCCACGACCACCAGACCGGTCGTGCAAAGGGTCTCACAAGCCACCTTCGAGGTAGCATCGTGGCGCAAAAATTCATCGAGAATGGCATCGGAAATCTGATCCGAAACCTTGTCGGGATGTCCTTCCGAAACGGACTCCGAGGTAAACAAAAAACCCATTTGATATATTTTTATCAGTAAAACATATAAATGGGAAAGTTGGCTGTTTGGATAAAAAAGTGCTGGTTTAGCGATTTTTTATTGTGGTTGCAAGCAGTCCAAATCCTTTCCACATTTTGAGGGGATAAAGATACGTTAAAAATGTCATATTTCAAAATGAGGGTTGCTCCTCGCCCAAAAACCTTCCATAGCCCTCATCTGCGACGATAATTTGAAATTCCGGCTTGGTGCTTTACCCTTTAATGGCTATCTTTGCCCCCGCTATGGAGTATCTACGCACCTTGTTTCTCGAGCATTCGGCCTTGCAGGCCATCATCGTCCTTTCGCTCATTTCGGCCTTCGGAGTGATCATGGGACGCATTCGCTTTTTCGGCATCTCGCTCGGAACAGCCTTCATCTTCTTTGTCGGCATCTTGGCCGGACACTGCGGATTGACCATCGACGCCTCAATGTTGCACTACGCCCAATCGTTTGGCCTGGTGCTCTTCGTCTACGCCCTCGGCCTACAGGTCGGCCCCGGATTCTTCTCCTCGATGCGCACCGAGGGAGTACGGCTGATTATCCCCTCGCTGGCCGTATTGGGCATCGGCACGCTGATGGCTATCGCGTTAGCCTATGCCTGCGGAGTCTCCATCCCCGACATGTCGGGTATCCTCTGCGGTGCGACGACCAACACGCCTGCGCTCGGTGCCGCCCAGCAAACGCTGACGCAATTAGGCATCGAGACGAATGGAGCCGCCCTGAGTTGTGCCCTGACCTATCCGCTGGGTGTCGTGGGTGTCATCTTTGCCCTTGTGCTCCTGCGCCGTTGGTTCGTGCGTCCGGAGGACCTTGCCGGCCCCGACGCCGAGCATCGCAAAAACATCTTCATCGCCAGCTACCGCCTGACCAATCCGGCCGTCTTCGGCAAGAGCGTCTCGGAGGTAGCCTCCGAAAGCCACCACCACTTCGTCATCTCCCGTCTGTGGCGCGATGGCCACGTCTCGATACCGACATCGGATAAACGGTTGGCCGAGAACGACATCCTGATGGTCATCACCACCCCGCAGGAGTCCGATGCCCTACGCCTGATTTTCGGTGAGCAGGAGGCCAAAGACTGGAATGCCGAGAACATCGATTGGAACAAGATTGACAGCGAGCTGATCTCGCAACGCATTCTCGTCACACGTCCCGAAATCAACGGCAAACGGCTCTCGTCGTTGCGGTTGCGCAACAACTACGGCATCAACATCTCGCGGGTCTACCGCTCGGGGGTACAGCTGCTGGCTACACCCGACCTCATTCTGCAACTTGGCGACCGCCTGACGGTCGTAGGCGAGGCGGCCGATATCCGCCGTGTCGAGCAGATTCTGGGTAACGCCGTAAAGAGCCTCAACGAGCCGAACCTGGTCTCGGTCTTCATCGGCATCATTCTCGGTTTGATGGTGGGCTACATCCCCTTCTCGATTCCGGGCATCTCAATACCTGTGAAATTAGGCTTGGCCGGAGGTCCGATTTTGGTCGGTATCCTCATCGGCACGTTTGGCCCTCGTCTGCACATGATTACCTACACCACGCAGAGTGCCAACATGATGTTGCGTGCCTTGGGTCTTGACCTCTACCTGGCCTGCCTCGGCTTGGAGTCCGGTGTCCACTTCTTCGAGACGGTTGTCCGTCCCGAGGGGGCTTTGTGGCTCGGATTGGGATTCCTACTGACCTTTGTACCCATCGTCCTAGTCGGCTGGGCTGCCCTGCGCCTCATGCACCTCGATTTTGGCTCGATTGCCGGTCTGCTGTGCGGCTCGATGGCCAATCCGATGGCCCTCAACTACGCCAACGACGCCATCGAAGGCGACAACCCCTCGGTAGCCTACGCCACAGTCTACCCTATCTGCATGTTCCTGCGTGTGATTATCATCCAACTGGTGCTGATGTTCCTATTATAATAAGGTGTAGGTCATGCACAAAAAACCAAGGGCTATTGAGGGTACTCTCCTCAATAGCCCTTGGCATTTCTGAACGTCTCTCCGATACAGGATTGGGATGGCTGCGTCGTACCTCGGATTATTCGCGGGGCTGTCCTACCTCATAGCCCAACGAGCGCATCCACTCGACAGTTGCAGCATCGACCTCCTCGTTGCGGTCTGCCCACGTTCCCAAATCCATCAGGCGTTTGCGCTGTTCGTCGATGCCATGCTGTATCGGGAAGGAGGGACGGCGCAACTGCTCGCGTGCGCGACGCTCCGAGGGGCGCACCACGCGATCGAAGACATCGTCGCGTGTCGGACGGCGATCCCCCTCCCACTTGAAGTTTTGCAGGTAGAGCGATTGGTCCTCCGGAATCTTATCGATGGGATAGATCGGCCATACGGGATTTACACGGTAGACAATCTGCACGAGTTGTCGTTGCTCGATGAAGAACGAGGCATCGCCACTCTCGATAACCGCCATGAAGACCACCTCCTGCGGCTCGCCATCCTTCTGGAAGAAGATCGTCTGCACGTTGCCGTTGACATTGACCCGACGAATCTCATTCTCGATGAAGAAGGCCTGCATCTCCTTGCCGGCAATCTGGTCATAGTAGACCGTATCGAATTGCGAAGCCATCAGGGGCTCGCCCACAAAGTCGGCATGGTGCAACTTTTGGTTGGCCGTATAGATATCCATCACCTCCGAGGTAATCTGGTTTGCACCATTCCACAACACCGGTTCGATATACATGTGCAGGGTCGAATCCGACGAGAGGCCGGTCAGCGAATCGCAGACGGCCTGGAAGTCGCTGCGGTAGATACGTACATTGCGGAATCCCTTCATCAGGCGATAGATGCTGTCCACGGGCGTTGCCGTCGAGTCGGCTGCCGGGCGCGACCACAGCACCGAATCGAGCGAATCGGTCCAGCGAGTCAACATCGAATCCATCACCTGCTCATCACTCCGCACCATCGAATCGAGCCGTTGCATCACAGCCGTATCGACCAGGAAGAGTTTCCCCTTGCTGCGCAGGCGGTCGTAGCGTGCCTTCATCTTAGCACGTGCCTTCGCCTTGCGCTTGGCATCGGCAATCGAATCGCGTCGCTCCATCTCTTTCAGTTTGGCCGTATTGCGCATCTGTCGCTCCAGACCTATCGAGTCGAGCAAAGCCTTCTTGGCTGCAGCCTTTTCGGCACGACGTGCCTCGGCCGCCTTACGAGCCTCCTCCTTCAGGCGTTGTTTCTCTTTTGCACGTAACTCTTTGGGGCTCAATTGCAACGAGTCTGCCGCCAACGAATCAACAGCCAACGAATCAACCACAGCAGGCGCATCCGTAGCCAGCGAATCGGCCACAGCAGGTGTTGCACCGACCGAATCAGCCCCCTCCACAGCAGGACCATCCATCGGTGCTTGTGGCATACGCCCCTCCGAATCCCGACGCATCGGGCGGTTCATAGCACCCTCCATCGGCACCTTTTCACCCATCGCACTTCCATCAGCCACTCGGAGCGCAGCCCCCTCTGTCGCCATAACAGACATCTCCCCTGCCATCTCGGCACCAGCTGCTGCAGCGGCCAACGAATCGGCCACCTGTGCGGCACGAGCCACACGTGCTAACGAATCACGCAAGGCATACTCATTGGGAATGGGCTCACCAAGACGCAATGTATAGAGGTAGATCGAGTCGCTGCGCATGAAGAGCGAATCGGGTCCCTGCTCCAGGTCGTAGTTAATCACCGACGGGCGATTCGTGAGGAAGGCATTACCCGGGGTCTTCCAATATTCGCCATAATCACCGAAGCAGAGATTCTTATGCTCCGTATCGTCAATTTGCAGGTTATGGCGCAGGATGACATGCTCCTCGGTGCGGTAGTAGTCGAGCGTATCGCTCCACAACTCCTGTTGCTTGGTCAGCAGGTAACCGTTGCGGGTCACCATATAACGCGCATCGGCCTTGCTATATTGACCTCGATCGCCATAGAGGTAATCGCCATCGACATTCCAGATGTTGGTGCGTTCGAAGAAGTAGGCACTATCGCTCTGCATGTTGTAGACCACCGAGTCGCCTCGCAGTTCATACTCCTCGTTGCGCATCTCGACCCGCTCGACACCAATCAGATTCTTCGTATCAGCGTAGTAGTAACCGCGGTCGGCCTCGATGAGGTTATCCCGATTGGTCAGCACACCGCCATTCTTGAAGCGACCGATGTTCTCCTTCGTGTTAAACTCGAAATGGCGGGTATAGAGCGTAGCCTCGCCATCAACCACCTTGACGATGGGCGAATAGATAATCACCTGATTCAGCTCACGGTTGTAATCGGCCCGATCGCCATAGATGTAGGTCGTGTTTTTATTGATAAGCACATTGCCGAAGCACTCGATATGGGCATCGGAGTAGCGCACGGCCGAGTCGGCGGTGATGACCGCTCCGTTGTGCTGGGCAGCGAAGTTCCCCACCATAAAAATGACCGAATCGCCCTTCCGCACCGGCCCCGAGAGGTCTGATTTGAGGTGTACGATCTTTGTTTCGCCACGCTCCTCTTCGGGCGCAGCAACCTGACCGCTCCGTGCAAAGAGCAGCGTACCGAAAAGAGCCGGCACCAACAGGATGGAGAGCAGACGTCGCACGGCTATCGTACCCAGTATTTATTTTCAAAGGCTCCGTCACGGAATTCGGGGTCGATATAGACGTACATCCCCTGAATCTTCTCCGAGAGCCACTCATCGAAGATGCGCTCCTTCTTGGCATGCAGGGCCATCTCCTCGAGGCGCAGGTAATCCTCGGCCATCGATGCCTCGTGGGTCGGAATCACACGCAGCAGTTTGACAATCTTACCCAACTGGTTCTGCAAGATATCCTGCGTCAGGAATGACGACGAGATTTCGCCCTCTTTGAGGCGCACCAGGTGGTTGTAATCGTCAAGGGCGTTGAAGTGGGCAAAGTCCTCACGCAGGAACTTCGTTACCGTCAATTTGGCATCGAAGGCCTGATAACGCTCCAAAATATCGTGGTTCGACACGATACCGCCGTTCATCTTCGATACCTTGTCGTCCGAGTGGTCAAGGGCCGCCTTCTCGAAGGTAATCGAGTCGGCACGAATCAGCGTAGCGAGGCTGTCGAGCATCGTCAGCGACTCAGTCAGTTCATCGGCCGTATACGACGGACGCAATAGGATGTGGCGGAAATGGTAGAGTTGACCATGCTTATCGAGCAGCTGGATGATGTGGAAGCCGTATTGCGACTCCACGACCTCTGAAATCTGCCCCTCACGCAGTTGCTCGAGGGCGGCACCGAATGCGGGATCAAGGCTGGCGATGGGCGAAGGCTCCATCTCACCACCTCGCAGAGCCGTACCGGGGTCTTGCGAGTACATGCGAGCCAGATTCTCGAATTTGGCCTGTCCGTCAATCACGCGGGCACGCATCTCGACCAGACGCTCGCGTGTACGCTGCTTGGCCTCGGTCATCGACTTGGGATACTTCGTGATGTGGGCATAGACATACTGCTCGGCAATCATCGGCAGGCTATCCTTCGGAATCGAGTTGTAGTAGTGCTCGACCTCACCCGGGATGACCGAAATTTTGTTGACCACCTCGCTCTGCATCGACTGGGCATAGGCCTGCTCCTCCATCTGGCGATGCAGCATCTCACGGATGTTGAAGATGGCCATGTGGTGCTTCGCCTCGAGGGCCGGAATCGAACCCTCCTGGTCGATCATCATCTGCACCTGATCCTCGACACGCGAGAGAATCTCCGTCTCGCTCACCTGCACCGAGTCGATTTGACCTTGGTGGTAGAGCAGTTTACGGGTCATGAGTGCCTCCAACGCCTCGTTCATCGGGTCACGGTCGGAGGTATATCCCTCCTGACGGCGTTGCTCGACGAGTTGCGTGGCATAATCCTGCACCTCGGAGTAGAGGATTGACGAAGCACCCACGACGGCAATCACCTTATCGAGCATCACCTGTCGTTTCTGCGCAAAGAGAGCCGTCAGCACCAGTCCGGCTGCCAGCATCGTAAGAAGTCCCTTTTTCAACATATCTTTCGTTTCGTTTTCTTATTGCTTAATTGGTATCGGAGTCCGCATCGGCCGACTCCTCCTCATACAGTCGGATACCACCGGTGGCCATCGACTGTTCGTAGAGCGCCTGCTCGTGGTCACGCACCACCTGCTGCTGTCGCTGGTTGAAGAGCACACGACGTATCGTCGAGCGCAGTTGCTCCAGCGGCACGGCATCTCCCGCCCGACGCACGGCATCGATGAAGAAGTAGTAGTGGTAGTGCTGGTCAACCATCTCCTGTACCCCTTGCTTGGTGAGCAGCGACGTATAACTCTGCGAGCGCACCGTTGGCAGCAGGCTCAGGAAATCGGCATAATCGATCCAGCTATCCGCATAGTCGTTCATCTCAAACTCATTTTTCAGGCAGATATCCCGAAAATCCTGCATCCGTGCCTCGCTCTTGGCCACCAACAACTCTTTCAGGCGTCGTGTCTGACGATACCCCTTTGGCACCCGCACCACGCGACCTTTGACAATCGTGCGGTCGAGTTTGAAGTCGGAGGCATGCTCGACATAATAGGCGGCAATCTCCTCCTCGGTAAAGGTGGTATCTACTAGGCGATCGACATAGAACTGATCCAATTTGCGAATCAGGAGCGACTGACGATACTCCTCGACCATGCGGTCGATATCGGCCACCGACGAGGAGAAGAGCTGCTCGGCCTCCATGAGTTTGAGTTGTTTGCGCACCCAGCGGTCGACATAGACCTTTGCATAGGCCGCACTATCTGCCGACGAAAGCCCCTCGGGCAGCGATTGCGCCACATCGTGCAGTGCCAACTCCTTCTCCCCGACACGTGCCACGGGCTTCTCGCCCACAAAATAGCGAGGCAGTTCCCGACATCCCGCCAGGAACAGCACGGCCATGACCGTCATCACATATCGGCTGTATCTATGCATAATTAACGGGCAAAGATAGGCATTTTTCCGTGAAATAACGACACGCGCGGGCGGTTTATTACATCGAACCCTCATTTTTATCGCTTGAAGCCTGCATAGGAGCCTTGCGAGGCACCATCTGCCACAGCGACCAAACCGACCAGGCAAACAAGCAGAGTGTCGCTCCATAGAAGAGCAAATAGAGCCATCGTTCGCCACCAAAGAGTTCCGAAAAACGCATCTCGCTACACCCTGCCACGATGAGCAGATAGGCCAGCGCATTGTTCGCGGCATGGAGCAGAATCGGAGCCCAGAGGGTACGGGTCATGGCATAGACCACCGCCAGCACCACCCCCATCACAAAGGCATTGATGACGGCCACCGGTTGCAGATGCAGGATGCCGAAAAAGAGTGAAGAGAAGAGGACTGCACGGGTCGTACCATAGCGTTCGCGCAGCGAGCCAAAGAGAAATCCGCGACAGATAAACTCCTCAAAGACAGGCGCAATAACCACCACTGCCACAATACTCCATAGGCCTCGTCCCACATCCTGATGCAGCATCGGCATCAGTTCATAGAGCGGCTCAAGCAGCACACCGGCCGTGCTCATCATCACGAAGGCCCAAAGGAGCAACATCGGGCGAAACCGTCGCCACGCAAGCCCCATCGATAGCCACTTTCCGCCCCGCACATAGCGATACCAGAGGAAGGCTCCCGCAGCGATTGCCAACGAGAGGAGAGTTGTCAGGGCCAAATAGCCGCCTCGAGCCTCGGGTGTCAGGTCGGCCAGTCCCTGCCCCGTAGCAAGCAGCACCAGCGAAGCGAAGAGCATCACGCCAATTTGGCTCACGAAAAAGATGCCGAGCAATGCCAGCACATCGAATGGCGTCGGGAATGGCACACTCATTCGATTCGGTTCTTGGGTCGGGGTCGGATTCATTGCCTCCATATCGGTTCATCTTTGGTGGTTTACGCTTCAAAGGTACGCAAATTTCGGTTATCGTTATGGATTTTCGGAGAAATTATGTAATTTTGTCCCGCATTGTGCACTAACGAATCGAAAAAAGGACTTTATGGCAAAAGTAATCGCATTAGCCAACCAAAAAGGGGGTGTCGGAAAGACCACCACAGCCATCAACCTAGCCGCCTCGCTGGCGCTGCTCGGCAAGAAGGTATTGTTGCTCGATGCCGACCCACAGGCCAATGCGACCTCGGGTCTCGGTTTCGATATCAACCTCGAAGGCATCTACGAGTGCATCTCGGGTGAACGCCGTGCCGAGGAGGTGATTCTGCAAAGCGAGGATATCAAAAAGTTGTGGATTCTGCCCTCGTCGATTGACCTCGTGGCAGCCGATACGGAGCTGGCCAAGCGCGACAACGCCCACCGCGTGATGAAGGAGATTGTCGACAGCCTGCGTGACCGCTTCGACTACATCTTCATCGACTGCTCGCCTTCGCTCGGCTATACGACCCTCAACATCCTGACGGCCGCCGACTCGGTGCTCATTCCCGTGCAGTGCGAGTACCTCGCGTTGGAGGGTCTGTCGAAACTGCTGAACACGATTCGCAAAGTCAAATCGTCGCTCAACCCTGGGCTTGAAATCGAGGGTTTTCTCCTCACGATGTACATGCGTAACCGCTTGAATAACCAGGTTGTTACCGAGGTGCGCAACCACTTCGGGCCACTGGCCTACGAGACGGTTATCCAGCGCAACATTCGCCTCGGCGAGGCTCCCTCACATGGCAAACCCGTCATGCTGTACGACGCCTCGGCAGCCGGTTCGGTCAGCTACCTGGCCCTGGCACGCGAATTCCTCAAACGTAATAAAAAATAAACACGCCATAACACCATGAAACAACCGAAGGGATTAGGCCGCGGCCTGGATGCCATCTTTGGCACCGAAGGGCTCGACTTGAAGGCCAAGCCGATGAGCGAGATGACCGAGTTGGCCATCGAGAAGATTATCCCCAATCCGACCCAGCCCCGCACGGCCTTCGACGAGGAGGCACTCGACGAATTGGCCGATTCGATTCGCCAGTTGGGCATCATCCAGCCCATCACCGTGCGCCGCTCGGAGGAGGGACGCTACATCATCATCAGCGGTGAGCGTCGTTGGCGAGCCGCCCAACGTGCCGATCTGAAGGTCGTACCGGTCTACATCCGCGATGTCGACGACGAGAACCTGCACGCCATGGCGCTCGTCGAGAACATCCAACGCCAGGACCTCAACGCCATCGAAATCGCCCTCGGCATGAAGCGTCTGATCGAGGAGTGCAACCTCACGCAGGATGCCCTTTCGGAGAAGGTCGGTAAGAAGCGTTCGTCGGTAGCCAACTACCTGCGTCTGCTCAACCTCCCGAACGAGGTACAGTTGGCCCTCAAAGAGGGGCTTATCTCGATGGGCCACGCCAAGGCTATTGCCGGAGCCGCCGCCGAGGAGCAGTTGCGTGTGCTGAAAAAGTGCCTCAAGAAGTCGTTTTCGGTACGCCAGACCGAAGAGTTGGTGCGTGCGCTGGCCGAGAAGGCCGAGAAGGAGGCACGCACAGCCGACGAGGAGGAGTATCCCGAAAGTTATACCCGTCTGGTTGAGCAACTCGAGCGACTTTTCACCTCGGAGATTGCCATCAAACGAGGCAAGAACGGAGGTGGTAAAATCACCATCGGCTTTACCGATGACGCCCAAATCGAACAAATCATCGAGCGATTGAACAGCAACCAACGCGCCTAATACGGAATGAGACTTCTGCGACCGACCTATCTGGCCACCCTGCTGGTGGCACTCTGCACCTTGTGGCAGGCCGAGGCACAACAGATACGCATGCCCCGCGGTAAGCGTAGCATCGTGCGTGGCGGCATGTTCCAACAGGCCGACTCGGTGCGTGTCAAGGCCGATTCGCTTCAGTTGGCAGCCTTCACCGCCGAAGCCGACTCGCTCTTTGCAGCCGATTTCGCAGCCGACTCGTTGCTCCTCACCGAACATCGTACCGACGACCTGCATACGCTCGACTCGATTGCCATGGCCGAATTTCTCACCGGAGGAGTCCGTCGCGACTCAACCCGCAAGATTTTTCACAAAGGATGGCTCATGAGCGATTCGATGGGGCTCTCGAAGGTGTGTTGGATGTCGGCCCTGCTGCCCGGCTACGGACAAATCTACAACAAGGAGTATTGGAAACTGCCTATCCTCTACACC
Organism: Alistipes sp.; assembly: GCA_017623115.1. GTDB lineage: Bacteria > Bacteroidota > Bacteroidia > Bacteroidales > Rikenellaceae > Alistipes. The sequence goes on from JAGAPT010000022.1 coordinate 33,993, forward strand.
ACGCTGGCCGGTGGTTTAGCCCTCTACCTCCACGAAAACAAGGTCTACAAACCGCTCAAGCAGCAGTACGACGCCATGACCGACGTGAGCATGGAGCGCACGCCCGAACTCGATGCCCTGCAGACGAAGATGATTCGCAGCAACACGAAACGCCAAATCTACCTCGGTGTAACGCTCGCTTCGTACATCTACTTCATCGGTGATGCGGCGGTGAACTACGCCACGAACGATGTTTCGAGCGTCAAAAAGGCGACGACCCTCGCCTGCATCTGCCCGGGAGCCGGCCAGGTCTACAACCGCAGCTATTGGAAGGTTCCCTTTGTTTTGGGAGGCTTTGCCACGCTCGCCTATTGCATCGACTGGAACAACCGTGGCTACCAACGCTTCAAGAAGGCCTATGGCCTGCTGGCCGACTACGAACAACACCCCGAGAACTATCCCGACGGGCCGACCGACGAGTTCCATGGACGCTACTCTTCGACCTTCATTCGTAACCTGCGCAACAACTATCGTCGCAACCGTGACCTCTGTATCATCCTGACCGGTGCGATGTATGTTTTGCAGATTGTCGATGCGCATGTCGATGCCCACCTGAAAGATTACGACGTCTCGGACGACCTCTCGATGCATATCGAGCCGATGCTTAATTACACCTATGTGCCGACGGCCGGAAACCATCGTCCCATCGTCGGTTTCAACATGAGTTTGAATTTCTAATCCACGATGAAAAAAACGCTCTTTCTACTCCTGATACTCGCCCTCACGACCGACACGTTGCTGGCTGCCGACGGGCTGTTCAACCGCAAGAAACCCCGCAAACGCAAGAAGGCTCGCACCGAGCAGGTCGAGCAAGCCCAACCGCAAGAGGCTCCACAGAGCACTCCCGTCGCAACGGAACCCACTTCACCGGAGGCTCCTGCCGAAATCAAGCCCCAACCGGTCAACGATATCACGCTGAACTTCACCCCCGCCCAGGCCGACTCGCTCGTTGCTGCCTGGAGCGAATATCGTCGTGAAGTGCGCTACGAGGAGTTCTTCAACCCCTTCCTGGTGGCCGACACGCTACTGATTGAAGGCACCGACTCGCTGGCCAATGCCCAGAAAGATGCCCTCTACGCGCAGCGTCTGCTCAACCTCGCATCGCCCATCCCGATGCCCTACAACTATTTGGTACGCAGCCGCATCACGAGTTATGTCGAGAAACATCCTGCTACCATTGCCCGTGTCTTGGGATTAGCACGGCTCTACTTCCCTTTCATCGAGGATGAGTTGCTCAAAGCCGGCATCCCCATCGAGTTACGCGCCCTGCCCATCATCGAGTCTGCGCTGCAGACCGGTGCCGTATCACGCGCCGGAGCCGTGGGTCTGTGGCAGTTCATGCCCTCGACGGGCAAGAGCTATGGCCTCGAAATCAACTCGCTCGTTGACGAGCGTCGGGACCCCATCGCCTCAACCCGTGCCGCCTGCCTCTTTTTGAAAGAGTTGCACCGCATCTTCGGCGATTGGACCCTGGCCATTGCCGCCTATAACTGCGGTCCGGGCAACGTCAATAAGGCTATCGCCCGCTCGGGAGGGAAGACCTTCTGGGATATCTACTACTACCTTCCCTCCGAGACCCGAGGCTATGTACCGGCCTTCATCGGTGCTACCTACGCCTTCAACTACCATCGTCAGCACAATATCGAGCCCATCGAGGCTCCGATTCCGCTGGCGGTCGATACGATTCGCATCAACCGCATCACCCACCTGCAACAAATCAGTTCGACCCTGGATATCGACATCGAGGTGTTGCGTGCGCTGAATCCGCAATACCGCCTGGATATCATTCCCGCCACCACGAAACCTTATACACTGGTGCTCCCCCAGCGTCACGTGACGCAGTACATCGAGCGTGAGGCGGAGATTATGGGGAAGGATTCGCTCTACCTGAAGGAGTATATCAACCCCTCGAACATCGACAAGAAACGCATGGAGCAGGCCGTCACCATCTATCGCATCAAGCGTGGCGACACGTTGGGTGGCATTGCACGTCGTCATGGCGTCACGGTCAAGCAGTTGATGCGCTGGAACGGCATCAAGAATGCAGCTCGCATCCGGGAGGGGCAACGTCTGCGCATCGAACGCTAATCGCATGTATATCGACCACGATACGATTATTGCTCCGGCGACCGCCTCGGGAGGTGCCTTGACGGTCATCCGTCTCGCCGGAGAACGAGCCGTGGAGATTGCCGACCACCTCTTCCGGGGTCGCCATCCGATGGCCGAGACCCGAAGCCATACAGCTCATTTCGGTACGATTTGCGATGGCGAGCGAGTGGTCGACGAGGTCGTTGCAACGCTCTTTCGAGCCCCCCACTCCTATACAGGGGAGGATACGGTCGAATTCTCGTGCCACGGCTCCTCCTACATCACCGCTGAAGTCTTACGTCTGGCCCTCGAGGCCGGAGCCCGCATGGCCGAACCCGGAGAGTTCACGCGTCGTGCCTATTTGGCCGGCCGATTGGACCTCTCACAAGCCGAAGCCGTCGCTGACCTCATCGCCTCCTCCTCCCGTGCCGCCCATACGCTCGCCTCGCACCAGATGCGTGGCGGCTACTCATCGGCACTCGACCACCTGCGTGAAGAGTTGCTGCAACTCACTGCGCTGCTGGAGCTGGAACTTGATTTTTCGGAGGAGGATGTCGAATTTGCCGACCGTGCGCAGTTAGACGCAACGATGGCGGCCATCGCTTGCGAGGTGGCACGCCTGCGAAGTTCGTTTGCGCTGGGTAATGCCATCAAGGAGGGTGTTGCCGTAGCGATTGTCGGTGCCCCGAATGTCGGAAAATCGACCTTGCTGAATCGCCTGCTCAACGAGGAGCGGGCGATGGTTTCGGAGATTGCCGGCACGACCCGCGATGTGATTGAGGAGCAACTGACCATCGACGGGGTGCGCTTCCGCATCCTCGATACAGCCGGCATACGCACGACCGACGATAGGCTCGAGCAGATGGGTATCGAACGTACCCGCCAAAGCATCGAGCGGGCACAAATCGTCATCTGGATGGTCGATGCCACTGCCCTTGACACCACGCAACCGCTTCCTGTGCCCGACTTCATCCTTCGCCCTGAGCAGCGACTGCTGTCGGTTATCAATAAAGCGGATTTGTATCCTCACTTGGTGCTCCCCGAACCGTTCCTATCCATTTCGGCTTACACGGGTTGTGGCATTGAGGCGTTGCGCCGAGCGCTCCGCGCAGCCGTTCCGACCGAGGCGTTGGAGGAGGGGGCAGCCATCGTCTCCTCGGCCCGCCACTACGAAGCTCTCACCATCGCTACCGAAGCCCTGCAACGTGCCCGCCACGGGTTGCAGGAGGGGCTTCCGACCGACTTGTTGAGCGAGGAGATTCGTGCCGTCATTGTTGCCATCGGCTCGATTACAGGCCGTGGCGTGATTCTCCCCGATGAGGTGCTCCAAACCTTATTCAGCCACTTCTGCATCGGCAAGTAGAATTGCATACTAACGATAAACGATGATATATCATTTTGCCAAAAGGTGCTCACTTTGAGTGCTTTTTTGTGTTTAGTGATTAAGTCGTTTATCACTGTTTATCATCGTTACGCAATATTTCTTCGCCCTATTTCACCCTCATCCAAAAAATCGGAGTTGCAAGTCTTAATAAATTATTGCTGCATAATAGTTGCAAATTAAACTATTATCACCCTATTTGTTCCATAATAGTTGTAAATAGAACTGTTATGGTAAAATTTAGAGCATTCTGCAATCCAAGACAAATCGATGCAATTCGGATTTTTCTTTTATAAAAATAAGGGTCGCCCCCCGAAGGACTGCCCTCTACAGGAAGTGCACAGCAAAGATTCTTGTAATACGCAGTCTATCAATGTGGTACAATAATTGGAAGTGAAACTATTTTGCAAACAAACCCGTTTATCGCTTTTCTGAACAGAAGTTCAGGAATAAAACGAGGACAACCACACAATACCTATAATATCATCATAACCGGTACCAAGCAGAGGCAACACCTCTGCTTTTTTTGTGTCGTTGTCCGAGTTTCGGGCGGATGTTCCTATACTTTTAATGAGGCGACAATGAATATAATTATAGCAAGCACAAAATTTGTATTATGCATTCTGTATATAATGCTGAATCATTTCTTTAATTTGCTCTTTTAAAATCAAAAGTTTGTCGTTCGATACTAGTCGTTCAATAAACTTGGAATAATTACCGAATTTGTACTCTATCTGATTTGTTGTCAATATCTTCTTACTGCCTTTAGAAATGTCTTGTAACACCTGATATGATATGTCTTCGCTTTTTAATTCAAGACACAATGTCAATAATGTAAATATTATCTCTATTTCAGGTATAGCCAAGAAGTGCCTTTGTGGCATATTAATTTGTGGAAGATTGAAGAATTGCTCAAGAGACCCAAACTTACTTCTATACTGATGGGTCTTATATTTACCAAATTTATCAATCTCTGTACCTGAAGGGAAGTGTCCTAATTGCTGCTTTAGATTCAAATACTCTTCTATTAGTTCTTCTTTAGTAACACTTCTATCACATAGAGGCGTATCTCCACACTCTTTTTGCAACTTCGTTAATGGATACTGATGAAATGAATTATATGGTATAGTGGAATTATTCTTAATGTCTGTAGCTCTTGGTGTTCTGCCTAATAATTTGCGTATTCTAAGGTATTCATCTTTCAGTTGGTCTTCTGTGGGACGACTATTTTTAAGCCTCTCCCCAATGGAGCTTAAGAAAGAAGAATAATTCTGATATTGTTTGTTAATTTTATATCTAAGAGTTTTGTCTAATTCAGACAAAGTGGGGACATAGCCTAATCTATGTTTTATCAGTTCAAACTCCTTTATGATATCATAGTCATGTGTAATAGGTTTTACAGATTGCATATTGGCAAGCTCGTCTACAAACAAAGAGCCTATATCATTGGCTTGAAATAATACTTCTTCGTTAATTAACAAAATAAAATTAGGTTTGGCCAATTTATATGCTTGATCGGTATAGCCAGCATGAGATATTACGGCACACCTATCTGCTTGGTAGAACTGTTTAGCAGCTAATACCTCCTGCACAGCGGAAACTCCTTGTTTATGACTCCAATATTTACATTGAAAAATATACTTGGCACCATTGTAATATGCAACAATATCTGCTCCATAATCCGTAATGGGTGTTGCTTGAACTTTATTAAAACCGAGTTGCTTTAACTTTTCAATACACCTTTGCTCAAATAAGATTCCTTCATTCATTTATTACATTCATATATTATTGCGCTAAATTAGTAATAATTTTCTAAAAAGATGGATTAACTGCCCGAAAGATTAAACCTTCCCGGACAAAGGCTCTCTATACTTACAATGAAGCGACCTCAATCGCAATAACAAACTGATGTTTAACAAATAAAACTAAGAACTATGGAAGTATTAACAATCGAACACAGCGCTTTTCAGCAGTTGATTAGCAAAATTGATGCAATGGACGAGTTCATCCGCAAAGCCAAGTTAGAGCAGCAAGGTTCCCTCGACGATGATTGGGTTGATGGGCAGGCGGTATGCGAGTTTCTTTGCATCTGCGACAAGACCCTACAACGCCTACGCAGTGCCGGCAAAATCACTTACAGCACCATCGGCAACAAGTATTACTATCAGATTGCCGAGATTAAGCGTTGCCTGCGGGTGAAACGCAACCGACCGGATATCCCCGTATCGCTCGTCGATAGAGATTTTGTGCTCGACTTTGCGGCCTATTTGAAGGTCGATTACCACCTGCAAGCTAACTCCGCCGAGAAGTTGATGCGTATTCTTCAGGCGCATTACAACGATCTGTTTTAAGAGCGGACTGATGGCAAAAGATCCATTTTGCGATGTGCGCTTAAAGAAGGTCAAGAAGGACTGAGGCTACCTAACTCGCCATGAATTGGAGCTGATACTCAATTATAAACCAACAAAGAAGCGATTGGAAAAGGTGCGTGATGTCTTTGTGTTTTGTTGTTTTACGGGCTTTGATTACTCAACAACCGCATCATTGACCGAACAAAACCTTGTTTTGGCAGATGACGGCTCGATGTGGATTGCAACGCACCGCGTTAAGACCGGTGTCGCATCAAAGGTCAAGTTGCTCGATATTCCACGCTCAATTCCGAAAAATAACAACTTAATCTCGGGCTTGGGGTAGCAATTGAGAGATTTTAGCTATCTTTGCAACCGTAGTTCATGCCATTCGAGTTTCTCAATGGCCGTGTATTCCAGAGCACCACGTAAAAAACGGGAGTATGAAACAAAAAGTATCGGTTCTATTTATGCTGTTGGCCATCGTCTTTGTCGTGAGCCTGATTACAGCAAATCTTCTTGAGACAAAGGTTCTTAACTTCTTTAACATTACCACCATTACGGCGGGAATGATCATCTTCCCCCTCTCATACATCATCAACGATTGTATTGTCGAGGTATGGGGGTTTAGGCGCATCACGCTGATTATATGGATTGCCTTTGTGATGAACTTCATCGTGGTAGCTATCGGCCTCATTGCGGTGCATCTGCCGGCAGCCGCCTACTGGAATGGAGAGGAGCATTTCAACTTTATCTTCGGCTTTGCGCCTCGCATCGTGGTGGCAAGCCTCCTGGCATTCCTCTCCGGTTCCTTTACCAATGCCTACATCATCAGCAAGATGAAGATTCTGCACAAAGGGAAGCGATTCTCGCTGAGAGCCATCGTATCCACCTTCGTCGGCGAGACGATTGATTCGATTATCTTCTTCCCGATTGCTTTTGGCGGCATCATTGCATGGGGCGATTTGGTCGTCCTGATGGGAACCCAGATTATCTTGAAGTCGATGTGTGAGGTCGTCGTATTACCCGTAACCACACGGGTTGTTCGGCTGTTGAAACAGATTGAAGGCGAGGATGTCTACGACGACAACATCTCATACAACATCCTTAAATTGTAGGGAGATAAGGCACTGCCAGGTAGTCTTTAACAACTGATGAACATGGAAAATCTCGAACAACAGCTGTCGCTCTTGGGGAATAAGAGCTCCTACAAAGCGACCTATGCTCCGGAGGTGCTGGAGGCGTTTGACAACAAGCATCCCGAGCATGACTATTGGGTACGTTTCAACTGCCCGGAGTTCACCTCTCTCTGCCCCATCACCGGGCAACCCGACTTTGCCGAGATACGCATCGGCTACATCCCCGACCGCAAGATGGTGGAGAGCAAGAGCCTCAAAATCTATCTGTTCAGTTTTCGCAACCATGGGGCATTCCACGAAGATTGCGTCAACATCATCCTGAAAGACCTCATTCGGCTGATGGATCCCAAATACATCGAGGTTACCGGTCTCTTTCTACCCCGAGGCGGCATCTCGATTCACCCCTATGCCAACTATGGCCGCCCCAATACTCCCTATGCAGAGATGGCGGCTCAACGACTTCTCACACACGAATAGAGGCTTTAGCGCAGGCTACCATCCTATCATTGACGCTTCATCATGGAGACACTCATCACCCTTGCCACCGACTGGGGATACCCGGGTCTGTTTCTGGCTGCATTTGTAGCCGGCTCGATTCTCCCATTCAGTTCCGAGGCGGTGATGATTGCCTTGGTAGCCTTGGGGCTCTCACCCGTGGGATGTCTGCTGGTGGCCGCTGCAGGGAACACGTTGGGTGGCATGACCTGCTATTGGTTGGGGCATCAGGGGAAACGAGCGTGGTTCGAACGCATCGGCATCCGTCCCGAGCACCTCGACCGTGCCGAACGATTTGTGGCTGGCCGTGGGGCCTGGATGGCACTCTTTGCCTTTCTGCCGACCATTGGCGAGGCAATTGCCGTCTTGCTGGGCATGATGCACAGCAACCCGCGTATCACGGTTGTGGCCATGTGGCTTGGCAAAGCGGCACGCTATGCCGTCATCCTCTACATCTACCTCTTTATCGAACAGCAGGTCATCGCCTAAACACACAAAAGATGCCTATTGCCAGGCATCTTTTTTATTGCAAATGCTATCAACGCGCTTTACAACCATCGCCGACTATCCTTTTTTAGTTGTAATTTCAACGAAAATGCGTATCTTTGTCGCTATACGATGTATTCGCAATCATGATTTTTTCAAAAAACAGAATCGTTTTTCGGGGATTCTTCATCCTTTTGCTCGTGAGCTCGCTGCTGACCGCCTCGGCACAGAGCCGTCGCACACGCCAAACCCGCGAGGAGTATATCGAGCGGTATAAGCACATCGCCATCGACCATATGGAGCGTTACGGCATTCCCGCTTCAATTACCATGGCGCAGGGCATTCTCGAATCGGATTGCGGCAACAGTGCCCTCTCGCGCTCATCGAACAACCACTTCGGCATCAAATGCAAGCGCAACTGGACAGGTGCCCGAGCCTACCACGACGACGATGCCAAGGGGGAGTGCTTCCGAGCCTACTCCTCGGTCGAAGACTCCTACCTCGACCATGCCGAGTTCCTCGACCAGCAACCACGCTACGACTCGCTCTTCGCCTACTCGGCTACCGACTACCGCTCGTGGGCCCGAGGGCTGAAGGCGGCCGGCTATGCCACCGCCCCCGACTATGCCGAGCGGCTGGTACGCATCATCGAGGAGTCGAAACTCTATCTCCTAGATCGCCCGAACGGCGACCGCCTCTACGCCAAGCGTGACGAGCAGTCCGACGAGTGGTTCACGGCCGAGAGCAGTGTCTCGACCGTCGTTACCGAGTCGGGTATCGACCCCGACAACTATCGGGTTACCATCAATGCCCACGAGGGGTACAACATCTATGTAACCAATGGTGTGCACTACATCTTGGCCAAGGAGAATGACACGTTTGAAAATATCGGCTCGAAGTTCCGCATCTCGGCACGCAACCTGCGCAAATTCAACGATCTGAAAGAGCCTGCGGCACAGCCGATGACGGGCGAGGTGGTCTACATCGCTCGCAAGAAGAGTCGCTGGGAGGGAGTCGCTCCCGAGGCTCGCTGCCAGGAGGGCGATACGGCCTATGCCATCGGCCAGCGTTATGCCATCCGCACCCGCTCGATTGAGAAGCTCAACCGCCTCAACAAAGGAGGCGCACTGACGGCCGGCAACCCGATCCGACTGCAATAAATCGATTGTTGACATAAACGAACACACGCCAATCGAGTTATTCGATTGGCGTGTGTTGCTGTAATCCCAAGACTGCAAATCTATTGCTTGTAATACTTGGCATTATATTCATCAGAAAGATACGGTCTTGTACCTTCATGATAAGTTAGGGTTTCCGTATAGGATACACCTTCGTAGACGAAGGTCGCAACAATCTTTGTTCCATTAAACGTGTATGTGCCTTGGTCTGCAGCCTCTCCCGGCTCGTTCACGTCGTAGATACATGTGCCGTTACCATTAAATTGGTAGTAGTCACCCCATTCCGGATCTACCCATTTACCAACGATTTTGGGATCGCCACCCCCGTTGTCATCATCGCCACCACAGGCCGTAAAGCCAATCGTTGCCACAGCAAAGACCAGGCTCATCAAGAAAAGTTTCCAAATTTTCATTGCATTAAAATTAAAAGGAAAAGAAAAATATATCAACGACAAAGGTAGAGCAAATTACACTCAACTACGCCGAACGGGTGTTGGATAAAATAGCACAGTTTGTCGTAATAAATTCACACCTGCAACTTCGAAAAACACGCATCACATTCCTCGATATAGCAATGAAAGAAATTTCGGCCAAGCAGCTGCGAGATGCGCAAAAGTTGCTGTGTATCGATACTTTGACGTTTGAAAATATCGTACACATTGGAGCGATCACAATGGAGTTCACGGGCGAGCCAACTCACGGAACGCCCCTGCCGTTGCACTTCGGCCTTAATCAATTCGCCTATGTGTATCATTTCGTACTGCAACCCGATAAAAAGCGTGAAGCATTTCTCTGTTCGCCATCGAGGTCTTGGACTACCTAAGGAGCAGAATAGATGAAATGTTCACGCCGGAATACAGCACGAACATCAACTCTTATTCCTTGCTCCTTTATCGAAAGTGTCCAAGTTCCGATAGCAAGAAAAAAAGCCAATGCGCTTTACAAATCGTATGTTTTGGACTCCGCAATGGAAGCCTCACAAGACAAAGATACAAAAAAATCGTCAAGAAGTCCGCTCTTCTCTAAAATAATCAGTAACTTTGTTCCATCAAAAAATAAGAAAGCCCATGGAGCACAGCCCTCTTCGTGAAGAAATTCTCGGTACAATCATTCGTAAATCGACCCTCAAGCAGCAGGTATTCGATAGCACTTTTTCAGCCTTCAACCTCTTGAAGGAGACCCTTTTGGAGATGGCCTCCGAGCTGGACGATGCCCTCGACGGGAAACTCGACCGCCGTGTCCGTCTCGAATACCGCGACCGCGGTAAATTCGAGGCCCAGTTGCAGGTAGCCAACGACATCCTCATCTTCCAGATGCACACCGATGTCTTCATCTTCGAGCCGACCCATGCCGTTTGGCAAAATCCCTATGTCGCCGAACAACGCGAAAACGGCTACTGCGGCGTGGTCAATATCTACAACTTCCTCTCCGACTCCTTCAAATTCAACCGCAATGCCGACGAGGGTTACCTCATCGGTCGCCTCTTCATCAACCGCGAGGGATGTTACTTCATCGAGGGGAAGGGCGAGCATACGATGCAGGCCGACCGCTTTGGCCAGTGCGAGCTGAATCATGATACGCTCGTTCCGATTTTAGAGGAGGCCGTAGCCTATGCCCTCTCGTTCGACCCCTACATGCCCCATCTGGAGGTCAACAAGCGCGTGACGGTCGACCAATTTAACACGAAGATGGATAACTCGAAGTTCGTGACGGGTAAACGCCTCGGTTTCGACTTCGACCTTTAATCAACCCCATACACAGCACACACCTTGATACGATTACTGCTCTGGGTCGCACTGCTCGTTATCGGCAACGGTGCCTATGCCCAAAACGAATATGCCGAGATTGCCCGCCTGCGTGCCATGAACGAATCGGTACGCGGCATCCGCTCGATGGCCGATGGCGAGCACTACACCATCCTCAAAGAGGGCGACATCCGTCGTTATCGCTACGACACGGCCTCCGAGGGAGAGAGCCTGCTCCCCGCAGCGGCTCGTGAGCTGACCATCACCGACTATCGCTTCTCGGCCGATGAGCGTCAGATTCTCATCGCCTCGGGTGCCACCACCATCTACCGCCACTCCTACACGACGACCTACTACCTGGCCGCTGACGGGGTATTGCGCCCCATCATGGCCGATGCCTCGGCTCCGCGCGATGCCCGCTTCACACCCGATGGCCGCTCGATTATCTACTCCGACCGCAACGACCTCTACTGCTACGACATCGCCTCGCAGAAGAGCCGTCGCCTGACCGAGGATGGTGCCTGGAACGAGGTCATCAACGGCACCACCGACTGGGTCTACGAAGAGGAGTTCGGCCATACATGCGCCTACGCCATCTCGCCCGACAGCCGTGAGGTGAGTTTCCTGCGTTTCGACGAGAGCCGTGTGCCATGCTTTGCCATGATGCGCTACGACGGAGCACTCTACAACGAGCCCTTCACCTTCAAATACCCCAAGGCCGGCGAGCAAAACTCGGTGGTCGAGGTGTGGAGCATCAACCTCGAGACGGGAGCCAAACGGCGTATCGACACCGGCAATGAGACCAACCAATACATCCCGCGTTTGGGCTACACGCCCGATGGCCGTCTGTGGTACTACCGTATCAATCGTCGCCAAAACTGCTTCGAGATGGTGATCTGTGAAGTCAATGGCGCCCAGCATGTCGCCTACGAAGAGCGGTCGCAACGCTACGTAGAGCGTGTCGACGAGAAGACCATCACCTTCCTCGATAAAAATCGCTTCATCGTGCGTCAAGAGAGTCACACGGGCTTCATGCACCTCTACCTCTACACCGTGCGTGGTGGCCTGCAAGGACCCATCACACGCGGTCAATGGGAGGTGACCGACCTTGTCGGTACGGACGGCAAGCGGGTGTGGTATCTCTCGACCGAGACCTCGCCTCTGCGTCGCCACCTCTATTCGGTACGCCTCGATGGCAAAGATAAGCAGCAACTCACCTCCGACGAGGGGTTCTACACCATTGCCCCGAGCGTCGGCATGAAGTATTACATCTCGACCTACTCCTCGGCTACCACCCCCAACCGTGTGGAGATTGCCACGGGCGAGGGTGCGAAGGTGCGCACCTTGTGCGACAGCCGAGCCCTGCGTGAGGAGTTGCAATACACCCAACGCCCCACCAAGGAGTTCTTCACCTTCCGCACCGAGCGTGGCGATGAGCTCCATGCCTACCTCGTCAAGCCAACGCACTTCGATCCCACGAAACGCTACCCCGTCTTGCTGACCCAATATTCGGGCCCCGGCTCACAAAGCGTGCAGGATCGCTGGTCGATGGATTGGGAGGATGCCCTGGCCGAGAAGGGCTATATCGTCGCCTGCACCGATGGCCGAGGCACCGGTTTTCGGGGTGAGCAGTTCAAAAAGCAGACCTACGGCCGTCTGGGCGCATTGGAGGTCGAAGACCAGCTCTCGTTTGCCCGCTATTTGGCCGAGCAGTCCTATGTCGATGCCGACCGCATCGGTATCTACGGCTGGTCGTATGGCGGTTTCATGGCCTTGGGCTGCGCCCTGAAAGGATTGGGACTCTTCAAGATGGCCATTGCCGTTGCACCGGTTACCTCGTGGCGTTATTACGACACGATTTACACCGAGATTTACAACAACCTGCCCCAATACAACGCTGCGGGCTATGACGAAAACTCGCCCATCCACTTCGCCCGCATGTTGGATGATAAGCGGACACGCCTCCTGATGATTCATGGCACGGCCGACGACAATGTCCACCTGCAAAACACCATCGAGATGGCTCGCGCACTGAATCGTGCCGGCAAGCAGTACGACATGATGATTTATCCCGACCAGAATCACTCGATGCGTCCCGATGACATGGCGCATATTCGCCAAAAGATGATCTCCTATACACTCGAGCATCTGTAACGAGTCCATGCCGAGCATGCAAAGAGGGTACCCCACCATGTTTATCGGGGTACCCTCTCTGTTTATTTGCGGATGCGCTTATAGCGTCGCTCCACCTTTTTCCAATCAATCAGATTCCACGCGGCAGCCACGGCATCGGCTCGTCGATTGCGATAATCGATGTAGTAGGCATGCTCCCACACATCCATACAGAGCAAGGGGCTGAGGCCGTGCCGAATCGGTGTGCCGGCATTGCGGGTCGAGAGGAGCGAGAGCTTTCCCGTTGCATCCTCCACGAGCCACACCCACCCCGAGCCAAAGAGGGCCGTTGCAGCCTTCGTCAATTCGCTTTTCAACCCCTCGACCGAGCCAAAGGCCTCATTGATGGCGTCGAGCAGCGGACCCGTAGGAGCCGAAGTTGCCCCGGGTGCAAATTGCTCGAAGTAGAACTCGTGGTTCCACGCCTGTGCCGCCTGGTTGAAAATGGAGCCGTCGGAGGTCAGCACAATCTCCTCGAGCGACTGCCCGGCATAGGGGGTGTCGGCAATCAGTTCGTTGAGTTTGGCCACATACCCCGCATAGTGTTTGTCGTGATGAAAACGCATCGTCTCCTCGGAGATGGCAGGTGCCAGGGCGTCGTAGGCATAGGGGAGCGCCTTGACCTCGATGGCGGTCGTGGTGGCGTTGGTTGTAGTGGTCATCATAAGCGCAAGCAATAAACAAAGAAAAAACATAACCATGCAGAACAATTTCGATATATCCCTCACAAAATCGATGCCGAAAGTTGGTGTTTCTGTTTTTTTTGCTATCTTTGGCAACATGAATTAATTCCTTGCAGCTTATGTTTTTCTACTACCTGATGCCGATTATCTTCCTACTGGGGATTTTGGCCATTGCCTTCGAGGATGTCATCAAGGTCAATAAAGCCGCTACGGCTATCGGCATGCTGCTCCTTCTGTGGGTCATCTTCCTGCTCAATGCCGAAGAGTTCTTCATTGCCAATCCACCCAAACATATCCAAGAGTTCCTGGCGATGTTCCCCTCCCTGCAGGAGATGTCTACGCTGGAGTTGGCCTACGAATTCATCGAGCTGAAACTCATCCACGGCTTGGGAGACGTGGCCACCACCCTCTTCTTCGTGCTGGGCTCGATGGCCATCATCGACATCGTCGACTCGCATGGCGGATTTGGGGTCATCGCGCAGGCCATCACGACACGTGCTCCGCAGAAGATGCTGTGGGTGCTCGCCTTCACGACCTTCTTCATGTCGATTCTGCTGGGTAACCTCGCCACCGTGATCGTGATGATTGCCATTGCCCGCAAACTCATCCCCGAGCGTACTCATCGTCTGATTTTCAGTTCGATGATTATCATTGCAGCCAATGCCGGCGGCTCATGCTCGCCCATTGGCGATGTCACCACGCTGCTGCTCTGGACCGGTGGCAACATCTCGGCCGTGCATCAGATTGGCACGCTCTTCCTCCCCTCGATGGTCATGATGCTCGTACCGCTGACCATTACGACCTGGCTGCTCCCGAAAGGTATCCTCCTGCAGCCAACGCAGGTCGCCACGACCGAGGAGCGTAACATCAGCCCCCGGATGCGCAAAACGGTACTGTGGGTAGGTCTCTGCTCGCTGGCATTGGTACCGGTCTTGCAGACCTTGATTCAGTTGCCCCCCTTCATGACCGTGCTGCTGGGCTTGGTGGTGCTGTGGTTCATCACCGACCGTCGTTATGCCGAAGCGGAGGATGAGTCGCTGCAGGAGCTGCGCGTACACCGTGTCTTTGCCCGTGTCGATATCAGCACCGTCTTCTTCTTCCTCGGCATCCTGATGTCGGTGCAGGCACTCATCGTCACCGGCCAACTGGAGATTATGGCGAATTTCCTCAGCGAGACCTTCGCCCAAAACAATACCATCGCCTTCATTCTGGGTATCTGCTCCTCGTTCCTGGATAACGTAGCCCTGGTATCGGCTACGATGGGTATGTATCCCATTGAGGCTGTTGGCGAGTTTGCTGTTAATAGTTCATTCTGGACCTTCTTGGCCTACTGCGCCGTTACGGGAGGCAGCCTCTTGATTATCGGCTCGGCAGCCGGCGTTACGGTGATGGGCATGGAGAAGATTTCGTTCGGTTACTACCTGAAACGCTTCACCCTGCCGATTCTGCTGGGCTACCTGGCCGGTGCCGGTGTCTACCTGCTGATTGCGTAGCCGACACCTTATTCCTATAACAAAACGAGGATGACCCTTTCGGGGGTCATCCTTTTTTGAGAGCCGAACCCTCCAAACCTCCCTTTGATAAGGGGGAGGACTTCGGGGGTCCCGAGCTCTACCACCGTATAAACAAAAAACAAGCGACAACCGGTTGGTTATCGCTTGTTTTTGAGCCGAAACCGAGATTTGAACTCGGGACCCCTTCATTACGAGTGAAGTTGAGCTTCATCCGTAATTACTTAAAAATCGAAAGGTTACAATTAAAAATCGGCTATCTTTTTTCCGTTGGTACAACATTAGGTCCAACAAACATTCCACACATCTGCTTACTAGTGAAACAATAGGTTAACAAATCCACCGAACGATTATTCGATGGCTGAATAAAAGTTGGAGGTTTTGGGAATGAATTTTCGTCATGGACAGACTTTCCCCAAAGGGCTTTGATAAGGCCCTTGGGGAAAGTTTGTCTTTTTCTAATAACTCCATTTTTCAGAGTCGAAGGTGTTCTTATGCGTCGTAAACGATCGACGAACAGAACCATAAGGACTGCGGATCTCTACGGCTATCGAATCGGAGGGGAAAACCTCTTCCCAATGCACATAACGGTCTTTCCAATAGTTCCCATTCTCATATTTATAGACCTCCCAGCCACCGCTCATCGCACCTCCCTCCGCATAGCAATAAATCTCCTTACGCTTGGGGGTTACCATAAACATATATGGCTCGATTGCTTCAAAAATCCTATTTTTGGCACGAAAGAGGGCTGTTGCTCGCATCGGTTTACCTGTATTGAAGGTGTAAATTTCCGTGTAGGCTGGCAAATCTCGCTGACTGCCTCCAAACGGGGAAACATCCGTAATCAACTCCTCAACTCCATCAAAATCGATATCCGCAAAAAAGAACAGATCGTTGGGAGCACTTAAGACGCCCTGCTCATATCTTTCCATGTAGGTGCGCTTCTCTTGTTTTTGATCGGATGCAATCAAATAAGTACACCCTCCGCTCACCATGAAATCGTATCCATTGCCTTTGAAATGCAACACAACATCCACATAGCCTTCCAAAAAATTATTCGGCACAGCCCAACCTCGTACCTCATAACCTCGGATTGGCTTTGTGTAGCGAATTAGGATAGCATCACCTGTCGCAATCTTTTGCAACAACAACGAATCAATCGGCGGAAGCGGCTCGAGGGTTAATGACTGAGGTTGCCCCTCTTGCAATATATGCTCCTGTTCGTCAGATTTGGCTATCTGTTCCTTCTCGATAAAAGATTCTTGTGTTGTTGGATTAGTGCCCCAACATGCCACCGAAAACAGTAGAATAAGAGACGGAAATAGGATGCGTTTCATGGTCGAGGTTTAATTGATAGTTTTGTGATGTTCGTTTGCGCAATCGGGAATCTTAAATGAATGCTTATCATGGCAGAGAATCCAGGCAATGAATGCATCTAAATCATCCGTATCAACCTCGCAATAGTTTCGATGCGTCTCACCTTGTATGCTGCCATAAGCCCATTTGCCATTATTAGAGCATTCCAATGTATAGTAAACGAAGGCCTTCTCTGTGGTATTCACCAGTAAGGCTCCATATTTCGCCTCGGGAACAGCCTGAGGCTCGGGGAAGCGATAGATGTAAAGTTTGTCTTCTTAATATGTCCAACGCTCTTTGTCGAAAGTCTTTTTATCCGTGACGAAGGATCTACGAGGCAGGTTTTGCGGATCCCTACTGTAATCGGATCTACTGGAATTTCAGCAACACACAAAGGCGTATTTTACCACAATAAATGAATATCGCAACATATAGAAGAGACAATAACTTCTTCAGACTTTACCCTCATCGGTTGTTACTGTGTAATTCGTCTTGTACCTATCAATTCCAACGGACGATAGGTATAAATCGTGTCCTCCTCACGTCGCTCGATTTTTCGCAATTCATACTCTTGGTCATCATTGGGTCGTTGGTAATATTCTTTAGTCCAATAAAAAGCACCGCTATGCGTATGAATGATAATTTGATCCTTCGTGATATCCGTTGAATCGTCGATGTGGCTATAGGGCCGTTCATGAGTAATTTGGCCTAATCCGTTCTGAATGCAGGCACCATCATATTCCATTTTATAGAACTGATAGGCATGTTGGGCCTTTTGCCCTTCATGCCACATAGTTAACACCAATTTCTCGTTACCATCCACAAAGAAAAAGGGAACATCGGCACGCAGATAACTCGTGCTCGCGGTCGTGTGATAGGTCACTTCATAGACCTTGTCGTAGTTGAATGAAAAATGCTCGCTTTTGCTGTTCCCTTGCTCGCCTTGTAGGAAGAAATGGCTATGTACCATCGAAAAAGCAACATCTTCCTTTTTGAAATATAGGATAGCCTTGCCGATTATCTTTCCTTGATACCCCACATATTCGGGATGCCATAGTGCACTCACCCGATAACCATGAATGGGGTTACGGTAGCGAACGTGAACCAAGCCATTAAATGAGTCGGCATAGATGTTTCGCAAGGAGTCGATGGCGCGAAAATGGATTTGCTCTAACGAATCTGCACGATAGCTAGCTTGCGCATAATTGATCGTTAAGGAGTCGAGTTGCCTACGAAGTTGCTCAATCTGTTTATTCTTGCTGCCTCCACATCCCACCAAAATGAGCAAGAGCAGAAGCGAAAATAGAATGCGTTTCATGACTGATATTTTATTTGCAAAAATTCTTCAAATCCCTGCCATCGAAGCGGTTGATGACGGCAAGCATATCTTCAGGGAGGTAGCCTACTGCTTTTTCAATCATCCAGTCGGGTATGCCATAGTAGGCGGCAGCGATACCTCCCGTCATACAGGCATTTGTGTCGCTGTCGCCACCCAACGAGATTGCCAAGCGGATTGCAGACTCGTAGTCGGTGCTCTCCAAGAAGGCAATAATCGCCTCGGGGCAAGAGCCTTGACAAGTTTCGTCAAACTCATATGCGGGACGTATATCATCGCAAGTGCGCTGCAAGTCATAGCCAAAATTTGCTCTATATATCGGCGAATATCCTCTTTGCGAGTATGCTGGCGAGCGAGGAAGATTGCGGAAGCAATTGCTTGCGCACCCTTTATCCCTTCGGGATGGTTATGTGATACCTCTGCTGACTGCTTGGCCGTTTTCTTACCGCCAAAAAGTTTTGATATAAAGTTTCTCATTGTTTCAATCCCTTCATAGAGAGTTCTTATCGTTCGCCGTAACGACCGCTTTCAAGTACAATGGATGTAGATTCTATGCCTTGCTTAATGATTCGGTAGATATCGTAGGCCCCATCCCTGCTCCATGTGTGAATAGTGTGTTGCTTTTTATCAAAGCAGGCGAATCGCCCCACCAGATAATCAAAGGGCGGATAGGTCATGCGCTTAGCCGAGCGACCCCCGCACGATAGTTCTATATTGAAGCACTCGAAGCAATTATATCTGTTGTATGCAAAATCCTTATATCGACAGACAATCAACTCATCTTCCCCGTCGAAATCGACATCTCCAAAGAAGAAAGGTGACTCTTCGATACCCGTTACCGACTCTTCATCAGAAAGACTATATGTTTTATTGAAATTATAGGGTATATAGGTATAACTATCCTTTGTTGCCTCATTATTTTCCCATTCCTGCTGAAGAATATGCTGAACATTAAAACTTGGCGCAAACACCTGAAACTTTGAGCCATCTTGATGTTCAAATGTTAGCAATACAGCACATGCCGAAGATGTTTGTTGTGGCTGTGATATTTCTTCTATTGACAGTCGTTTTGTTATCCGATAGACCGACACCTGATAACCATGGATTCGGCCTGCATAGTGAAACCAATATGTTGTGTCGGCAACAGATAAATCAATCGGTTTTTCTTTACGCAAGGTTGCGGTATTTTCCAGGGAAGCCATCCCTTTATAGTTGGCAAGAGTCTGTTCATGTGCACTCTTTGCGGTTTGATTGCTGCGGCAAGCCGTGCAACCCAACAACAGGATTATCCATAGCCATTTCATATAGTTATTTAATTTACAGATGTGGTTTTACAATTTACACAGTCGGTGATATACGCAAGTTGCTTGTCGTGGCTAAAAATCCACTCAATGAATTTATCCAAATCATCGGTATCCACCTCGGCATAGTTGCGATGCACCTCACCTTGCATACTCCCATAGACCCACTTCCCATTATAGGAGAGCTCCAGCGTATAGTAATCGAAGGTTTTGGCTGTAGTGTTCAGGAGTACGGCTCCATATTTCGCCTCGGGAACAACTTGAGGCTCGGGGAAGCGATAGATGTAAAGTTTGTAATCGCCATATCGCTCCACGCGTTCGATGCGGAACGACTCCCACAACGAGCGATCTTCCTCGGCGAGTCTGCTTTGGATCCTATTTCGAATCCACGCTTCATCGGTCAAGGCCTCAATAGGCACCTCCCCACCGCAATAGGCTTGAACGAGTTGAGGCAACCAATAGAACGCAGGAATATAAACCTCGTTGCGGCGAGGAGGCTCGTTGTCGGCCTGTTCTTCGGCTACACGCTGATGTATCAAAGACAGTCCGTGCAGATAACGCTTTTTGGCTGTTTCTATGATTTGAACATAGATTGCAAAGAATGGAGTCAAGGCATCAACCGTGTCGATTAGATTCTCTATTGAGAGGGTAATATCTTGCAGATTGGGATCCTCATCATTTTTCTGCACCCACACCTTTACCATCACCAGTTTCTCCATTACCCACATAGCAGCCAAATGCGCATTGATTGAGTCGGTTTCTATAGGGAAATCGTGGCGTAGTGTAAATTTTGATTTGTTATAACTAATCACATACGCCTCACCTTGTCGCTTAAACATAATCGTATTGTCATACATCTTTTGAGGATAATATCCCTCTGCGCGAAGTATCTTTTCGAGAATCTCGAGGTTAAGAGGTATCGCTTTGGATGCGGATTGTTGAGCCTTGCGCCCCTTCACATAGCCATAGGCGAGCATTACGAGAGCCATGGACAAAAGGATTGACCCTATCACAAGTAATAGGCGCATTGGTTGCGTTGATCCATCAAGCATAAATGCATAAAAAACGAAAACACAAAAAACAGCAACAAAAACAAACGGCAAATTGACCCCTTCTTCGATATGGGAAGCGGTTGCTTTTGCTTGCTGTTGAGTAAGGTAATGTTGGCTTGCCACAAACTGTGGACAGTCGCCTTCAAAGTCAGCATATTCATTTGTGAGGCCACACACCATACCACGGTCAATGTCGCGTTTGCAGTGAGTGCAAATCTCACATAATTTCAATCGTTCTTCTCGTGTCATATGGATATCAATTTTACCCCCTCACCGAGAGGTTTGCATGTAGCATTATCGAATTACTCAATCCGCTTGAAATAGATATAGTTTGGATATTGTCCCAATACAAACAGCGTGACAGGGCAGAGCCACACATCCGAAAATCGTTCGCCGCTATCGTAGTACGCACCTCCCATCAGGCTGCTGTGCTTTTGCGATAGTGTCACACACCCACGGTGCACCTTGTACTTGTTGCCAAATGCGACCTGGAAGGTGACATAGTCCTCCTCGCCCGCTTGTTCCTGAATCAGCAACGATGCATCGCCCACCATCACCGCATTGGGGAAATAGATCTGCGGCCAGCCTGGGATATCGCAGTACCACGCCCCTCTGACACGCTTGAAGGAGACTTTGAGTGACTTTCGGAACAGCGTATAGGCGCGTACCTTACATAGAATCCAAAGCACTTTCAGGTTGTCCCTCCAATAGCCCTTAATGACAAAATTTCGCCAAATTTCAAACATCATATTCATCGTTGATTTCCAATAGGGCTTCCCTCGAGAGGGAAATTAGCTTTCCCAAAGTTAGCAAATCCCGATTGACTTTTTCTATATCTCTTCAATTAAAAGATCTCTTTCAGCCATTGCCATGCCCGATACTGCCATTGCCAACGCGTGAGGCTGTTGTTGGTCGATTCGATGGTCGTATGTGGCGGATTGGTCATGCGCAACCAAATCGGAGCCTGCGCCGAAGGACTAATAAGGAAGGCTGCCATCTGGGGACGACGGTACAACACCTTGTGATAAGTATTGCTATCAACCGAGTCGGCTTGCAACACCTCAAAGACAGAGCAGTCTCGTCTGCCAATGGCATAGATGTCTGTATGGGTCGGCGTGGCATCCGTGTTGAGATATAACTTTACATCGTTTCCCGTAACGAACCCGATATTCGGAAAGGCAATGGCAAATACGAACAACAAAGTTGCTCCATGGAAAAGGACTCGGCCAACAACCGCTACAGCATTCGCATGCAGCTTCATGCCATATTTCAAGGAGTGCTTTGGACGACCAACTTTTACAATCACCAGCGAATCGTTCCACGCCTCAAATCGTGCAACGAACATGGGTAGTAGCGCAGCAATCCCTATACAGAGATAGGCAAAGCCGTGACGCAATGTGCTGTATAGCTCATGTGCTACACCCCAAGGCCCCCATGTGTAGCCCTCCAGCTTGAATGCGAGCATCAGCATCGCAAAACCTGCCAAATATATGGCGAGGGTGTAATGGCGAATTGGTCGCCCATACCCCCGCAAATTGAGTCCAATCAATCCAAGGGCGAGCAGGAAATGAAAGATGCCTTCACGCGTAGTGCCGTAGAGCCACATCGGGATGATGTTGCATTCAGCAAGAAAAACATAACCTCCACAAATGCCTACGCTCAAAGCGATGCGGAGGAGTTGTTGTTTACGAGTTGGTTGCATAGCTGACTGTTTTTTAGTATTTTTGGAAGATTATGTGCCACTTCAATTGTTCGTTGTTCGGATCGCGAACATATAAGGTCATGGATGCCGAGACTCCCATAAAGGATCTACTGCAACGCAACCAAAAGCTCGTACGATACGGATTTATTTCGGATTTCTTCGAGACATACAAACACTCAACAATGTAGTCGGGAATAAACCATTCTTTGCGGCACGGGAAGAACAGCTCCCACTCATAGTTCAACATAGGGTGGAAGGCGCCCATATCCGATTTTGCCGTCAAACTCACCTTGCCATCAGCCGTGTATTCCAGATGAACAACTGATCCAATCGCAGGAGGCGTACATGCTACCACAGACTTGACACTGTCAACGGCAGGTGTTATCTCCCATTCAATCAGCTTATAATCACCCGACAAGAGAACAGGGATCTCATCGTCCGCAATGCGGCATTTCCACACATAGGCACCAACGCCCAATACAACAAGGGCTAGGAAAGAGAGAAGTAGTTTTTTCATATGGGGTTAGAAGGGTGTTGTTATATTTCGTTATTGCTTTCTATTTCTAATGTATATGGATTATTCCATTGCTCCTGTATGGTGTTTAGTATATATTTTATTCGATTGTTTTTACTAAAAGCGGTTGTCAATGGGAAGATACCGCCATATAATCGGTAGTTTTCGCAAGCAGAATTGTTACAAACATATATGAGGGTATCGTCCGTTCCCGAATTGTTGGAAGAATTATACAGCCTTGCAGGTTGTAATTTTAATCCACATTTAGGACAATAAAACTCTCGCCTTTCCAAATGCAATCGGTTGTTGTTTTCAGCTAAAAGTTGTGAGCTGCGATTCCCCAATAATGCGCCCGTAGGGCTCTTTCTCGCAAACTGTTGATAACTGCAACAAACACCACACTTTTGACATATCACAAAACCATTTGGGCATCTCGCAGCCGTGCGACTATCAATAACACTATTGCATTTTTCCGTGAAACAATGATTGAGGTATATCGTCTCGGAATGTTTCTGACACACATTATTCGGGCATCTAAAATAAGTTATTCGATGGGCATTTCTGTATGGTCTCTCGGCGGCGGGTTCAAGCATGGAGTCGCATTCATAACAAAAGAGATGCTCCAAATACAGATTAAACCAATTTAGTTTACCATAGAAGAAACTCATCTGTTGGTCATTTATCGTTAACTGTAATATGTTAAGCATATCAAATATCGTGTATTGTTGATATGCCTCATGCCTACAAATCCCAGCGCAACCAAAGCGGGCGCGTCCTCCGCACCAATGATATGATGCCTTCAATAATGGATGAGGCGTTTTACTTTTAACACCCTCGCAGAAGAACATTTGCTTATAAGGAGCCTGATGCACAAAGGTAAAAATGCCTTTAGCGGTGTTAGTGTTGAATTTGCTAAAGTCGAGCACACAATTCCAACGCATTAAAAAGCCTATGAGGTTAGTGTAACTTTCTGGAGGAATGATAAATACCTTTCGTACACTATCGTATTTTCTTGTTGGAATAAACTCTTTTAATGTCTCTGTGATAGTTTGAAGATCTGCTCGATCTATTCCAGTTACATCAATTTGTAATTCTGCAGAGCAATCTTTATTGATGGATGCCCTTATGACTGCAGACTTTGTAGTTCGAGTGAGAACAAAAGGCTTTTCATGCTCTACAGCGTCTTTTGCGCCACAAGCAGTAAATAGCGGGGATTTACAGACCTTTTTCCATAAATCCATAGCCTCAGACTTATTCTTCGCGTCAAATTGACGAAGTATTGCATACAACTCATTGTCATAAGGGAAACGGGAAAACTGTTTATACAGCAATATGCTCTCGATGACTATATACAAACTAATATCGATCTTCCCCTGCTGGATGCGCTTAAGCATGTTAGGGGTAAGAGCGCACTGCTGTAAACGATATGATTCTATAAGTTTGCGCAGAAAAAGCTCTTGGTTGTCACCACTTAAAGTCCCAACCTTGTCTAGCATCTCATCCTCAAACCCTTCAAAAGAAGGGCTGTTTACCCATTCATGAATTGTCATGACTATGTTGTTATTTGTTTGTGCTCTATCTCGTTGTTTTCAGTTTGATAATCTTGTCTTTGAGTCGTTGGTTTTCCCTTTCTAGTTCTTGCACCTGTTTGGTTAGGCGATATGTGTCAAAACTTTCATACTCGCCAACCTTCTGCAAAAATTTCATAACGCTACCGATAGGCATTTTTGAATCCTCCCAAGTGGTTAAATCGCATTTGTATAAATTACCTGTCCTTCGATCCTTAAACTCTACGCGCAAATAGAAATTGTACGAATTGCCCGTAGTGAAAAATTTGAGCACTTCGTAGTCCCCAATAATCATACTCGATGGCTCTCGCTGTTCGTTAATAATGTCGTAAGTTGCATGGATTCCATATCCATATATTGCTCCGTATGTTTTGGCAATTGTGCAACAAGCTTGTTCTTTGTGCAACCTATTCCAGTCATCAGAGTGTGTATAACCTCCGTTTGCGAAAACTGCGTAAAATACAACATCTCCTGCTTTCATGATCTTTAATTCCTTGCAGCCTCCTTTCAACCCACAGAAGACGGTTAGTAGTAAAAAGAAAGCGCAGGGTTGATGGCTTATTTGTAGAGAGGCTCTGGTAATGCCCTGCGATAAATAAGCAACAACCCCGCGCCTATATCCTGACGGATACGACGGGAGATGCGGTCGCCTATTCTCATCGCATTGAAATTTACCAGATTTCTCTACGAGAATAAACTTACGCTTCCGTAAATTTTATGTCACCTACAAAGTTAAGTGACATTTCCCGAAAACGCAATACGACAACACCTCTTTTTTCGGGGTTGTTGCAAAATTTTTTCTTACAGCAAAGGTCTGCAAAAGAAGCCGACTTTACAAGAGGGCAACAGCAGGTTTGTAAATTTTGTTATTTGTACCTTGGGGAACAATATCTTGGCCAAATAGGTAAATGTCGATTATGAGACTTAACGCACACTTAAACGCTATTTTTTGCGCCCAAGAGCGTATTACAAAACGCAACGACCTGAAAATCAACTAACATTTGTGCATAATAGATAGTAACTCCGTGATATTCCCCGCAACAACACCCCCACCACTTATCAAGCAGTAGGGGTGTCGTTCTACGCGAAATGGGGCAATTACTCGATAAACCACCGATAGGTGTCGTCACCCTGCAAGGCACGCCCAACACCCGAAACTAGTTCGGTGGCATTGAGCGAACGATCCAAGAAGGTGTCGATGTAGCTCGATTTATTCGCCCCCGTAAAGAGGTTGTAAAGCCTCCAAAGGTCTATCTCGGAGTTCGCATCGCGGGAAAAATGTTCATCCCCGTAATATGCCTTGGCTACCGCATTGATATGGCAATCGGTAAACTCCATAGCGGGCAATCGCTTCCGCTCTGTAGAGGGCAGATACTGATAGAGGCGGGTTTTCCCGATCAATTGCGCAAATTGATGCTCCGTCAGCCCTTGTTCCTGCAACCGAGCCATCTGGCGCACATGCCGTTCGGCATCGTAGTGCTCAAAGAGGGATAATGCTGTCCCGAAGAGATCTTGGGCGCTCATTGCACGCAGTTCGCGCTGAAACCCGTCGGTTGAAACGCATAGGTTGCAACAGACCAGATTCTTAAAGCCGATGAACACCTTGAACTTTTCAGCTGTCTTTCTCGAATAGAGATTTTCGTGGTTATAGGCTCGCACCCCACCGATGGAGAGGTTGAGCCGACAACCCGCCACCTCTTGATAAATGGTGGGTATCTCGAAGCAGAAGGCCATGCGCTCGTAGTAGATCGTCTTATCCGATTCGAGCAACTGATGCACGGGCTTGTGAATGGCCTCGGGGATACGCCCTTTGATAATGTGAGATACCACAATGTCTGGGGCATCAAACACCTCGCGCGGAAACATCCGATAGGCTGCACCCAGCACCGTCTCTATAAAGGTCTGATGCGAGATGGTCACCTCATTATCCTTGTTGAAGACGGGCACGACACAATCGTTACGCAGATGAGCAATATCGACAGCGTGTGTGTTGGCTTCGATAAAGTGGCGACTATGACGCACACCCAGAGGAATAACGGGTGTAATAGGTCGTTCTTCGCTAATCGAGGCCTCCTCGACAAAGGGAGTTAGCGCAAAACGAGTGTCGAAATCCTGACCCGAAGCCACGGACATGGCGGGTTGATAGTTAGGCCGCATAAGACTCCGTGTTTTGAGGTTGTACCGAGGGTTGTGCGAGGTTACACCAGCGCAGAATGGCTTGCCCAACGGCAGGCGTAATCGTAAATTCAGGATGTCCCGTAAAAAGACCCGTGCGATCTTTTGAGGTTGTTGCCTTGTGATTCATGGCAATATCCAACACGGCGGTAAACTCGTAGTCTACATTATCGCGCTGCACAGCTTTCAATCCAACCTTCTCAGGCACCATTTTGCCGTTCTTATCCGAGAGGACATAATCCTGCTTCGAGCGCATCGTGCTGATAATATGAGCCGAAGAGGTCAGAATACGCTGGATAAAGGCATTTTGTCGTGGTGTAACCTTTGCCCAATTGGCGAACGAGTTACCTTGGAGGTTGGCGTGGAAATCAAGCAGGTAATCCCAACAGTGGGAGATGCTGTCGATGATAATCACTTCGGCACCTGCACGCTCACAGATACCAATAGCCTCGATGTAGGTTTCAGGGGCGTAGTTCTCCAAGGTCAGCACCTGATAAGGCCCTAGGTGGGCATAAAGATCTGCTGAGCAGTTCTCTGAATCGATTACGGCGATCTTCGACCAGTCGCCCGTCATACCATAGGCAATAAGCAGCGAAGAATAGGTCTTGCCACTTCCGCTTGCCCCTGCAAGAGCCAACCTCATTTTGGCTGCTCTGCGCATTGATTGTCTTAGTTGCATAGTTCTACAAATTAAAGGTTGTTAAATAATTACACTAAGAACAAGTCGGAAGTTTAGGTTGTAAAAAGTATTTCCCCATATACAGCAGGGAGGGGGTTGTTTTGGAGAGTATCTCCTCCAATAAGTGATACACTTAAATGCAAAAAAGAGTCCCGAAGGACTCTTGTGTAAGGTTATTGTTTGGGATGTCGCCTTTTGTTGAGCAGTTGGATACATCTTGCTCCTTTGCGTTTCCCCTCCCTAATTTTGAAGAATAGTTCTATGTAGCGTTTGTCGACTCTCCCATAAGGTTCTATCGAGTGTTGATCGAGTAATTTCTTCATGGTTGAGTTGATTTGTGCCACGGTTTCGACCTTGCCTTGTTGAAAGATGCGGTGAACATCATCCCATAATTCCGATTTGACTCGTAGAAGATGCTCTTTCTGCTGAACGGCCTTTTTGATAGCACTTTCTTTGTAGTTTAGCCGTTCAATCTCCTTCGCCGAGATTAGGAAACAACTGTGTATTTTATCCCTATATGGCTCCCCGATTATTTTGACCATCTCTTCTTCTGTTACTTGGCCGCCTTTCTTTTTGTAAATCTTTCTGGCGGCTCGGATAACATCTCGCCATAGCGCTGTTTTACTTTTGGAAGGTGAATCTAAACTAAACCTCTCCGCATCTGTCAAGTCGCATTGCTTTGTATAGGTTTTTACATGGAAGGGAGCTTTTGAGTAAGCCCATTTCAAATTCTCCTTTGTTTGGTAATAGGCCTTGATTCGCTCATCATCAAAGGCGTTATCCCACATGAAGTAATTTCGCTTTCCTTGGGGTGTCATATAGATTTTGTGCTTCATCCCCTGTAAAGCCTGCTTCTTTGCCTCAAATTCATTGCGATTTTGAGCAGGCAGTGCATATATCTGTTGATACACTTTTTCATGGCTTTCCAATCGTTTTGTTAAGTCGGCTTTGGATAGGGCTACCATTTTGGGGGCTAAATTGGTGATGTGGCAGATACTAGCTGTTCCCTTTCTAAATCGGCCGATCGCTTGCACAACCTCTGTTGCAGGATCAATAGCTGAGAAAGGCGCACCAATGACCTCGGACAAGATGACAACATACGGTTTGTAGGGCAACTCAATATCAACAGCCGAATAGAAACGGCTGGTAAAGAAACAAATCTCTGCAAATTGATCTTGCAAGATATCGTAACAGCGATTATAGCCTTTCTCCCGCAACTTTTTTACACTTTTCTCGCTACAGTATACTTGGCTTCGCTCCTCCAAATGTAATCGTTCGATGATACGGAGGATAGTATCCGTAGAGTTGATAAAGACACAGATGTGTTCTTTGTGCTTAGCTATAAAGCGATCCAGCACTTCCACGGTGTTATTCGTAAAGCATAGGTTAAGGTGTTGTTTGTAGTCATATGTCGGCTGTATTTTCACCACCGAGAAGCCCTGCTCTCTAAAACGAGGATCGCTTGGTATGATTGGGGTTGCTGAAACCATCGCCTTCTTTGAGAAGGCAAAGAAATCATCGATTGGTAAAGCTATATCACCTCGATAGCCAACATCTTGGATGATCTTCTCGCATTCGTCAAAGAGCAGGAAGAAGTCTTGTTGATAGTTCGGCCATACTTTTTCTAGAGCGGGGCGGACTTTACTGCCGAAACCCTCAGGGGTTGTGACTATTTTACGCCACCCCTCTTTTTGAAGATACGCTACCACTTGTTCCATTGAAATCGCCTCATATACGGGTAGCACATGAGGATGTTTTTCAGCCTTACCTCGTATCACAGGCACATTCGGCTCGATGATAATCGAGTGCCTCGGGGCATTAATTTCAAGTGTCGTTGCGCCACATCCAGTGATTTGCTTGTTCAAGAGAACATTGCTTGGAATCTGATCCAGTACATCGGACAAGTATTGTCCGAGATTGATAGGTATGATCTGTCCCATATAAATATTGAATGTTAAACATTAATATATGGCACAAAAGTACGGCAAGAAAATGGCTACAAAGAATCCATTTAGGAGAAGAACATAGACTGATTTTTTAGGGATTTTTCTTCAAAAATGAGGGAACTTATGAATATAGATCCTCGTACTCTTTTAGGGGCACTTTCCCTAAATCTTCAAGGCTACAAGGTCGGTAAAGATCCAAAGACGGCTCTATGGCGATGGACAAAGCATGATTTAGGCGTGTTCGGATACTTTTGATAGCCATTTTTTCCTCCTGAAATTGATAAAAGGAACTATCAAAACAGCGTATGAGACGATAAATAAAACGGCAAATACCATTGCTAATGGCGGTTGTTTCCCGTGAGAATTGTTTCAGAAGTTTATAGGTCCCCACCATCACATCTGTAATAAATTTATCGTCTTGCGGACGCCCTCCTTTCTTATTCTTAAGAGCTTTATATTTCATTTGAACATTGGGCACATGTTCCTCGCAGTATTTTTTGAGCGCCCGACACAGATAATTGTCGTAGTTGTTTAACACTATTTTCTCGCTCGTTTGCGAAATCAACTCAATCCGTTGTTCGGTATGCCGTTTTTTTTGCATCGAAACACAGAATCTATACAATCGTATCAATTCATCTTCTATACGATCTCGGTAGAAGTGATCGATATCCCAATTGAATGAATTTTCATCAGCATAGGCTTTTTCTAAGATGCTCTTTGCAAGGTAACACATATATACTCCTTGCACCGCACTCAGTATGGACTGTTGACCACACATATCAATTCCCGCTTTCTGGAAATAACAGCAAATGGTTGTTTCTGCAAATAGTTCTCCTATTTCTGTTGAAGCCCACAGTTGCACGGTTTCGGGCGGGATAGAACCTTTGTAGTCCTCATAATTGACCAGAAAAGAGAGGTTGGAAGTTATTCCGTAAAATTGCGAGGTGAGTTGCTTCATCTGTTGAAACTCATCCCATGTAAGCGTTAGTTTAATGATCGCCATAGCTGGATTGTTGGTGCAATCAAAGGTACAAAAAAAAAGGACAAACTTTACCGAGGGGCCTTAAAAAAGCCCCTACGGCAAAGTCCGTCCTTACAGCAAATGTTGCATCGCCTCATTAATCTGCTCATTTTCGAATGAGTCGAGATAGATTTGAGTTGTTGACAGGTTGGAGTGTCCAAGAGATTCGCTGATTAACGCAACACTTACTCCCGATCGTTTGAGAACAGTTGCATAGGTATGACGGGCCACATAGGTCGTGAGCGGAAAATCTAAGCCGATTTGCTTGCCCAAAATTCTCAAAGCACAATTGACCTTGCGGAGCGTCTTGTGAATACGATCATACACTTGTTGCGGTGTTCTGTGGTTGGATCGATCAAGAATTGGGAATATATAGTCTTCGGAGTCGTGCTCCGTATGGCTATATCTTTCAACAATTGTAGTTGCAATGGGGGTTAGTTGCAACGAAATAAGGCGTTGTGTTTTATGACGATAATAACTCACCCTTCCCTGCGTAATGTTTAGATAGCGTAGTCGTGCAATATCTCCAAAATTCATTCCTGCGGTAAAGTAGGAGAAGACAAAAAGATCTCTGGCTAAGCGAGAATAATGATTTTGGGAATTTGATGGAATGGAAAGCTCTATTAGTCTGCGCACATCATCTTTGGCGATTGCTCGCTTGCGGGTGGTTGTCCACAAAGCACCTACCTGAAAAAGGTTAAACGGATTTTGTTGAACGGCAAATTTTCCCGTTTTAATCGCTTTATTATAGATTGCTTTTAAGATGGCAAAACGAGTTGCAATACTGTTGGACTGATTGCCGCGTTCTCTAAAAAAACGCTCTAAATTCTGTAAATAAGTCAGATCTATTTGTTCCAGAGCCATTTGGACTGATTGAAATTCCGACAGCACTTTCAATGCATAGCGATGTTTGTTGGCAGATTGAATTTTCCCAAGCGCATTCAGTCGCTCGATTTCTGCCACAAAACCATCTTCAATAGTCATCCCCAAATTGCGTTCTTTCGATTCCAAGAGTGTTTGGAATGTAATGGGAATATCCAACGCTTCGAGGCGTTGCATCTTTTTCTGATAGGCGGAGACCTGTTTGTCGAGCAGGCTCTGTAACGCAGCCCTATTCGGACAATCGGGCAAAAGCATTTCGCTCTCTTGATTCCAATAGCAGGCCTCCACAGATACCCCTAAGGAGACCATTTTTGTGGTGCGATTGTGACTAAAACGCAACATCAACGGCGATTGTCCATCTTTGTTTCTCTTTTGCGTTCGTAAAATAACTTTGATTTTCATTGACTTGCAATCTTTCAGCAAGCGAATGTGTGATGTGATTTTGGGTACAACTTTAGGTACAACATTTCCCTAAGAAGAGCCTTTTTTACCCCTATTTGAGTCGATTTTCCCAAACAAAAAAGGAGTTACATTGCTGTAACTCCTTGATTTTTTGAGCCGAAACCGAGATTTGAACTCGGGACCCCTTCATTACGAGTGAAGTGCTCTACCGCTGAGCTATTTCGGCCTGTCGGGACTCGTGTTCCCGTTTCGGTGTGCAAATATCGAAAAAAAATTTAATTCCCACAACTTTTTTGTAAAAAAATGCACTTTTCTTCTTATCTTCGCTCAAAATTGCTGTTCCATGATTACTTTTTTCATCTGTTTAGCCCTATTGGTAACGGCTTATTTCACCTATGGCCGCTACTTGGAGCGTCAGGTGGGCATTGATCCCAATGCACAGACCCCCTGTCATCGACTGGCGGATGGTGTCGACTACATCCATCTCCCTCGCTGGCGCGTTTTCCTGATTCAACTCCTCAACATCGCCGGCACAGGTCCCATCTTTGGTGCGATTCTGGGTGCCTGCTATGGCCCCGTAGCCTTCCTGTGGATTACCCTCGGCGGTATTTTGATGGGGGCTATGCACGATTTTCTCTCGGGCGTGATTCTCGTGCGCCACGACGGGCAGAGCATCCCCGAGGTCATTGGGCACTATTTGGGCGGTGGTGTGCGCCAATTTGTCCGCCTCGGCTCGGTTATCCTGCTGATTCTGGTGGGTGCCGTCTTTCTGTTGAGCCCCGCACAACTGCTCTCCGGCATGACCCCCGCCATTTCGACCTCAACGTGGGTATGGATCATTCTGGCCTACTACATCATCGCCACGATGCTCCCCATCGACAAGGTCATCGGACGCATCTACCCCCTCTTTGGTATCGCACTGATCGGCATGGCACTCGGACTGCTGGGGGCCGTCATCATTGGCGACTACTCGATTCCCGAACTCACGACGCTGCGCAATTTCCAACTCAACACCGAGAAGTTACCCATCGTTCCCACCCTCTTCATCACCATCGCCTGCGGTGCTATCTCCGGCTTTCATGCCACACAATCTCCGCTGATGGCACGTTGCGTGGGTAACGAACGCGAGTGTCGCCCCGTCTTCTACGGTGCAATGATCTCCGAGAGCATCATTGCCCTGATTTGGGCAGCCGTAGCGATGGCCTTCTTCGGAGGGGTCGAGGAGTTGGGGCTCCAACTCAAAGAGCATGGTGGCAGTGCCGCATGGGCCGTCGACACCATCTCTTCGGGCATGCTGGGCATTGCCGGAGGCATCTTGGCACTGCTCGGCGTGGTCGCTGCACCCATCACCTCGGGCGATACAGCCTTCCGCTCGGCACGTCTGATTATTGCCGATGTGCTCCACATCGACCAACGCCCCTTGTGGAAGCGTTTCGCCATCTGCATTCCTATTTTCATCATCGGCTACTGGATTACGACCATCAACTTCGATGTCGTATGGCGTTATTTCGCCTGGTCGAATCAGACATTGGCTGTCTTTGTATTGTGGACCATCACGGTCTATCTGGCACGTCGCAAGGCGAATCATTACATTGCCCTGCTACCGGCGATCCTGATGACCTTCATCTGCGCCTCGTTCCTCTTCGTGTCGGATCAATTCTTCGGCATGGAGAATCGCACCATAGCCTACCTACTGGGAGCCGTGCTGACCCTGTTTATCACCATTATCATGCTTCGCAAACTCTGCCATGACACCAAGAGCGCAGCTTAACCCCACTCCGGATCAAACCTTCGAGCTCATTGGCTCGGGGCCCTACGACTTTAATAAGGTATTGACCGATGCCCGCACGCTCCAGGAGCGGGGCGAGGTCGAGGCAGCCTGCAACCATCGCTACCAAGCCTTCCAACGCCTGATGGCTCTCCTGCCCGATGACGAGGAGGTCATCCTGGAATGGAACCACCGCAATTCGCGTGCAGCACTCGAGCTGCTGCATGCCTCGGCCATTGACCACTTCCTGATTGGCGATTTCGAGATGTCGGCAGCCCTGCTGGAGTTGCTGCTCGAACTCGACCCCGAGGACCATTTGGAGGGGAGCACCCTCTTGGCCTTCGACTACCAGGCGATGGACGAGCAGGAGCTCTTCGATGAGGTGATCAACGACGTATCGGACAAGCAGGCCGAGCGGGTCATTCTGATGCTGTGGGCAGGATTTCAACGGGAGGGGCACCTGCCCGAGGGGGAGCTGATTCGCCTGCGCGACCGTTTTGCCCCCTACTATCGGGAGTTCCGTGCCGACGAGCATCCGGCCGACGAGGCCTATCTCCGCTCCATTGAGAGCGAACGTCCGACCCCCGAAGCCGAGGCGCGCGAGTTGTGGTTGCGCACCGAATCGCTCTGGGCGCGCTTCCCCGACTTTATCGAGGCACTCAAACAATAAGCATACAACAAGCGGGGCTGTTCAAGAGAACAGCCCCGCTTGTTATCCAGCTATACATTAAATCAGCGACTCGAGAATCTGCACTGCATTGAGTGCCGCGCCCTTACGAATCTGATCGCTTACGCACCAGAACGTAAGCCCGTTCTCCGTTGCAATATCTTTGCGAATACGCCCCACATAGACCGGATCACACCCGGCCAGGAAGAGTGGCATGGGATACTGCTTCGCTGCGGGCTCATCCATCACCACGACACCGGGTGCCGAAGCAAAGGCCTCACGCGCCTCCTCAACCGAGATAGCACGCTCGGTCTCGACCCAGATGCTCTCCGAGTGGGCACGCATCACCGGCACACGCACACAGGTCGCCGACACAGCGACATCCGAGTGCATGATTTTTCGGGTTTCGTGATACATCTTCATCTCCTCCTTCGTGTAGTCGTTCTCCGTAAAGACATCGATGTGCGGAATCACGTTATAGGCGAGCTGGAAGGCAAATTTCTCCACCGTAGGCTCCTTACCCTCGACCAACTCGGCATACTGCTGCTCCAATTCGGCCATCGCCGAGGCACCGGCACCCGAAGCTGATTGGTAGGTCGATACATGCACCCGCTTGATGTGCGACAGCCGCTCGATGGCATTCAGGGCCACCACCATCTGAATCGTCGTGCAGTTCGGGTTAGCAATGATTCGACGCGGTGCATGCTTGGCATCGGCCGCATTGACCTCGGGGACTACAAGGGGGACATCCGCCTCCATACGGAAAGCCGACGAGTTGTCAATCATGATCGTTCCATGCTTGGTAATAGTCTCGGCAAACTCACGCGAGGTCGAAGCCCCGGCCGAGGTGAGGGCAAAGTCGATGCCCTTAAAATCGTCGTTGTGCTGCAACAATTTCACGGTCAGTTCACGACCACGAAATTGGTAGGTTGTACCGGCACTGCGCGGCGAACCAAACAGCACCAACTCGTCAATTGGCAAATCGCGATGCTCCAAGATACGCAGGAACTCCTGCCCCACAGCACCCGAAACGCCCACAATGGCTACTTTCATCTTCTATCTTTCTCTTTAGGGTTTATTACTCAAAAAACTCATCCTCCAGATGCGCCGGATTTAGCTCCTCCGCATCGGGCTCCACCGACATCTCGCAATCGTAGTCGGGCATCATCGGCGGGCGCACAAAGCGATCCATGCGGCTTATGCCGAGCGAGCCGTCGTCGTAGACCCGCTTGAGGAAATCGCCCACAATCGGCAGGGCCACCACCGAGCCCTCGCCACGCGCTGTGAGGTGCACCTGCTGGTCCTCACCACCAACCCACGCTCCGGCAACGATGCGGGGGGCAACGCCCATAAACCAGGCATCGCGGTTTTCGTTCGACGTACCCGTCTTACCACCCAACTCGACATCATCCAGCCCGAACATCCACTTCAGACGACCGGCCGTACCTCCCGTCACCACACGCTTGAGCATCGTCAGCATCGTATAGGCCGTGCGCTCGCTGATGGCATCCTGCGACTGGGGGATAAACGAGGCGATGAGGTTACCCTGACGGTCCTCGATACGGGTTACGAAGATGGCATCGTTGTGTACGCCTCCGTTGGCAAAGGTCGAGAAGGCACTCGTCAGTTCATAGACATTCGATTCCGACGAGCCGACACAGAGGGCCGGCACCGGATCGATGAAGCTACGAATCCCCATGTTGTGGATAAAGTCCGAAACGGCTTGCGGCTCTTTGGCCTGCTTCATAATCCATGCCGAGTAGTTATTGCGGCTCATGGCCAAGCCCCACATCAGCGGATGCAGCACCCCGTCATACTCCACCTTACCGGCCTCCTTGGGCGACCAGGCAGTACCATTGGCCGTCTCGATCGTAACCGGCAGATTCGGCACCATCGTACAGGGCGTGAGGCCCAGGTGGTCGATGGCAAAGGTGTAAACAAAGGGTTTGATGGTCGAGCCGATTTGACGCTTACCCTGCTTGGCCATATCGTACTTGAAGTAGCGGAAGTTCGGGCCACCGACATAGGCCTTGACAAAACCCGTTCGGGGGTCGAGTGCCACAAACGAAGCACGCAGAATGCGCTTGTGGTGCAGAATCGAGTCCATCGGCGAGAGCAACGTGTCGCGCTCCCCCTTGTAGGTAAAGACCTTCATCGGGCAGGGCTTGCGGAAGGCCTCGTCAATCTCCTGCTGCGTAAAACCGGCCTCCTTCATCTCACGATAGCGGTCCGAGCCGATCACCGCACGACGCAGGATACGCTCGCGCTCCTCGGGCTCCGTATCAACAAAGAGTTGGCGCGTGAGGCGATATTGCGCATCCATCTTGGGCTGAATCTCCCGCTCCATCTGACGCTGCACGGCCTCCTCGGCATAGTGCTGCATCTTCGAGTTGATGGTCGTGTAGATTTTCAAGCCATCACGATAGATGTTGTAGGGCGTACCATCGGCCTTCGTATTCTTGTGGCACCAGCCGATGAGCGGATTCTCCTCGTATTGACGCAGGGCTTCTTTGTAATCCCACTCGGCGTAGAAGTGGTTGCGACGCGGCTTATGCGCCGTCATCGTCAGACGCAACATCTCACGGAAGTAGGTGGCTGTACCCTCGTTGTGCGAAATCGGCTTATAGTTCAGCACAATGGGAAGTGCCGAAATCGAGTCGCAGGCACTGCGTGTGAGTGCCCCTGCCACAGCCATACGCGAGAGCACCAAGTTGCGACGTGCCAACGCATTCTCGGGGTTACGCACCGGCGAGTAGCGGGTCGGCGCATTGACCACACCGACCAACACGGCCGCCTCCTGCACCGAGAGTTCATGCGGCTCCTTACCGAAGAAGGTCTGGGCAGCCGATTTGATGCCGTAGGCATTCGAGCCATACTCGACCGTATTGAGATACATCGTTGCAATCTCCTCCTTCGTGTAGTTGTATTCGAGTTTGAGGGCTGTAATCCACTCCTTGAACTTCGACATCACCAGTTTCGTCGTCTTGACGATTTTTCCGCGATTACGCACCGTATCACGCGGGAAGAGGTTCTTGGCCAGCTGCTGCGTGATGGTCGAGCCACCACCCTGCGACGAGCGTTGCAGCAGCACAGTCTTTACGGCCACACGCACCAGCGACGGAATGTCAATACCCGAGTGGGAGCGGAATCGCACATCCTCGGTAGCAATCAATGCCGCCACCACAGGAGGCACGTGGTGTCCTGCGAGGTGGATATGCGCCGTCGAATCCTGCGGGAAGAGGTCGGCATACTGCACATAGGAGCGATTCTGGATGAAGAAGGTCGAGAGCACCTTACCATCCTCCGAATAGATCTCCGTAGCCAGATTCGACTTCGGATTCTCCAGCTCCTCGAACGACGGCATCCGCCCGAAGACACCCAACGCTGTCAGCGTGAGCATCACCGCAAGCAGTGCCACCGGAGCGAAGCAAATCACCCATATCCAACGAATCGTGCGAGCAGAGACCTGCCCCTTTGCACTCTTTTTTGCCATCTTCAGACTCTTTTATTACATGTATAACGCGACAAAGATACGACTTATTTTTAGAACGGCAGTCCCAACGAAGCAGAAATCCACGTATCGGACTTCGAGGTACGGAATACCGAGAGGGTCAGCGACGAGGTTGCCGAGGCGGGCATGCGTAACACATTGAAGTCGAACGAGAGTTCGCCACCCACCGACCACGCATCGATGCGCGAACCGAGGTAATCGAACGAGGCGGTGTCGTAACCCACTCCCAAGCGGATGCGCTTGATGTAGAGCACCGACGGAATACCCCCCTCGGGATAGCACAACGGCAGGCGGTAGTTGGCCGAGAAGGCTCGATAATTCTCCGAGAGGAACTCTGCCGACGAGAAACCACGGGGCACCAGCAGGGTCGGATTAAACGCCAATGGGCGATAGCCGCTCGGCAGGCTGTACCCACCCGAGGAGTTCTCCACGGCAAACGAGAGTTGCAACGAGTTGTGCGGTGCAACACCCGGCAGGTAGAGGTTGCCATAGAGCGACCAGAGGTTGGCAAAGTCATCGTTCGAGGGCTCGGTGGCAACACGGGTTACGACCGAAAAGCCCAAGCGGGGCAGAAAATCGCGGTGCGAGAGGATGGCCTGGTCCGAAAATCCGGCACTGAACGCAAGGCGATGCAACCCATGCTCATAGCCCAACGCATCGAGGTTCGTGACCACGCCCTCCTTGTTCCACTCGAGGCGGTCGATGCGCGACACCATGCTGTTCGAGTAGGACCACGAGGCAGCCAGTGTCAGCCCCTGCACATGCGAGCCACGGTCAAAGAGGAGCGGCAAGGTGGCTCCCAGACCCACTGCATAGTAGGTTTCGGGGGTCGGCAGCGGCTGACGCAGCACCTGGTCCTTCTCTTCATCGTAACTACTCACACGGCCATAGACCAGGCGGTCGCCACCATAGCGGGCATCGAGACTCAACACCACCCCGAGGCCGTTATAGCGCACACCGCCATCCACGACCGAGCCCTGCTCATTGCTCCAACCATAGGAGAGGTAACCCTCGGTATTCGAAAGGAGGTTTTGCGAGAGGAGCGTTGCACCCAGATTCATCTCGATTTCATGCTCGTCGATGACCTGATAGGGGTTAAAAGCGATGGGAGCCCAACTGTGGATGCGGGGCATGTGCCAAAGTTGACGATAGCGTTTCGCCGGCGACTCCTCGGCTTGGCGAGCGGCCACAGCTCGGGTATAACGCACCGTGTCGAGGTTGATGGTGGCCCATCCGCGACGTGACGGGTTGACCACATTGAGTGGTGTGGCACGTGCCTCCACAGGCTCCATAAGCGACTCTTCGAGGCGTTCCACACGATAGCCTCGCCTATCATAACGGGTGATCAGCACCCCATCTCCGCTCGGAGCGGGGTCGAAAGCACCATATTTCGATTGCGAGAGACGATATTCACGACGTGCCATGAGGTCGTAGCAGTGCACCTCATCACGCCCCGAAGCGATCGAGCCGAAATAGAGATGTCCGTCTGCCGCCCGCAGATCGCTCAACGTGATGTAGGCCGGCCGATGGAGCGGATGCAACCCCTCGGCATCGATGCGGGCGAGGTACATACCGTCGTCATCGGTAACAATCGTATAGAAGGCTTGGGTCGTCTGCTCCCATGCCAGGCCGTGCAGTTCCACGCCTATCGGCAGCAACACCCGTTCCTGCCGCTCAACCATCAGGGCATAACGGCCCTCGGGGCGATATTCGACCCACGCCAACCCCTCCTCCGAGGAGGTAGGATAGAGTGCCTGACGCACACCTCGCACCTGCTTGGGGCGTTCGGTGGCCGGGTCAAGCATCCAGAGTTGCGACCCCTCCCGCTCCTCGAAGAGTTGCGAACGACGATATTGCGTCCAGTAAAGCACCCCTTCGTGCAGCGCAGGGCGTGAGGTCAGGTTACCGACATGGGCTACGACACGCTCCGTACCCTCCGCATCGATGGTTACCAGCCGAGCCGTGCGGGCCAGATCCTCCTTCACAGCCAGCACCTCCGCTTCGCTCCACTGCAACGGCCAGCGATAGGTCGTGTAGTTCTTCGCCGCCATCTCGACCAACGTGTAGCCCTGCTCCTCGACCTCGGCCAAAGGAGCCCACAGGGCATTCAGTGTCGCAAA
Organism: Alistipes sp.; assembly: GCA_017623115.1. GTDB lineage: Bacteria > Bacteroidota > Bacteroidia > Bacteroidales > Rikenellaceae > Alistipes. The sequence continues at coordinate 73,258 of JAGAPT010000022.1, forward strand.
GTTCTCCGTAAAGAGGTTCCGCACCGAGGTGTCGTAATACTTTTTCAACCCCAAATGGGTCGTAGCAAAGAGGTAGGGATTGCGTACCCCGTAACGACCGACCTTATTCCAGACATTCTCCCCATAGCGATCATAGGCATAGGTACTGAGCTGATAACCCAGTTCATAGTGGTCGGGGATATAATCCCGATAGGAGCCACAGAACCAGCGGTCGATATTTTTGCGCACACGGCCACGATGGTCGCGCCCAATCTGCTCGCCCAGCGCACGATACCCCATCGAGAAGGAGGGTTGCAGGCCTCGGCCATAGCTCGACATGAGCGTTTCGTTCATCACGGCATCGCCCTCCAAGGCCCACAGCGGCATGAAGAGCAGGCTCGTCACCGACCCCTGCTCGCCCAAAAACCAACTCAAGACCCGAGGTACCCCCCGATTCAGGTTGGCATATTGCGCTGCATGGCGATATTCATGTGCCACCAACTGTTTGATCCACGGCATGGAGTAGCTCTCAATAGCCGGTGCCGAGAGGAACTCGACACGCTTCGGGAGATACATCACCAGACCATTCGAGGCCATATTCTCGGGGTGGATGACAAAGGGAATCTTCAAGGGCTCGTAACGGAAACCCTCGGCAATGGAGGGTTGCACGGCATGGATGTAGTGCAGGGTGCGTGCCGCCACCTGCTGTGCCGTATCGGGCGCGATGACGCTCACGCGATGGCCCTTCATCTGCTGCCACCGCATCGGCGCATCAGCACCCCATGTATAATATTGAGCAGAAGCCTGATGCGCAACGAGGCCCATCACTACTGCCAGCAACCATCTTCGTATTGTACCCATCTTTGTAGCCTTTATCAACCTCCTGCCTTTTTACAACGATAACCGCTCTTCGTGAGAATCTCCACCACGCGGTCACGGTGGTCGCCTTGGATGAGGATTTCACCCGCTTTGGCAGCACCCCCTACACCGCATTTCGTTTTGAGCAGGCGGGCCAACTCGGCCAAATCGTCGCTCGACCCCACAAAACCCTTGACAAGGGTCACCACCTTACCCCCACGCTGTTTGCGGTCGAGCCACACACGCAGGTTCTGTTCGGCCGGAGCCAACGTCTCGGGCTCCTTTTCCTCGGCCGTTGTATACTGAAAATCGGGGTTGGTCGAGTAGACCATCCCGAGCCGTGCTTTCCAATCGTTCTCTGCCATTTGTATCGTTTTGTGGCGAAAAATGCGCCTATTGGTGCAAAAATAGTAAAAATTAAGTTAATATATCACAGGTTGACACTAAAACAATCTATCTTATTGGTAATCATTTCAATAGATGAGATTGTTCCCAGCTATATGTTTATTATTATTAATTACTTCTTACTAATCTCTCTAATTCTCTATAATTCACCAAGTTAAATTTAACACACATTTGGATATTATTGGAATGATTGGCATCTTTGTGGGATGCTGGGTGAGAGTTAGATGAAACTCCGTGTACACCTTGAGCATATTCATTGAGTTTTTTGTATATTTGTAGCATAAACCCGAAGAAATCTTAAAACACCCAAAACAAGCACTTGTTATGAAAAAATGGAGTATCTTACTGCTTGCGCTCGTCGGGGTGACGACGCTGTCGGCACAACCGATTACCGAGGAGGCCAAGCAACGCGCCGCCGAGTTGGTTGCCAAGATGACCCTTGATGAGAAATTGGAGTATATCGGAGGTTATAATTCGTTCTATATCCGCGCCATACCGCGTTTGGGAATCCCCGAGATCCGCATGGCCGATGGTCCGCAGGGGGTACGCAACAATACGCAGAGTACGCTCTATGCGTCGGGTGTTGCCGCAGCTGCTACATGGAATCGTGAGGCGGTTTATAACATGGGTGTCGGTCTGGGTCAGGATTGCCGCGCACGCGGGGTGCATATCCTGCTCGGTCCGGGTGTCAATATCTATCGCTCGCCCCTTTGCGGTCGCAACTTCGAGTACTATGGCGAAGACCCCTATCTGGCCGGACAAACAGCCATTCAGTATATCAAGGGTGTGCAGAGTCAGGGCGCCATGGCCTGCGTGAAACACTACGCGGCGAACAATCAGGAGTGGAGCCGCCACCACGCCTCGTCGGATATCGATGAGCGTACGCTGCACGAGATCTACCTGCCGGCGTTCCGTGCCGCGGTTGAGGAGGCCGGCGTGGGAGCGATCATGACCTCGTACAACCTCATCAACAATGTGCATGGAGCCGAGAACCGCTATCTGAACATCGAGGTGTTGCGCGAGATGTGGGGCTTCGAGGGCATTGTGATGTCGGATTGGAACTCCACCTATTCGGCTATCAACTCCGCAAACGGCGGTCTTGACCTCGAAATGCCGAGTGGAAAACTGATGAACAAGAACTTCTTGGCACAGCCGATTGCCGACGGCATCGTCGATGTGCGCACGATTGACCAAAAGGTACAACACATTTTGCAGACACTGATTGCTTTTGGTTTCTTCGATCGCCCGCAGAAGGATGAGCGTTTTTCGGAGCGCAATCCCTTCTCCGACCAAGCCGCCTTGGAACTCGCCCGCAACAGTGCCGTGTTGCTCAAAAACGACGGCATCCTGCCCCTCAAAAAGGGCAAGGTGACGACGATGGGCATCAACACGCTGCGCATTCCGACGGGTGGCGGCAGTGGCTATGTACACCCCTTCGAGGTCTGTTCGGTGTTCGAGGGTTTGCAGCAGATGAAGGGCTACAAGGTGGTGTCGATCGAGCAGCTGGCTCAGAAACACTTTGGCGAGCGATTCTTCACCTCGGCCGAGATGAACGAGTCGGGATTCAAGGCCGACTACTTCAACAACGAAAAGTTGTCGGGAACGCCGGTGTTGAGTCGCGTGGAGAAGGCGATCGATTACGAGTGGCGCAACGGCTCGGAGGCCAAACCGAGTGTAGTCAATGACGACCACTTCTCGGTGCGATGGAGCGGTGTTTTTTGCAGTCCGAAGCGCGAGAAAATCGAATTCGGATTCCGTGGCGACGATGGCTATCGCCTCTTCATCGATGACAAGGAGGTGGTGTCGAAATGGGAAAAAAGCGGCAACAATCAAACAACCTATCTCTTTGAGGCAGAGGCGAATCGCAAATACAACTTCCGCATCGAATATTTCGAGGGCACGGGTGTTGCGAGCCTTCACCTGACCACTTACGACTTGGAGAACAACACCGAGTTGTTGCGCAACGCCGATGTGGTTGTCATGGGTGTAGGATTTGACTCGACCACAGAGAAAGAGGGCTATGATCGTCGTTTCGAGATGCCCTTCGAGCAAGGCAATCTGATTCGTGAGGTGGCCAAAATCAACCCCAATGTCGTGGTGGTTGTGAATAGTGGTGGCGGTTTTGAGATGGCCAGCTGGATGGAGAGCGCCCGCGCCATTCTCCTGGCGTGGTATCCGGGTCAGGAGGGCGGTCAGGCTGTGGCCGAGATTATCTCCGGCAAGATTGCCCCATCGGGACGCCTGCCGATGTCGATCGAGCGCGAACTGAAAGACAACCCCACCTACGGCAACTACTACCACAATTTGGAGGTCGATGTGCGTAAAAACCCCTACAAGCGTGTGGCCTACAAGGAGGGAATATTCCTTGGCTATCGCGGTTACGACCGCAAAGAGGTGAAGCCCCTTTTCCCGTTTGGTTTCGGCCTGAGTTATACCACCTTCCATTACGACAATTTGCAGGTTTCGGAGGGCGCGGAGGGCTATCTGGTCGAGTTTGATGTAACCAACACGGGCAAGATGGATGCTGCCGAGGTGGCACAGGTCTATATCGGCTACAACGACACCAAAATCCCCCACCCCGTCAAGGAGTTGAAGGGCTACGACAAGGCGTTGATCAAGCAGGGCGAAAGCCGCCATTTTGCAATCGAAATTCCCTTCCGTTCATTGGCCTACTACGACCTTGTAAGCCGAAAAATGGTACAAGACAAGGAGGTGCGTTTCTATGTTGGTGCCTCAGCCGAGGATATCAAATTGACGAAATAAAAGGGTCTATACTCCTCCGAATTTTGACAACAACACGGTCTGTGAGGGCTGTGTTGTTGTTTTTTTTGGACAAGCTGTCGTATTTCGGATAACTTTTGTATCATTGTAAATGAGAAAATCTTTAAAAATTACTATCTTTGTAGATAGTATGGCATACAATCTCCCCAAAAAACTGAAATGGCTCAACCCCTTTGGGAAGCCGGAGCGCAACCCCGGACTTCCAGAACCGCTGCCCGACACCTCCGAAAAGCGGCTCGTGAAGGTCTATGTCGAGGGGTATGAGGATGTCGCCTTTTGGCGAGCCATCTTCGACCACTTCCGCAACCCCTATATCCGTTTTGAGATTTCGGTGCCCGACCGAGGCGACCTGCCCAAAGGCAAGAAGGTGGTCATGAGCATGATTCCACGCTCGTCGGAGGAGCTGTTGCTGTGCGTCGATTCGGACTTCGACTACCTCTTCGACGGCGCCACCGAAACGGCACGGCTGGTCAACGACTCGCCCTACCTGTTTCACACCTACGCCTATGCCACGGAGAATTACCTCTGCTACGCACCCTCGTTACACAATGTTTGTGTCAAGGCGACGAAGAACGACACCCGCATCTTCGATTTCGTGCATTTCATGGAGGGATATTCCCGCACCATCTACCCCCTCTTCGTGTGGTATGCCTTCTCGGCGTTGCAATCCGAGGAGCACATCTTCCCGTTAGCCGACTTCAAGGCAGCGGTTCGCCTCGGGTATCTCGACCTGAGCAACAATGGCGATAACACACTGCTCTGGCTGGGTCGCAATGTCCTGCGCCGCGAACGGATGTTGCGCGAAAAGAATCCGCAGATGATTGCCCCCATGCAGCGTTTCGAGCAGTTGCTGGCCACGCGCGGTGTCACCCCCGAGACGACCTATCTCTATATGCACGGCCACACGCTGATGGACAACGTGGTGATGGTCTGCCTGGAAACCGTCTGCGGCAAATTACGCGAGATGTCGTTAGCCCGCATCCATGCCTCGGAGAAACAAGGGGTTGCCCTGAAAAACGAATTGGCCAATTACAACAACTCGTTGCGCTCGATACGCGACGTGCTGCTCGACAACGAAAACTACACCGAGTGCCCGCTCTACGAGCGATTGCGTGGCGACATCGAACGCTACCTGACACACGCCATCAGCCACCTGCTCCAACAGCCGGGCACCGAGCCCGAGAAAAAAAATCCCGGTATGAAATTTGGCAACTCAGCCTAAAGTGGCTATCTTTGTCGCCCCGAAACGAAGCTAAGAATTAGTAAATTAATAGACAAGCAAGTATGAAAGTAGAAGCAAACAAGATGGTGGCTGTTGATTACAAGCTCACCGTTGATGGTCAGATTGCCGACCAGTCGCGTCCGGGTCAGCCCCTGGAGTTCATTTGTGGCACGGGTATGCTGCTCCCGAAGTTCGAGGCAGCTATCGAGGGCAAGGAGCCCGGCGAGAAGGTGTCGTTCACCCTGGAGCCGAAGGATGGATACGGTGAGGTGATTCCCGAGGCGATTGTCGAGTTGCCGAAGACGATTTTCATGGTCGATGGCAAGATTGCCGAGGATATTCTCTTCGAGGGTTCGCAGATTCCGATGGCCGATGCACAGGGCAACCGCATGATGGGCCTCGTGAAGGAGGTTGGCGAGGAGAGCGTCAAGATGGACTTCAACCACCCGATGGCCGGCAAGACCCTCAACTTCGAGGTGGAGGTAGTCTCGGTACGTGACGTTACGCCCGAGGATTTGCAGGGCAGCTGCTCGTGCGGCCACTGCGGTGGCGAGGGCGATTGCAACTGCGAGGGCGATCACCACGAGGGCTGCGATTGCGGCCACTGCCACTAAACCATTTGAAGGGTGTATCCAACAAGCTGTGAGGACACACCCTTTTTCTTTGGAGTTGTCTAACAAGGCTGCTTTGTTAGACAACTTCTTTTTCACCCATTCTCACGCCTCGCATCACCATTTCTCCGTGTTTACCCTACGCCAATACCTCTTCTCGCTCATCGACCCCTACGGACTGACACGCACCCTGCGCGAGGTGTCGTTGTGCCGTGACGAAGCGGGACGAGCTATCTATTCGGCAGGGAACTCGGCCGTCGTCTTTCGTATCCGCCATGCCGATGGCGAGGGGGCTCTCCGTTGCTACCTGCGCCCCAACCCACGCCTCAAAGCCTTGTATGGCGAGCAGGTGCTTGAGCAGGAGCTCTTCATCTACGAAACACCCACCACGGGGCGTTGGGTCGATGTTGTGCTGACCGAGTGGCGGGAGGGTATCACCCTGCAAGCGGCTATCGAAGAGGCTGCCCGAGCGCACGATGCCGTGCAGCTGGGTCGCTTGGCCAAGGCCTTCGACCAACTGGCCTGCCAACTCGTGGCCGACGATTGGGCACACGGCGGCCTGAAGCCCGACAATCTGATTCTCGACCCTGCGGGGCAGTTGCACCTCATCGACTTTGATGCCTGCTACCTCCCCTCGATGCAGGGACTTCACGCCATCGAATTGGGGACACGCGCTTTTCAACACCCCAAGCGCACGGCTCAAGATTTCAACGAGCGGTTAGACGACTACCCGGCCACGCTGATCACGATCGCCCTGCATGCGCTGGCAATGGACCCCTCGCTTTACGATCGCTACGGAACGCGCGACGGCCTGCTCCTCGACCCGCATCGGCTGGAGGGAGATCCGGCCTACGAAGAGCTCTTATCGCTCTTTGAGTGCGCAGGCGATGCCCGTCTTTATCGCATGGCATGCGCCTTGCGACATCCGTTGGCTGACAATCCGGCACTCGTCGGATTATTTCAAGCACCCGAGCCTTACAACGACCCGACGGGCGCATCGCTCGAGCTCTTTGCCGAATGGGGCTTGTGGGGTTTTCGGTGCAAGGAGCGGGTGGTCATTCCACCCCGCTACGACAACGGCTTCGACTTCAGCGAAGGGGTAGCAGCCGTGCAGGTCGGTCGTCGCTGGCACTTTATCGACCCCTCGGGGCGTGTAGTGCTGCATGTGCCACCCTGCGAAGCGGTTAAACCGTTCCGCAACGGACGGGCTACCTTTCTCCACCACGGCACCCGCCAAGCAATCGACATCACGGGGCGAATATTTGATATTTAAGTACAAATCACTATATTTGCAGATAATTTAGCACACAAATGCATCGATGAGAAGGCTGACACATACCGAAATAGAGGCCGTCAAGGCATTGGGAAACTATGCCGAAGATTGGTCGGAGGTCTATGTATCGGAGGATTTCCGCCCCGAGCAACTGCAACAAAGCCGGTTGAGCGGTCGCGTAGAACTCGCTTCGGAGGCCCGCATCATCGGCTCGACGGTTGCCAACTACCGCATCGGCGAGCGCACGCTCATTGAGCAGGTAACGGCTCTGCAATGCCGCCACCGCAGCACGTTCGGCAATGGCGTGAAGGTGGCCACGATGAACGAAAATGGTGGGCGCACAGTCAAAATCTGCGACACACTGAGTGCCCAGGTCGCCTACATGATGGCACTCTACCGCCATCGCCCCCAACTCATCGAAGCCCTCGAAAAACTCGTCGACCAAGTGGCCGAGGAGCGTGCTGACACCCTCGGCACCGTGGGAGCCGATTGCACGTTGCAAGGTACACGTTTCATCCGCGAGATGCGCATCGGCGACCGTGTTACGGTCGATGGTGCTTCGATACTCGAAAATGGTTCATTATGCGACGACTGCCACATCGGCGTTGATGTCAAAGCCTACGACTTCATCGTTGCCGAAGGAGCCCACATCGCCAATGGGGTAACCATCGAGCATTGTTTCGTCGGCGAGAGTTGCATCCTCGACAAGGGATTCACCGCAGCCGAATCGCTCTTCTTTGCCAATTCACACTGCGAGAATGGCGAGGCCGCCTCGATTTTTGCCGGTCCCTACACCGTCTCGCACCACAAATCCTCGTTGCTCATTGCCGGTATGTTCTCCTTTTTCAATGCCGGCAGTGCCTCAAACCAGAGCAACCACCTCTTCAAGAGCGGAGCCGTCCACCAGGCCATCCATCCGCGCGGCTGTAAGTTTGCCAGCGGTGCCTACATCATGGCTCCGGCCGTCGAGGGTGCCTTCACGATGGTCATGGGACACCATTCGCGCCACCACGACACCTCGGCCTTCCCCTACTCCTACCTCTTGGAGCGGGAGGAGCGCACCTTCCTCTTGCCGGCCGTCAACCTAACGAGCTATGGCACGGTGCGCGACCTGGAGAAGTGGCCGCAACGCGACCGCCGTCAGGTGATGCGCGATGTCATCAACTTCGAAGCCCATAACCCCTATACGACCGGGAGCATGATGCGGGCCGTCGAGATTCTCCACTCCCTCGAGGAGCTCAACCCCGACAGCCCCGTCTATAGTTATAACCGCGTTCAGATTCGTGCTGCCGCCCTGCAACGGGGCATCACGCTCTACAATCGGGCTATCGTCGCCTCGCTCGGCATGATGCTGGCTCGTGGCACAACGGAGGCGCACTACAACGGCTCGGGTCGTTGGGTCGACATGGCCGGACAATACATTGCCAAGACGGTGGTTGAACGCCTCCTCGACAGCATCGAACGGGGAGAGATCACCTCGCTCACGGCTATCGACAACGAACTGCGCGTCTTTGCCATCCACTACGACGACTACGCCCACAGCTGGGCCGAGCAGGTCTACGCCTCACTTCTCGGACATCTGCCCACCGACGAGGAGATTCGCGAAGCCATCGAGGCGGGGCACAATGCGCAAGAAAAGATGCTCCACCTGACCGAAATCGATCGCAAGCGGGACTATGCTCCCGAGATGGCGGTTGGCTATGGCATCGATGGCGAAAGCTCCGAAGAGCGCATTTCCGATTTCCGCCAGGTGCGCAACCTGCATTAAACCCACAAGGCATGTACACACAAAGCATCACACGCGCACATCGTACAGCCTTTGTGCTGTTAATTGATGCCTCGGGGTCCATGGCCGAGACCATTCAGTTTCGCAACACCTACTGCTCCAAAGCCGAGGTAGTTGCCTCGCTGACCAACGAACTGCTCTTCGAACTAATCGAACGAGCCCGACGCACGGAGGGGATTCGGGACTACTACGATGTAGCCCTTATCGGCTACTCGGACGACGACCGTGTCTACTCGTTACCCGATGGGGGCGAGCCCCGTTTTCGTTCCATCTGCGAGTTGGCCGACCTGCCGAAGTCCATCAACCGCACCCTCTATGAGGTGCGCCAACCCGACGGCTCGATTGCGCTGCGCACCTTCGACACCCCGCAATGGGTGGAGCCGCAGGCTGCCGGCCAGACCCCGATGATTGAGGCACTGCGTGTCGCCCGCGACCTGCTTTCGAAATGGTGCGCCGAGCCGACACACGGCCACAGTTTTCCGCCCATCATCTTCAACATCACCGATGGCGAAGCCACGGATGGCGACGAGGAGGAGTTACGCCATGTCGCCGAGCAAATCCGCTCGTTGGGGACGACCGATGGAACGGCTTTGTTGCTCAACATCCACATCACCTCGACCGAGGGCGAGCGCACGCTCTGTTTCCCGGGTGTCGAGGAGTTGTTACCCGAGCAACGCTACGCCCGTCTGCTCTATGATTGCTCGAGCGAGATGCCGGCCTGCTTCAACGAGGCTATCCTGGCCATGAAGCGCACGATGGCTCTGCCTCCGTTTCGCGGCATGAGTTTCAATGCCTCGCCAACCGAACTCATGGCGATGCTCAACATAGGTTCCATCAGCGTCAAGACCGAGTAAGATGGCTGCTACCCTGACCTGCTTCCAGCAAGCGTTGTTGAGCCCTGCATTCGGCTTTCGCACGCTCCGCAACTTCGAGGTAATGATCACCACGGAGGGGTTGCCTGCGCTGCATCGCACGAGTCGTTTCGTCGAAGCCGAACTGCGCATCGATGGCGCACACTACCTCTTGGCCATGCCCCTAACATGGACCATCGAGCAACAAAGCGAACCCATTTTACGTCGCATACAAACCCTCCGCTACGATTTTGTAGCCTCCGTAACCCTACTTCCCGGCGAGTTATGTGCACAAGAGTGCGGAAATACACAGCCCATCACGCTTGTGCTGCAGGCACTGCCCGGTGTACCCCTCCTCGAAGGGGCCGCCCGCCTCACGCTCGACGAGCGTCTTGAGGCACTGAACGCCTTGGAGCAAGCGATGCGCCAAAACCACTTTGCCCACAACAACCTCAAGGAGGAGAATCTGCGCATGGTCGGGCGACGACTGGTGCTGATTCGCTGTTTCGATGCTACGACCAACGGCTCCACCGAGGCCGATGCCCGCGCCTTTGAAGAGTTGCGCACCTGGCTGGGGGCTACACCCACGCCCTCGCCCTGCGAGCCGACAACAAGGGCACAAGCAACGGATCAACCATCTTCACACCCCGATCGACGGATGGGATATGCATCCGAGGGGCTGATTTGCTTCGAGCAGGCGTCGAAATTTGGCTATATGGATACGGCCGGTCGGGTGGTTATCGAACCTTGTTTTCGACGTGCAGACGACTTCCACGAGAATCGTGCGGTCGTCGAGGGCGAGAAGGGGACAGGCGTCATCGACTGTGAGGGGCACTACATTCTGCCGGCCTGCTACGAGGCCATCGACTACGACATTGCCCGAAGCCGATTCCGTGTGACCCGCAACGACCGACAAGCATGGTTTGACTACCTCGGCGAGCAACTCACCGACTGGGAGCCCATCCACAACACAACCCCCTATTTTTCAAACGACAATAAACAAAACAATAGCCTTATGGAACATGTAAAGACCTTGATTATCGGTAGTGGACCGGCAGGATATACGGCCGCCATCTACCTCTCGCGCGCCAATCTGCAACCCGTACTCTACGAAGGATTGCAGCCGGGCGGACAGCTCACGACGACCACCCTGATTGAGAACTATCCGGGCTTCGCCCATGGCGTGGATGCCAACGAACTGATGGCTGCCATGCGTCAGCAGGCCGAAAACCTCGGCACGACGATTCGCTCGGGCTGCATCACGAAAGTAGACCTCTCGGCACGTCCGTTCCACATCACGGTCGAGGATGGCACCGAAATCGAAGCCGAGAGCCTCATTGTCGCCACGGGAGCCACGGCCAAATACCTCGGTCTACCCTCCGAGTTGCAGTTCCGTGGTCAGGGTGTCAGTGCCTGTGCCACCTGCGACGGATTCTTCTACCGCAAGCGCGACGTAGCCGTCGTAGGCGGTGGCGACACGGCTTGTGAGGAGGCCACCTACCTCGCCTCGCTCTGCCGTCAGGTCTACATGATTGTCCGCAAGCCTTTCCTGCGTGCCTCACAGGCGATGCAGCAGCGCGTCTTCGACACACCGAACATCGAGGTGCTGTTCGAGTACAACACGGCCGAGGTGCTGGGCGACGAGAGCGGTGTTACGGGAGTCCGTGTCCGCAAGACGGACGGCACGGAGCGTACGCTCGATGTAGCCGGCTTCTTCCTGGCCATTGGCCACCACCCCAACACCGACCTCTTTACAGGGCAGTTGGCAACCGACGATGAGGGTTACATCCAAGTCGAGCCGGGCACCTCGAAGACCTCGGTCGAGGGCGTCTTTGCTGCCGGCGATGTGAAAGACCCGCACTACCGTCAAGCGATTGCCGCTGCCGGTTCGGGCTGCATGGCCGCTTTGGATTGCGAACGCTTCTTACGCCAATAACGCGTTGAGTTTCACGGTTACCATATTGGGCTCGGCCTCGGCACGCCCCACTCCCAACCGACACCCCTCGGGGCAGTTGGTCAACATCCACGAGCAATACTATCTGGTGGATGCCGGGGAGGGTGTGCAGCAGCAGCTCATCAAATATGGCATCAACCCACTCAAAATCAGGGAGGTCTTCATCTCACACCTCCATGGCGACCATCTCTATGGGCTCTTTCCGCTCATCTCGACCCTCGGGCTCTATGGGCGACGCACCCCGCTGAAGGTCTATGCTCCGGCACCCTTTGGCGAGATGTTAGCGGCTCACCTGCGCTACTTCGACACGCAACTACCCTACGAGGTGGTTTGGGTCGAGGTCGACACGACAAAGCATCGGCTGCTGCTGGAGAATCGTTCCATCGAGGTGTGGAGCATTCCGTTACGTCATCGGGTGCCCTGTGCGGGGTATCTGTTCCGCGAAAAGGAGCCGGCCCTCAACATCGAGAAGTACAAAATCGAAAAATACGGGCTCTCGATTGCCCAGATCACGGCAGCCAAGCGCGGCGAGGATGTCGTCTTGGCGGATGGCGAGGTGATTCCCAACGCGGAACTCACCTATCGTCCCTATGCGCCACGCTCCTATGCCTACCTCTCGGATACGAACTACTCGGCCAAAGCGGCTACGCTCTGCCGAGGGGTAGACCTGCTCTACCATGAGGCAACCTATGCCGCTGCCGAACAACGCTCGGCACGCGACCGAGGCCACTCGACCACCCTCGATGCCGCCAAAGCTGCCCTCAAAGCCGAGGCACGAAGATTGCTCATCGGCCACTACTCGTCACGCTACAAGCAACTGGAGCCACTCATCGAGGAGGCTCGCACGCTCTTTCCCGAGACCTATGCCACGGTCGAGGGCGAAACCTTTACCATTGAGAAACAACGATGACCAAAGCAGAAATTCAACTCATCCGTTCGCTCGGCGACAAACGTGGGCGTAGCGAGACGGGGCTCTTTGTAGCCGAAGGCGAGAAGCTCATCTCGGAGATTCGCTCCTCGCAACTCCGCATCCGCAAAATCTTTGCGCTTGAAGGGCTCTTCACAGGGCCCGACGTGGAGATTGTCTCGACCAAAGAGATGGAGCGTCTGTCGTTGCTGAAAACCCCCTCAAAGGCATTGGCAATCGTCGAGATACCGCACCACCGCCTCGACGTGGGAGCATTCGACAAACACCTTGTGCTGGCACTCGACGAGGTGCAAAATCCGGGCAACCTGGGCACCATCATCCGCCTGGCCGATTGGTTCGGCATCACCGATATCCTCTGCTCACACGACTCGGCCGACTGCTTCAATCCCAAGGTGGTGCAGGCCACGATGGGAGCCATCCTGCGTGTCCGTGTCCACTACGTCGATTTACCGGCTTTGCTCCACGAGGCTCGGCAAGCCTCGATACCGATTTACGGCACCTTCCTCGAGGGGGAGAATCTCTACCACACACCGCTCACACCGCATGGCATTCTGGTCATGGGCAACGAGGGGCGCGGCATCTCGACCGAGGTCGGGAAGCAGGTTACGCACAAACTCCTCATACCGCCCTATCCGGCTGATTGCCGCACCTCCGAGTCACTCAACGTGGCGATGGCCACGGGCATCATCTGCGCCGAGTTCCGTCGCCGTCAGGGTTAACCATCTTCGCTTACGTGAAACGATTCCTGCTGATTGGGTTAGGGGCATTGAGCCTTGCGTTGGGCATCGTCGGCATCTTCCTGCCGCTTCTCCCCACCACACCCTTTCTGTTGCTCACGGCAACCCTCTGGCTGCGCTCCTCCGAACGGCTTTATGCATGGCTGCTGGCTCATCGCCAATTGGGGCCCTACATCCGTACTTTCCGCGAGCACCGAGCCATTCCGTTGCGCGCCAAAATCTACGCCCTGGCACTGCTGTGGGGCACGATGCTCTACTGCATATTCGGCCTCTTTGCCTCTTGCCGCTGGATGCAAGCGTTGCTCGCGGTGCTCCTCGTGGGCATCACGTGGCACATCTGCTCCTACCGCACCCTGCGTGCTCCAAAAAGTCCCGAGAAATAGTCCGACTCCTCATTCCGGCGGATAAACGATTTTTTGTGTGATTTTTTTCTTTCAAACTATTTCATTTCACGCTTTTTGCGTATATTTGCTCTTTGAAACAGTTACTTATGTCAGAACAACGACTCAAAATAGGCATCACACAAGGTGACCCGAACGGCATCGGCTGGGAGGTTATCCTGAAAACCCTGGCCGATACGCGCATGTTGGAACTCTGCACCCCCGTGGTGTATGGTGCTCCGGATGCCATGGGCCACTACCGCAAACTCCTTCCCGAGTGCGAGCACGTCTACTTCCAGACCGTATATTCGGCTCGCGAGGCTCGTGCCGGCCAAAACAACCTCGTCATCTGCGGAAAGACTGACTCCATCGAACCCGGAAAGGCCTCGAAAGAGGCAGGCCAGGCAGCCGTCGAGGCGCTGGAACGCGCCACGGCCGACCTGAAAGCAGGTACGCTCGATGCGGTGGTGACGGCACCCTTCGACAAGGAGATGGTGCAGAGCGAGGCGTTCGGTTTCACGGGACACACGGAGTTCTTCGGTGCCGCCTTCGAGGGCGAGCCGATGATGATTATGTGCAGCGAGCGGCTGCGTGTGGGACTGGTCACGAAGCACCTGCCCATCGCCGAGATTCCGAAGCACATCACCCGCGAGAAGATTGTAGCCGACCTCGAGCGATTCAAAGCATCGCTTGTGGCCGATTTCGGCATCGTTGCTCCACGCATTGCCGTCCTGGCCCTCAACCCCCATGCCGGTGACGGAGGTCTGCTCGGCTCGGAGGAGCAGGAGATTATCCGTCCGGCCATCGAGGAGGCCTTCGAGAAGGGCGTTTTGGCTTTTGGCCCCTTTGCGGCCGACGGGCTCTTTGCCAGCGGCAGCTATACGAAGTACGATGGTGTGCTGGCGATGTACCACGACCAGGGCTTGGCACCCTTCAAGACCCTGTCGCCCGATGGCGTAAATTTCACAGCCGGTCTGTCGGAGGTACGCACCTCGCCCGACCATGGCACGGCATTCGACATCGCCGGCGAGGGCAAAGCCGACCCGCAGTCGATGCGCAACGCCATCTATACGGCTGTCGACATCGTGCGCAACCGCCGTGCCTGGGAGGAGTGGAGTGCCAATCCGCTGCCCAAAGCCGAGCGCGAGCGTTCACGTCGTGAGCCCTCCGAGCGTTTTGAGCGTGGCGAGCGATTCGAGCGCCATGAGCGTCACGACCGCCACGAAGTAGCCGAAGCAGCCGAAGCAGCTGAAATACCCAACGCATAGCGAACAAAAAAGAAACCGAGTCGCCGATAGATGTATTCCGTCTCGTAATTGTGGAAGCATCGAAAGCACTCACAATACTAAACTTAATACACACTTATGATCAAAATCACCTTTCCCGATGGCTCGGTAAGAGAGTATGCCAAAGGGAGTACTGCGTTCGACGTTGCATCGAGCATCAGCCCTCGTTTAGCTGCTGACTCGCTGGCAGCCTCGATTGACGGCCAGACCGTCGACATGATGCGTCCCATCGAGCAGGATGCGGCCATCAAATTCTACAAATGGGATGACGCCGAGGGCAAGCACGCCTTCTGGCACACCTCGTCGCACCTCTTGGCCGAGGCCCTCGAATCGCTCTACCCGGGCATCAAATTCGGTATCGGCCCCGCCATCGAAAACGGCTTCTACTACGACGTAGACTGCCCCACTCCGATTACCGAGGGCGACCTGCAAAAGATTGAAAACAAAATGCTCGAGCTGGCACGTCAGAAGGAGGAACTGATCCGCCGTGAGGTGCCGAAGGCCGAAGCACTCGCCACCTTCACCGAGAAGGGCGACCAATATAAAGTGGAGCTGATCAGCGACCTCGATGATGGCACGATTTCGTTCTACACGAATGGTGCATTCACCGACCTGTGTCGTGGTCCTCACCTCCCGAATACGGGATTCATCAAGGCCATCAAACTGCTGTCGGTGGCCGGTGCCTACTGGCGTGGCAACGAGAAGAACAAGATGCTCACGCGCATCTACGGCATCTCGTTCCCCAAGAAGTCGATGCTCGACGAGTACCTGGTGATGCTCGAGGAGGCCAAGAAACGCGACCACCGCAAGTTGGGCAAGGAGCTCGAGTTGTTCACCTTCTCGCAGCGTGTAGGCCAGGGTCTGCCGTTGTGGTTGCCGAAGGGCACCGAGTTGCGTGACCGCCTGGAGCAGTTCCTGCGCAAGGTGCAGAAGCAACACGGCTATCAGCAGGTGATCACCCCGCCGATTGGCAACAAGGAGCTCTACATCACCTCGGGACACTATGCCAAGTATGGCAAAGACTCGTTCCAGCCGATTCAGACTCCCATCGAGGGCGAGGAGTACTTCCTCAAGCCGATGAACTGTCCCCACCACTGCGAGATTTACCGTTCGAAGCCCCGTTCGTACAAGGATCTGCCCGTTCGTCTGGCCGAGTTCGGTACGGTATGCCGCTACGAGCAGTCGGGTGAGTTGCACGGCTTGACCCGTGTACGTTCGTTCACGCAGGACGATGCCCACCTCTTCGTGCGTCCCGACCAGCTGCTCGAGGAGTTCGAGCGTGTCATCGACATCGTGCTCTACATCTTCAAGACGCTCAAATTCGAGAACTACACGGCACAAGTATCGCTGCGCGATAAGGTAAACCGTGAGAAGTATATCGGTTCGGACGAGAATTGGGAGAAGGCCGAGCAGGCCATCATCCAGGCTGCCCAGGAGAAGGGCTTGAACACGGTCGTTGAGTATGGCGAGGCTGCCTTCTATGGTCCGAAGCTCGACTTCATGGTGAAGGATGCGCTGGGTCGCTCGTGGCAGCTCGGCACGATTCAGGTGGACTACAACCTGCCCGAGCGTTTCGACCTGACCTACAAGGGTGCCGACGATAAGCTGCACCGCCCGATTATGATTCACCGTGCCCCGTTCGGCTCGATGGAGCGTTTCGTGGCCGTGTTGCTGGAGCATACGGCCGGCAAGTTCCCGATGTGGCTCTCGCCCGACCAGGTGGTTGTACTGCCCATCTCGGAGAAGTTCAACGACTATGCCCGCAAGGTGGTGGAGTACCTGAATCAGAACGACGTTCGCGCCCATATCGACGACCGCAACGAGAAGATTGGCCGCAAGATCCGCGACAACGAGCTCAAACGCATCCCCTACCTGCTCATCGTGGGTGAGAAGGAGGAGGCCGAGGGCTTGGTATCGGTACGTGCACAAGGCGAGGGCGACAAGGGACAGATGACCTGCGAGGAGTTCAAGCAGTTCATTCTGAATCTGGTAGCCCAGGAGATTGAGGCCAACAAGATGCGCAACTAACGACAACGGATTTTCATTAACCCTTTAATCCATACAACTATCGCAACAACAAAACCGTTCCCGCCGAGGCCGTTTAACCCCGGGAACAACCGACCGAAACCTGCCGGTGCACAGGGCCGTCCGGGCCGCATCGAGAAGGAGAACCCGCATCGCATCAACGACGCCATCACGGCACCCCAGGTGCGTGTTGTGGGTGAGAATGTGCCCGAGGCACAGGTCATGTCGATTCGCGACGCCCTGCGTCTGGCCGATGAGATGGAGCTCGATTTGATTGAGATTTCGCCCAAGGCCGATCCCCCGGTATGTCGCATTGCCGATTACCAGAAGTTCCTCTACCAGCTCAAACGCAAGGCAAAGGAGATCAAGGCTAATCAGACGAAGGTAGTCATCAAGGAGATTCGTTTTGGCCCGCAGACCGACGACCACGACTACAACTTCAAACTCAAGCACGCCCAGAACTTCCTGAAGGAGGGTGCCAAGGTGAAGGCCTATGTCTTCTTCCGTGGTCGCTCGATTGTCTTCAAGGAGCAGGGTGAGATTCTGCTGTTGCGCTTCGCCACGGACCTCGAAGAGTTGGCCAAGGTGGAGATGATGCCGAAACTCGACGGCAAGAAGATGAACATGATTCTTGCTCCGAAGGGTTCGAAGAAGTAATTTGAACAACGAAAAGAGGGGGAGGGAAGCGCAAAAGCCCAACCCCCTCTTTTTTATGGCGTTTGTGGTTTTTCAAAAACGAGAAGGATGGAGAAGATTGACTTTGTCATCTTGTGGGTCGATGGTGCCGACCCTGCATGGCGCGAGGAGTTCGGACACTATCGTCGTCAGGCAGGCATGGATGCCTCGGAGAGTCGCTACCGCGACTGGCGCACGTTGCACTATTGGTTTCGTGCCGTCGAGGCCTATGCCCCATGGGTCAACAAGATTCACCTCGTCACGTGGGGACACCTTCCTGCGTGGCTCAATCGTGAACACCCCAAACTCCACATCGTGCACCACAGCGACTACATCCCCGCCGAGTGGTTGCCGACCTTCAACACCAACACCTTGGAGTTGAATCTCCACCGCATCGAGGGGCTCGCAGAGCACTTTGTGCTCTTCAACGACGACACCTTCCTGACGCGCCCCTGCCGTGAGGAGGATTTCTTCCGCGAGGGGTTGCCCTGCGACATGGCTCGTTTGAGCATCGTGCGCCCTTCGTCCATCGGGCAGTTGATTCTGAACAACCTGAAGTTGATTAACGAACGCCACTCGCACAAGGTGCTCTATCGCCATTTCAGCAAATGGATAGCCCCCTGCTATGGGCTGTCGAACATCTTGAAAACCTTACTGCTGCTGCCGTGGAGTTTCATTCCGGGATTCTACGACCCCCACCAACCACAACCCTACCGCAAGAGCGATTTCGCGCGTGGCTGGGAACAGTGGGGCGAGCAGATGGCGGCGACCTGCCGCACCCGCTTCCGCGACCTCGGCAATCTCTCCGAGTGGCTCATCCGCTATGACACGCTCTGCCGTGGCGAGTTCATTCCCCAGTCGAAACGGGATGGCCGCATGGTGACGCTCACCGACCAATCGGCAGCCGAGATTGCTTCCCTCATCGCCTCACAGGCACAACGCCTGCTCTGTATCCACGATGAGGCATGCGACGATTTCGAGGCGACGTGCGCCACGCTGCACCGAGGATTCGAGACCCTGCTACCCGAAAAATCGAGCTATGAGCGTTAAATTCTCGGTCGTCATTCCGCTCTACAACAAGAGCCGCAGCATTGCGGCCACCCTGCAATCGGTGGCCGCACAACGCTATGCGCCCCACGAAATCATCGTCGTCGATGATGGTTCGACCGATGAGAGCCAGGCAGTGGTACGTGCACTCAATATCCCTTCGCTACGCCTCATCTGCCAACCCAACGGAGGGGTTTCGCGTGCCCGCAACCGCGGTATCGAGGCCGCTTCGGGGGATTACATCGCCCTGCTCGATGCCGATGACCTCTGGGAGGAGGGCTTTTTGGAGGAGATTGCTGCGCTGATTGCCGACTACCCTGCCTGCGGGCTCTACTGCACCGCCTTCCGGGTGGTAGCCGAAAACGGGCTCTTCGATGCGCCATGCCCGAGTGAGCGAGGCGTGGTCGAGCACTTCTTCCGCGACTCGGCGCACCGCTACATTGCCATTCCCTCGACGACCGTCATCCCCCGCACCACCCTCAACGAGGTGGGGCTCTTTCCTGCAGGGATGAAGATTGGCGAGGACCTCCACCTCTGGATTCGCATCGCCCGCCGCTACCGGGTTGCCTTCTCGCCCCGCCGATTGGTACGCTACTCACGGGTTGCGGAGAACCGCTCGACCAGCATCTACACGCCGGAGCAGTGCGACACCTCGTTTGAGGCGCTCTACAACCCGGAAGCACCGCTCGACGAGCGGGAGTTCGTCGCCCGTGCCGCCTTGGGCAAGGCACTGATTCTCTCGGCCAAGGGCGACACCGAAGCGGGCCAAAGAGCCATCCGTACCTTTGGATTCACGAAGACCTATCGTCGCACGCTACGTAAGTTACAACTGCTCAACAGCCTTCCCGTCGGTTGGCGACAACCGCTCCTCGACGGGTACAATTGGCTGGCATGGCGACTGGCAAAAAAAGGACTTTGACCGCTGTCAAAGTCCTTTTTAGTTATCAGTTATCAGTATTCAGTTTTCAGTTTACGAAGCGCAGGCCATCCGTATCGGCATCAATGCGTATCGGACGCGCGCGATCGACATCGCCCGCCAAGATGCGTTTCGAGAGGTCGTTAATCACCGCTCGCTGAATGGTACGCTTCACGGGACGTGCACCGAATAGCGGATCATACCCTGCAGTGGCAATCCAGCGACGTGCTGCCTCGGTGTATTCGAGCGTAATGCCGTTCTGCGCCAACATCCGACGCACCTGTCCGAGTTGCATATCGACAATCTGCTCAATATCACGATGCGACAACGGCTCGAAGAGCAAAATCTCATCAACACGATTCAGGAACTCGGGTTTGAGTTGTTGTTTCAGCAGTTCGATCACCTCATTCCGTGTCTGCTCGATGACCTCGGGTGCCAAATAGTCGCCATCGAAGGCTGCCGTCAACCGCTCCTGAATCAGATGTGCCCCCATGTTCGAGGTCATGATGATAATCGTATTGCGGAAATCGACCGTGCGCCCCTTGTTGTCGGTCAGACGGCCATCGTCCAACACCTGCAGCAGGATGTTGAAGACATCGGGGTGAGCCTTCTCAATCTCATCGAGCAACACCACCGAATAGGGCTTGCGGCGTACCGCCTCGGTGAGCTGACCACCCTCGTCATATCCGACATATCCCGGAGGGGCTCCGACCAGTCGTGAAACGGCATGTCGCTCTTGATACTCGCTCATATCGATACGGGTCATCAACTGGTCATCGTTGAAGAGGAACTCGGCCAACGCCTTGGCCAGCTCGGTCTTGCCGACGCCCGTCGTACCGAGGAAGATGAACGAGCCAATCGGGCGACGCGGGTCACTCAATCCGGCACGGGAACGACGCACGGCATCTGCCACCGCTGCAATGGCGGCCTCCTGTCCTACGACACGACGATGCAACTCGGCCTCCAGGTGGAGTAACTTCTCCCGCTCCGAGGCCAGCATGCGGTTCACGGGGATACCCGTCCAGCGCGACACCACCTCGGCCACATCCTCCGACGAGACCTCCTCCTTGATCATCGGCTCGTTGTTCGAGGCCGCTTTATACTCCTCCTCGTAGCGGCTGATGGCCTGCTGTGCCTCGGCTATCTTGCCATAGCGAATCTCGGCCACACGCCCATAATCGCCTTGACGCTCCGCCTCCGAAGCCTCGACCTTCAGCTGTTCGATGCGCTCCTTCTCGGTCTGAATCTTTCCCAGCAGGTCCCGCTGCGACTGCCAGCGGGCTCGCTTCTCGCTTTCGCGTGCCTTCAGTTCGTCAATCTCCTGCGTCAGTTGTTCGATGCGCTCCGTATCCTTCTCCCGACGAATCGCCTCCCGCTCGATTTCGAGTTGGCGCACCCGACGATCGAGCGTATCGATCTCCTCGGGCACGGAGTTCATCTCCAGACGCAGACGCGAGGCGGCCTCATCAATCAGGTCGATGGCCTTGTCAGGCAGGAATCGGGAGGTGATATAACGGGTCGAGAGCTCCACAGCCGCAATAATCGCCTCATCCTTGATGCGCACACGGTGGTGATTCTCGTAGCGCTCCTTCAAACCACGCAGAATCGAGATGGCGTCCTCGACCGAGGGCTCGTTGACCATCACCTTCTGGAAACGGCGTTCGAGGGCCTTGTCCTGCTCGAAATATTTCTGGAACTCATCGAGGGTCGTGGCACCAATCGTGCGCAGTTCACCACGTGCCAAGGCAGGTTTGAGGATGTTGGCCGCATCCATTGCCCCCGACGACTTGCCGGCTCCGACCAGCGTGTGAATCTCGTCGATGAAGAGCAATATCTCGCCTTCGGAGCTCTTTACCTCCTCGACTACAGCCTTCAATCGCTCCTCAAATTCGCCCTGATACTTCGCACCGGCAATCAGCGCACCCATGTCGAGCGAATAGATCGACTTCGACCGCAGGTTCTCGGGGACATCCCCGTCGATGATGCGTCGGGCAATACCCTCGGCAATGGCGGTCTTACCGACACCCGCCTCACCAACCAAAATCGGGTTGTTCTTCGTGCGCCGCGAGAGAATCTGCAAGACACGACGAATCTCCTCATCGCGGCCAATGACCGGATCGAGTTTTCCTTGGCGAGCCTGCTCATTGAGGTTGATGGCATATTTGCCCAGTGCATCGAACTCCTGCGAGGCGGTCGGCGAATCGACCTTGGTACCCCGACGGAAGGTACGAATAGCCTCAACGAGCTCCTTCTCGCTCACACCGGCCCGTTTCAGCAGATCGGCTGCCGCCGTGCGCTCCGCCACAAGGCCCAACAACAGGTGCTCGACCGAGGCATATTTATCGCCAAAGCTCTTTGTAAAGTCCACGCCCCGTTGTACGACCCGCGAAAGGTCGGACGAGAAATAGGGATTTGCGCCCCCCTCCACCCGAGGCAGGCTCTGCAACGAACGCTCCACCTCCTCACGCAAAGCCTGTCGATTGACCCCGACACGGCCAAGCAAAAACGAGCCGAGCGAATCCTCCTCACGGGTCAGCACCTGCAACAGATGTATCGGCTCGACAGCCTGCTGCCCGCGCTCCTGCGCCAACGACACCGCCCCTTGCAGTGCCTCCTGCGCCTTGATGGTAAGTGTGTTAATGTTCATAATTTATATAGGTATTATTGTTTGCCTGTTTGTGATGTTGCTCCGCAAATCGTTTGCCAAGCCCCCATGAAGCGACAAGGTGGCATTTTTTGTCGCATTTCGGCAGTCGGTTTGCGACAAAAACCGCCAAAGTGACAATTTTTTTTCGTATCTTTGAGATAAATCTCGAAGATACTTGCGCTCGCTGTGAAAAATATTCAAGTAAACTTGATATTTCTCGCTCGCTTATGCGTATCTTTGACAAAATCAAACCGACAAGCATGAAAGACTTTGTATTTTGCACCCCTACCGAGGTGGTATTCGGTAAAAATGCCGAATCGAAAATCGCATCCCGCATCCAGAAATATGGTGGCACAAAGGTGTTGCTGCACTACGGCGGTCGCAGTGCCGAGCAATCGGGACTCCTGCCCCAAATCCGTGAGCACCTCGCCCAACACAACCTCCCGTTCATCGAGTTGGGTGGCGTGGTACCCAATCCGCGCCTTTCGTTGGTGCGTGAGGGTATCGACCTATGCCGCCGCGAGGGCATCGACTTCATCCTCGCCGTGGGTGGAGGCAGTGTCATCGACTCGGCCAAGGCAATTGCCTTCGGCACACGCTATCCGAACGACGTCTGGGAGCTCTTCGACGGCAAGGGCAAGGTTACCGAGTGTCTTCCTCTCGGTACCGTACTGACCATTCCGGCAGCCGGCAGCGAGATGTCGGACGGTTGCGTCATCACCAACGAGGAGGGATGGCTCAAGCGCGGTTACTCGACCAACCTCGCACGCTGCCGCTTTGCCATCATGAACCCCGAACGCACCTTCACGCTGCCTGCCTACCAGACAGCTTGCGGTGTAACGGATATCATGATGCATACCATGGAGCGTTACTTCTCACTCGAGGACGACATGACGGTTACAGATGCTATTGCCGAGGCGATTCTGCGCACGGTGATGGAGGCTGCACCGATTGTGCTGAACAATCCGAACGACTACCGCTGGCGTGCCCAAATCATGTGGGCCGGTTCGCTGGCACACAACGACCTGACGGGTTGCGGCACGGTGGGCGATTGGGCAACCCACCACCTCGAACATGAGCTCAGTGCCATGTTCGACGTGGCGCATGGTGCCGGACTGGCCGCCTTGTGGGGCAGCTGGGCACGCTATGTGATGTCGGTGCGCGTATCCCGCTTCGTGCGCTTTGCCGTCAATGTGATGGGCGTCGAGAACGACTTCACCGACCCCGAAGGCACCGCCTTGCGCGGTATCGAGCGCATGGAGGCCTTCTATCGCTCGATTGGCATGCCGACCTCCATCCCCGAACTCATCGGCCGCCCGGCCACCGAGGAGGAGATTCTGACCTTAGCCGACAAATGCTGCCGTCAGGACACGCACACCGAAGGAAACTTCAAGGTGCTCTATCGCAAAGAGATGGAAGCCGTCTACCGATTGGCCAATAAATAACAAGAATTGACCCTTTAGGCAGCACTTTCTACAAAACGACCTCCATGCGGGGGTCGTTTTTTTATTGCGCCTTTAGCCGGTCTATCCCCCTAATTGTCAGCAGGAAACAAAACTTTTTGGCAATTATAGCACTATTACAGCCCGACTTTTCAGCATATAAATTTGTCTAAACGCCTTGTTTATAGATAATTTTGCTATCTTTGCAATTTCAAAAGATAGACACACGGGTTAGGTTAAGGACTTTTAGGACAAAAAAATTACACTTTTTAACAATCAATTCATTACAAATTCAAACATTACAATTATGAAGCATCTATCCGCAAATTCCCGTATGACGGGTAGAGGTCTTCGTGCAGCAAGCCACCTGCTGTGTGGCCTCATGCTGACATTGGGTTGCATGGCTCCGACCGAGAGCCTGTGGGCCCAGACCTCGAACAGTAGAAGCATGCAACAAGCAGCTCGCGCCGTGCAGGGTACGATTACTGCCGACTCGGAGCAGGGTGAGGTGATTCCCTACGCCGTTGTATCGTTCACCGACGTGCGTGCTACCATCGCCGGCAAAGAGGGTGAGTACACCTTGGAGAACATCCAGCCGGGCACCTATGAGGTGGAGATTTCGTCGCTCGGTTACGAGACGCTGAAGACCACCGTCACGATTGTTGCCAGCAAGAGCAACTACGACTTCAAACTCAAACCGGCCAACTTCTACGTCGAGGATGTCGTCGTATCGGCTCGCGCCTCGTCGGTAGGTGCTGCAACCGCTTCGACCATCTCGCGTACGGCCATCGACCACTTGCAGGCCAACTCGCTGGCCGATGTCATGCAGCTCATCCCGGGTGCCGACATCACGAGCGACGTCTTCAAGCCCGATATGACCAGCATCAAGACCCCGACGATTCGTGGTGGTGCGGCTCTCGGTACGGCCATCATCATGGATGGTGCACCCATCTCGAACACGGCCAACTTGCAGGAGATGGCCGGTGCAGCAGGTGGTGAGGGTACCGGTACGCGTGCCATCGACCCGACGAGCGGTATTGACATGCGTACGATTACGACCGACAACATCGAGTCGATTGAGGTCATCCGCGGTGTCGCTTCGGCCGAGTATGGCGATGCAGCCTCGGGTGCTGTGATCATCAACACGAAGGCCGGTCGTGAGCCCCTGGCCGTGCGTTTCAACACCAACCCCAACGTCTATTCGTTGGCTTTGAATCATGGTATCGCCCTGGGTCAGAAGAAGGGTTTCCTGAACTATGGCGCCGACTACGCCTACTCGACCTTCGACCCGCGCGAGTCGTATGACACCTACCAGCGTGCCACGGCCCGTGTAGCCTACTCGAACACCTTCCTGCGTGGTCGCTTGAGCACGAACACCTCGCTCTCGTTCCTCCACACGAAGGATGAGGCCGAGCCGAACCCCGATGACGAGTACGACTACACGACCCACAACCAGAAGGACTGGGGCATCCGCTTCGCCACGAACGGTACCTTCACGCTCGGCAAGGGGGGGGGGTCAGAAGTGGTCTAAATCACTGAAATACAGCCTCTCGTTCAACTACACCGACCGTACGAGCTACTATGCCGACAAGGCCTCGAATGCTCGTTCTCCCTACACCAACGCCATGGTCGATGGCACGGTAATTTCCAGCATCGCCGGTAAAGAGTTCACCGATATCGACGGCAACAAGATTACCAATTTCGACCCCTCGATGAGCGACCAGCGTGCTTGGGTGACCCAAGACACCTACGACTACCACTACAACGTCTATGGTCAGGAGCTCAACACCTACGCCAAGCTCACCGCAAACTTTGCCGGTAACCTCGGCAGCACCCGCCACCGCATCGTCATTGGTGGCGAATTCCGCAGCGACGGTAACGTCGGCGATGGTAAGGTCTACGACGTAGACAACCCGCCCTACCGTCCTATCTCCTACAACTATGCATCGCGTCGCGAGCGCGCCTACAAGGACATCCCCTTCATGAACCAACTCTCGGCCTTCGCCGAGGAGACCTTCCGCATGAAGGTGCTTCAGCGTGAGCTGGAGGTGGTTGCCGGTGTGCGTTACGACCACCTGTTCGACTTCGGTGGTGAGTTCTCGCCCCGTTTCAACGCTTCGTATGAGCTGATTCCCGAGCGTCTGGCTATCCGCGGTGCCTTCGGTATTACGCACAAGGCCCCCTCGTTGGCCTTCGTGCACCCCGAAAATGCCTACTTCGACTACACGAACTTCGACAACTCCAACGCCTGGAATATAAAGGGCGATGCCCAGAAGTTCCAGATCATCACGACCCACGCCTACGACATCAAGAACCACGACCTCGAGATGGCCAAGACCACCAAGCAGGAGATTGGCCTCGACTTCACGTGGAAGAAGATGCGTTTCAGCGTAACGGCCTATCGTGACGAGAGCCACAATGGTTACAGCTACGCCATCAATCCGGAGAATGTAAAGTGGGTTGATTACAAGCAGTATAAGATTAGCGGTTCGTACAACGCCGATGGTGTAACGCTGCCCGACCTGATGGTTGACGCCTCGAAGACGAAGAAGATGTTCCTCGAGTACACCTCGCCGGCCAATACGGCTGCCTACGAGCGTCAGGGTATCGAGTTCGACCTCGACTTTGGTCGCGTCGATGCCATCCGCACCTCGTTCATCCTCAATGGTGAGTTCTACGACAACAAGAGCTGGGACGAGGGCTTCATGCTCTACAACTTCAAGAGCCAGGATCCGCATGTCGATCAGGGTATCTACTCGTCGAAAATCAGCAATGGTATCCGTCGTTCGCAGAACCTGATTACGAACCTCATCGTAACCCACAACATCCCGAAGATCGGTTTCGTCATCACGATGACGGCCAACGTCAACTGGCGTCAGAAGTCGTGGCGTACTTATGGTCTCAACCCCGACATTCCGTTGCAGTACCTCTCGATTGCCGATGGCAAAATCCACGAGTTCGACCCCGCATGGGCCAATCCCGCTTCGGATCGCTACGCCGAGTTCCAGCAGATTCTCTACAACAAGGAGAATGGCGGCATGAACGACAAGGATTACTTCATCGAGCCTTCGTATGATCCCGTGATGACCATCAACCTCAACCTGACGAAGCAGTTCCGCAATTTCGATGTGTCGTTCTTTGCGCACAACCTCTTCCGCTCGACTCCGGTGCAGGCTGTGAAGAAATACCCCGGTCAATACACCCGTCGCAACTCCGATGTCTACTTCTTCGGTTTGCAGCTGACGGCCAAGATTAAATAACACGCATAAGATTTAACGCTATGAAAAGCATGATGAAATATCGCATCAGTGGGCTGATGGCCGCCTTGGCACTCCTCTGCACCTCGTGTATCGACATGATGGAGGATGTGAAGGATGTCGAGAAGGTGCAGCCCGTGGAGGTTTCGTTCCAGGTGAACGCCACCACGCAGTTCGTACCCTTCGATGGTACGATTACCCCCGACCCGAACTTCTCGACCGAGGGGCTCGAGGTAACCTTTACCAATTCGAAGACCTCGCAAATCTACAAAGGCACGACCGATGCCGAGGGTATCGTGACGATGAACGTGGACCCGGGTGTCTACAACATTGCCGCCTATGGTATTGCCGAGTTCAACGGCTCGGACTACCTGATTAATGGTGCGCTCAGCAGCATCTCGCTCATTAAGAATATCACGCGCGAGGAGGCCAAGGAGAGCAAAGATCGCATCGTGACGCGCCCTGCGAAGGTGGGTTCGCTCATGATTAGCGAGATCTACTATTGTGGTAGCAAGCACCCCGATGATGGTACCTGGTTCCGCGACCAGTCCTACCGCATCTACAACAATGGTGATGAGGTGGAGTACCTCGATGGCGTCTGCTTTGCGCAAATCAATACGCAGAATCCCAGCGTAACGGTTCCGACCTACCCCGAAGAGGATGGTCTGGGCAACTTCGTTTATGCCATCCTCGTGTGGAAGATTCCGGGAAGCGGTACAGAGTATCCGTTGCAGCCGGGCGAGTCGGTGGTACTCGTACAGGAGGCTGCCGACCACACCGTCAGCAACAGTGCCTCGTTCGACAACTCGAAGGCTACCTGGGAGTGTTGGTCGGGCAACGACAGCCGTGACAACGGATTGGTTCCCAACATTCCTTACATCTATTGGCTTTCGCCCAATAAGTCGCAGTGGAATTGCGGTGTTCAGGGTCCTGCCTTTGTCCTGTTCCGTGCGCCGAAGGAGGTAACCCTCAATGAAGATTACTACCGTAATGGTGGTCCGAATGTCATCCTGCAGACCAACGACAAGTATGGGGAGAACTTCACCGCCCGCATTCCGGCCGATTGGGTTTTGGATGCAGTAGAGGCACTCGCCAACAAGGATCAGCTGGCTCGCAAGCGTATCCCGAGCTACATGGATGCCGGTGCTACCACGACCGGTAGCATCTATGCAACGACGGCTCTCTGCCGCAAGGTAGCCTCGACGCGCGCCGACGGCACGCCGATTTATCAGGACACGAACAACTCGACCAACGACTTCGAGCCGCAGACCGAGCTGATGCTGCGTCGTCACGGCGAGAAGGCTCCCGCTTGGAGCAACTGGCAATAGTGTTAGACCAAAAAACGTATGAAAACAATGAAACACATCATAACAAGTACGATGGCGGTGTTGCTCTTCGGCCTTTGCGCCATGCCGGCTGCACAGGCACAAAACACCTCCTCGTCCATCGAAAAGAGCAAGAGCGAGAGTCTGTGGACCTCGACGACCGACAATGCTGCCGGTGGTATGATTGACGCGCAGGAGAAGTATGCCACGGCCAACTTCGGTTTCGAGCGCGAGCAGGGCGACTTCAAACCGACCCAAATCGGTGATGACAACACCGCCTTCACCTTCCACACCGAGGGTGGCGGTATCTACAAGCAGGTCAACAACATGTACCTGTGGGGCTCATTCACCTACACGCGTGACGACATCGAGGATGCCCGCTGGAATGCCACGCTCCTCGACCCGCTGCGCGGTATGCCCTTCTTCCTGGCCGACGAGAACTACAGCGACTGGAAGAATCAGTCCTATGAGCTCGCTTTCAAAGCCGGTTTCCCGAAACTCTGGGATCGCCTTTATGTCGGTATCGGTGCCACCTACAAGGCTGCACAGGGTGCCAAGCAGATTGACCCCCGCCCGCTGACCAAGCTGTCGGATTTCAGCGTAACCCCCTCGATTGTCGTTGATTTGGGCAAGCAGCACCATGTAGGTGCCAACTTCCTCTATCGCAGCTATCGCGAGGATGGTACGGCCAGCTGTTTGAATCCGCTCAGCCATCAGGTCTACGAGATGGTAGCCCCGGGCTTCTTCTCGCCCGGAACGCTGAGCAACCTCTCCAACTCGGCCAACGCATTGCGCAGCTACAACGCCAACACGCTGGGTGGTGGTCTGCAGTATGGCTACTCGCAGGATAACTTCGAGGTGGTGCTCTCGGGCAACTACGCCTACAAGGTGGAGGATGTCTTCTGCAACTACATGCACCCCCAGATGTCGGGTACGGTGAAGGAGCACCAGTGGGATCTCACGCTGGCCGGCAACTACCATTTCGACAATGGCAACCTGCTCTCGCTGACCTTCAAGCACAGCGACCGTGACTATGTCGGTATCGAGTACTTCCAGACCTTCTACAACACGGCCGAGCGTCAGGAGTGGATTACCGATGCCGTCTACGAGCGTTCGAACTTCCAAATCAGCGACCAGATGCTCAAGATCGACTACATGGTAGCCGACGAGGAGCTCGCCTACCGTTGGATGTTTGGCTTGGAGGGTCATCTGAACGACGACTACTACATCTACTACCTGCCCGAGTCGGTACGCGAGGTGAAGACCGCAACCCTCTCGGCCTACGCAAAGCGTAACATTGCGCTTGCCGAGCGTCACTCGTTGCAGATTCAGGTACGTGGTGGCTTCAGCTCGAACCTCGAGGGTTCGTTCACCTATGCCGGCACACGTGGCGAGAGCATCGCCTACACGGAGTTCGCCGTAGCCGATTATGAGTATATGTGCACGGACTACACCACCTTTGGTGGTGAGTTGGCCTACACCTTCAAGGGTCTCTTCAAGAAGACCGCCTCGCTCTTTGCCTCGGCAAGCTACGACCACATCTCACCCTCGGGCAATTACTTCGACAAGCGCAATGTAATGCTCT
Organism: Alistipes sp.; assembly: GCA_017623115.1. Taxonomy (GTDB): domain Bacteria; phylum Bacteroidota; class Bacteroidia; order Bacteroidales; family Rikenellaceae; genus Alistipes. The sequence continues at coordinate 103,228 of JAGAPT010000022.1, forward strand.
TCAAGGTGGGTCTGAACTTCTAATTGCGGAGACGTATGAAACGCATGATGCATCTCTTTATCGGCATATTGGCCGGTGCGATGTGCCTCCTCGGGGAGGCCATCGCCCAGCCGTTGCCCGTAGACCCTGCGTTGCGTGTCGGTCGCCTCGAGAATGGCATGACCTACTACGTGCGTGCAAACCAGAAACCGGCCAAGCAGGCCGATTTCTACATCCTGCACAACGTCGGTGCCATCCAAGAGGAGGATTCGCAACAGGGATTGGCTCACTTTCTCGAGCACATGGCCTTCAACGGCACGGTCAATTACCCGAAAAAGAATCTGATTAACTACCTGGAGACCATCGGCGTAAAGTTTGGTGCCAACCTCAATGCCTTTACCAGCATGGAGGTCACCTGTTACAACATCTCCAACGTGCCGATGTTGCGTGAGCCGATTATCGACTCGGCCCTGCTCATCCTGCACGACTGGTCCCACTTCATCGCTCTCGAGGAGGCCGAGATTGACTCCGAGCGCGGTGTGATTATCGAGGAGTTGCGCACGCGCAATACGGCAGCACGCCGCATCAACGAGCAGCAGGCTCCGGCCGTCTACAACAACAGCAAATATGCCGAGCGCAATATCATCGGCCACCTGGAGGGGTTGCGTAGTTTCCACTACGACGAGATTCGCAACTTCTACCACCGTTGGTATCGTCCCGACCTGCAAGCCGTTATCGTGGTGGGCGACTTCGATCCCGACCAGATGGTCGAGAAGATTCGCCGTGTGATGGCCGACATTCCGGCTGTCGAGAATCCCGAACCGAAACGTGCCATCGAGGTACCGTTCCACGAGGAGACAAAGGTGGTCTTTGCCTCCGATCCCGAGCAAACGGTGCTGCGTGGTAACCTGATGATTAAACGCAAGGCTACCCCCATTGCCGAGAACAACACGGTGCAGGCCGAGCGTCAAAGCCTCGCCCTCTCGATGTTGCGTTTCATGTCGGGTCTGCGCTTCCAGGAGGTGCAGCAGAAACCCGACTCGCCCTTCATGGAGGCTTCGTTTGGCAATGGTGCGCTCACCTCGACCTGCGACATGCTCTTTGGCTCGTATCTCTGTCGGGATGGCCGCGTGATGGAGGGTTTCGAGGCCTTCTACACCGAAATCGAACGCATCCGTCGCTTTGGTTTCACGGCTGCCGAGTTCAATCTGGCACAAAAGCAGATGATGAGCGGTGTCCGCCAAACCTACAAGAGCAGCGTCGATCGTCGTAACAACTACTACGTGCGTCGTTACATGGCGGCCTTCCGTGCCAACATTCCGGTTTTCTCGGCCGAGGATGAGTGGAAGACGGACAGCCTGCTCGTCAACGAGATTACGCTCGACGAGGTAAATCGCTTAGCCGGTGAACTCATCACCGAGAAGAATGCCGTGGTAGCCTTTGCGCTCCCCGAGCGTGAGATGGCTACGGCACCTTCACAGGAGGCTATCTTGGCCAAGATGAAGGAGATTCGAGCAAAGGAGTTGGCCGCACCCGTCAATCGCGCGGTGAAGAACACCCTCTTGCCCGACGACGTACGTCTGAAGCGCACGAAGGTGCGCAAGAGCGAAACCGACCGCTTTGGTGCTACCGTGTGGGAGCTGAAGAATGGTGCCAAGGTCATTGCCATGCCGACGAAGCATGCAGCAGATGATGTGCTGACCTACTTCACCTCGGAGGGTGGTACCTCCATCGTCTCCGACGAGGATTACCTGACGGCCTATTTCCTGGCCGACATCATGCAGGCCTCGGGTGTCGCCGACATGGACAAAATCGAGTTGCGCCACCGCCTGGCCGGCAAGAATGCCGCCATCAGCCCCTTGACCGGTGAGTTCCATGCCTCGTTCAGTGGCAGCTGCTCGCCCAAGGATCTGGAGTCGCTCCTGCAGCTCTTCTACCTGCAGATGACCGCACCTCGTTTCAATCACCACGACTTCGAGACGCTTGTCAGCCAGAATGTGACCTACTACAAGAACCGCGCAAAGGACCCGAAGGTCATCTATGCCGATTCGGTAGCCGCCACGCTCTATCCGAACGATAAGCGCGCCCGTTCGATACAGGCCGAGGATATGGAGAAAATCGACTTCGAGCGACTCGCGCCGCTCCACAAGCAGCTCTTCAGCGGTATTCAGAACTACCAGCTCTACTTCGTGGGCGACTTCGACCTCGACGCGCTGAAGCCTTTGGTGGAGCGTTATATCGGTTCGATTCCCACGACCAAGGAGCGTCGCACATGGCTCGACCGTGGCAATCGCATGCCGAAGGGTGAGCACGAGAATCGTTTCGCTGCCGAGATGCGCATGCCGAAGACCTCGGTGATGTTTGCCTTCTCGGGCGAGATGGAGTACACACCCGAGAACCAACTCACAATCAATGCCTTGTCGCAGGTGATGCGCATGCGCTATACACAGAAGATTCGTGAGGAGAAGGGCGGCTCGTATGGCGTAGGATGCAGCGGCTCGCTGCGTCACATGCCGGCCGAGGAGTACCTCCTGCGCGTGGCCTTTGACACGAACAAGGAGCAATCGAACGAGTTGATGCAGATTGTTACCGACGAGCTGGCAGCCTTCGCCAAGGAGGGACCCTCGGAGGAGGATATCGCCAAGATTCGCAAGTATCTGCTCAAGCAGTACGACGACCAGATGAAGAGCAATGTCACCTGGATGTACTACCTGCGTGCACTCCATCGCTACGGCCAGGACAACTATTCGGACTACCACCGCCTCATCGAGGAGCTCTCGCCCGAGAAGGTGCGTGCCATGGCTGCCAAGATTGTTGCCGACGGCAATATCGCCCGCATTGTCATGGACCCCAAAACGTCCAAATAGGAGGCCGGTTCAATCTATTTAACACAACAAAAAAGAGAAGCGATTGCTTCTCTTTTTTGTTGCTTGATAGCACGCTTTTGAGCGTTTTGGGCAACTCTCAAAATTCCCAAAATTCCCAAAATTCAACGCCATTGGCCGCAGCCGCCATCATCACCTTCAGCGTGGCTGAAGGGCTCCACAAAAAACGCTATTGCTCAAATCGTTGGTTGGGCCGTTGCGTTTTTTTGCCAAATTTTTGGCATTGCGCTCGGCTTTCACTATCTTTGTCACCTATGAGCGATTTTATTGTCAGTGCACGCAAGTATCGTCCCGCAACCTTTGCCTCGGTTGTCGGGCAAAAGCACATCACCTCGACGCTGAAAAATGCTATCGAGCGTGGTCAGTTGGCGCATGCCTACCTCTTCTGCGGTCCGCGCGGTGTGGGTAAGACCACCTGTGCCCGCATCTTTGCCAAGGCGATCAACTGCCTCGACCCGCAGGGTGCCGAGGCGTGCAACACCTGCGAATCGTGCCGCTCGTTCAACGAGGGACGCTCACTGAACATCCACGAGCTCGATGCCGCATCGAACAACTCGGTCGAGGATATCCGCACGCTCATCGAACAGGTGCGCATCATTCCGCAGATAGGTCGCTACTCGGTATTCATCATCGATGAGGTGCACATGCTCTCGGCTGCCGCCTTCAATGCCTTCCTCAAGACGCTTGAAGAGCCGCCCCAGCACGCCATCTTCATCCTCGCCACCACCGAGAAGCACAAAATCATCCCAACGATTCTCTCGCGTTGCCAGATCTACGATTTCAACCGCATCCGTGTCGAGGATTCGGTCGAGTATCTGCGTTACATCGCTTCACAGGAGGGTGTTACGGCCGATGAGGAGTCGTTGAACCTCATCGCCCAGAAGGCTGACGGAGGTATGCGTGATGCCCTCTCGATGTTCGACAAGGCGGTTTCGTTCTGCGGCACGCAACTCGACTATCGCTCCGTAGCCCAGACCCTCAACGTGCTGGACTACGACACCTACTTCCACCTGACCGAACTGCTGACTGCGGGACGTTATGCCGAGTCGCTCGTTGCCTTCGACGAGGTGCTCTCGAAGGGTTTCTCGGGACAAACCTTCATGGCCGGCATGAATCGCCATATGCGCGACCTGCTGATGGCCAAACGCCCCGAGACACTTCCGCTCATCGAGATGACCGGAGCCCTGCTCGACCGCTACCGCCTGCAGGCCGAGACGTGTGATGCCGAGTTCCTCTTCGGAGCCATCGCCATCCTCACGGAACTCGACGGGAAGATACGACAATCCTCAAACGGACGGTTGTTGGTGGAGCTGGGTCTGATGAAAATCGCAAGACTCGGCCAAAAAAAAAAGGATGATGTAGGGTTCGACGAGGAGTACCTGCTCCCCGAGCTGACGCCCGAGCAGACACCCGCCGAACCGGTAACGGCAAAAGCCCCTGCGCAGGAGAAGCCTGTAACCCCGACCACGGTGCAGCCACCGCAGGTCGCAGCGACGAAACCGGCTCCATCCTCGGTCACGCCGACACCGGCTCGCCAAGAGCCCCCCTCGGCACCGACACCGACGACACGACCTGCGGGTACGACCCCGATACGTCGTTCGCCCCTCGGAGCCTCGCTCACGGCGATGATGGCCGAGCAGCAGGCTCCCCGCCCAGCTGAGACAGCAACCCGGGAGGTACAGCCGACGCTCCGCACCATCGATCCTCGGTGTGCCGAGAAGATTGAGGAGCATCGCTACGAGGTGTTGGCTCTCATTCGGGAGCAACGCCCCCGCTTCGTGCCAACCTTCGAGCAGATGACCCTGCAAGGGAACACGATTCGCCTCAGCGTTCCGTCACAGGAGCTGCACGACGAGATACAGCGCAACCGCACGTTGCTCCTGACCGGCATCGCCCGGACGGCCAACGTCGAGGGGAGCATCGAACTAGAGGTAACCATCAACGAGGAGTTGCGTGCCGCCCGCCCCATCAAATTGGAGGATCGCGTACGCTACATTACCGAGAAGAACCCCCTGCTCGGCGACCTGCGCAAAGCACTCGACATGGAGGTCGAGTAACCATAACGATTACTAAAAACTGAAAATAATAGCATGGCTACAAAGAATTTCATCGAAGAACTCGAATGGCGTGGTATGATTCACACCATCATGCCCGGTGCCAAAGAGCAGCTCGAGAAGGAGCTGACCACAGCCTACCTGGGTATCGACCCCACGGCCGACTCGTTGCACATCGGCCACCTGGTGGGTGTCATGATTCTGAAACACTTCCAGCTCTGCGGCCACCGTCCGCTGGCCCTCATCGGAGGTGCTACGGGTATGATTGGCGACCCCTCGGGTAAATCGCAGGAGCGCAACCTGCTCGACGAGCAGACCCTGCGCCACAATCAGGAGGCGATTCGCGCCCAGCTGGCCAAGCTGCTCGACTTCGACTCGGATGCACCGAATGCAGCTCGTCTGGTGAACAACTACGACTGGATGAAGGAGTTCTCGTTCCTCGACTTTGCCCGCGACATCGGTAAGTGCATCACCGTGAATTACATGATGGCCAAAGATTCGGTCAAGAAGCGTTTCAACGGCGAGGGAGAGGGCATGTCCTTCACCGAGTTCACCTACCAGCTGCTGCA
>JAGAPT010000023.1 GCA_017623115.1 Alistipes sp.
AGGATCAAACTCTCCATTGTAAAAAAATAAAATGTTTTGTTAGAGTCCTGACTATTTCGTTTCTTTGTTAAAAGAATTGACAGATAAATACTACATTCCTTTTCTCTCAAAATATAACCAGTAAATCAAAGAACCATCTTGATTTGTTCGTCGTTTTTATGACGCGAACGGATTGCAAAGGTACGGCGAGTTTTTTTAACTTCCAAACTTTTTTGCAACTTTTTTTCAAGAACCTTGCATTTTTTACTTCGCAGCCCTCAAGGGCCTTATTTTTCTCAAATGCGGTTGCAAAGGTAGCGACAATTTTTGATTCTGCAAATATTTTTGAAAAAATTTTCAAAATATTTTTTATACCTTATATATAATATAGCATCGCAAAAAAAAGGGCCCTCTATCCGAGGGCTCTTCTCAAAATACTGTCTTTGAGTAATTTATCCAAAACACAGCCCCAGTGCCATAGGAGGCCGTTTTTTTACGTTTTACGCTGCTTATCGACGACCTTCGTCGGCAAATTGCCTCAACGTAGCAATCTCTTCAGCCCAGCGATTCTCGTCAGGTGTTTCGAGAATCAGCGGCATATTGCAAAAGCGCGAATCGGTCATGATATAGCGGAAGCAGTCCCAACCAATCATACCCTCACCGAGTGGCGTATGGCGATCCACCCGACTACCGAGGGGTTTCATCGCATCGTTCAGGTGCATGCCTCGCAGGTATTCAAAGCCCACGATGCGGTCAAACTCGGCAAAAGTCGCCTCGCATTGCAACATCGAACTCAAATCATAGCCCGCAGCAAAGGTATGGCAGGTGTCGAGGCAGACGCCGACGCGCGATTTATCCTCCACGCGGTCAATCAGATAGCGCAGATGCTCAAAGCGATAACCCAGATTCGAGCCCTGTCCGGCCGTATTTTCAATGACTGCTGTCACGCCCTGCGTTCGAGCGAGTGCCAGATTGATGCTCTCGGCAATACGATCCAGCGAAGCCTCCTCCGAAATCACCCGCAGATGGCTTCCCGGATGGAAATTCAGGCGGTCAAGCCCCAACTGCTCGCAACGAACCATCTCCTCATAAAAGGATTGGCGTGATTTCTCCAAAGCCTCATCATCCGGATTACCCAGATTAATCAGGTAGGAATCATGCGGCAGGATTTGCTCCGCCGTATAGCCATACTTGACACAAGCCTCCTTAAAACGAGCGATTTCGCCCTCACTCAACGGTTTGGCGAGCCACTGACGCTGATTTTTCGTAAAGAGAGCGAAGGCCGTAGCACCGATAGCCGACGCATTCATCGGGGCGTTCTCAACCCCTCCCGAGGCACTCACATGTGCACCTATATAATAGTTTGCCATAAATGCTTATTTATGTTTGTAACGCGAGGGAGAATCCCCCGTATGCTGTTTGAAATATTTGCCAAAGAAGGATTGGGTCGAGAAGTTCAACTCGTAGGCAATCTCCTGAATGCTCATTCCCGAATATTTCAAGAGCGTTTTCGCCTCAAGAATCACAGCCTCGTCAATCCATCGGGCAGCCGTCTTTCCACTCACCTCTTTGATGGCCGTAGAGAAGTATTTCGGAGTCAGGTTCAACAACTTAGCATAGAAACCGACATTACGCTCCCGACGGCAATGCTTCTCGAGCAGCAGCATAAACTCATCGAAAATCACCTCACAACGGCCCTGTTTGGGACGCTGCGCCTCCTCGCGTTTGTTGATTTCGGCAATGATATAAAATGCGGTCGTAAAGAGCGAGCGCACAATCTCGTTGCGATAGCGCATCTCCTCGCCATGCAGCACCCGTTTCATCAAACGGAAGACCTGCAAAATCTCGGTTACATCCTCCTGCGTCACACGCAACACGGGCGAGATACGGAAGTGCATATAGATCGGCAGCGAAGCCGACAACCCGACCTGAATATCATTGATAAAACTCTTCGAGTAGGCCAAAAAGTAACCCGACGCATTTGCCGATACACGCTCCGAACGAATCACCGAATTCGGATTGAAGAAGACGATCGTATTGGGCTTAATCGTATAACTCTTCATGTTGACCTGCACGGTTGCCTCGCCCGTCAACATAATCAGAGCCGAAAATCCGTCAATGGATTTCGGAGCCCGCTCGGTAGGGTTCGTAGCAGCATTAATAGCCATAAAAGCCAGATCATCGGAAAGATACGACACATCACTCAAATCACGGCGAATGCGCGAGATAGGAACTTTGTCGAAGTTTCGATCATTCAGAGATGGTTGTTTGGGTGCCATATAGAAGTGTTTGAATATTAGTCGTGAGAAACATTTCGGGCACAGCGAATCCGCAATGCACCCTTCATACAATGTATCGAAAGCGGGAATCGGGCCCCGCATTGCCCATCAACATCGGTTGGTTCTGCAATCGGAGAGTCGATTTCGAGTGTCGCGGCTCGCAATTGACGCACCGAACGAGGCTTTCCACCCAGCAGGTAACGCACCATCGCCCAGCACGATGCAAGGAATCCCTGTTTTTCGAGCAACACGACATCGAACAGTCCGTCCTGCACCGAGGAGCGTCGGGCCAGATGGAACCCACCAGCTGTTTCACCATTGAAAATCAACGCAATAAGAGCATGAAAATCGAGTTCCCGACCATCGGCTTTGATGTGTAACGGAATATCGTGCATGCGTCGAATCTCCTTGATTCCCTCAAGCAGATAGGCCAACTTCCCGAGTTGATGTTTACGCTCATCGGGCGTGCGTTGTGAAGTAGTCGTAAAGAGCCCGAACGAGAAGATATTGACAAAGCAGAGGTCGTTGACCCGACCGCAGTCGATGCGCTCCACCTCACCCGTTGCGATTTGCCGAGCCGCCTTCAGGGGATCTTTATCCATGCCGAGTGCTCGCGCAAAGTCATTTGCCGTACCGGCCGGCAAAATGCCGAGTTCCAGGTCAAGGCCACACTGCATCATGCAGTTCACGACATAATTAACCGTGCCATCGCCACCGGCTACCACCACCAAATCGGGTGGAGCTGCCACCCCATCAAAGGGGTTGCGCGAAAAATCGAGCAACTGAGGCTCGACCCGATAGCCATAGGTTCCGAAGAGCGTCACAAGGGCCTCCCGACAGCGGTCGATATGCCCGCGACCCGAACGTGTATTATAGAGCAACAGCAGTTGTTTCATGAGGTAGATTACTCCTTGATAATAAGATGTTTCATCGAGGGCGACAACCACTCCTCATAGGCCTCTCCTCCGCCATCCAGAATCAGACAGACCGGCAGGTCGGGATGCGCCTCCGAGAAGCGTTTTGCCTCGTCGTCGCCCATCGCCATCAGCATCGTGCACAGCGCATCGGCCTCGGCGCAGGTGGCAGCAACAACAGTTGCCGAAAGCAGCGGCGAGAGACGGCTGTAACCGGTACGCGGATTGATCGTATGCGCCACCTTGCGACCCGCCGCATCGACATAGTAGCGGCGATAGTTTCCCGAAGTAGCCAAAGCCCCTTCGCTCAAGGCGATACGACGGCTGATATAGGCTCCGTCGGTATAGTTCCCATCGAAGGGTGTCTCCACTCCGATACGCCAGGGATTTCCTTGTCGATTGACCCCTCGGCAGCGCACCTCACCACCGATGTCGACAATGTAATTCTCGACCCCTTCTCGCTCCAACATTTCGGCCACCAAATCCACCGTATAGCCTTTGGCTATCGAGTTCAGGTCGACTTGCATACGGGGGTCCGCCTTGACCAGCCGATTTCCGTCAATGCGAATCTTCTCAAAGCCGACAAAGTCGAGTAACGAATCAACATTTGGTTTCGTCTCCGCTTCCGCTCCTGCAAAGCCCCACGCCTTGACCAGCGGACCGACGGTAATATCGTAGATTCCCCCCGAAAGACGCGAGATAGAGTCGGCAAGCAGGATGTTGCGGATGATATGCCCATCGAGCGAGTCGGTTTCCCCCCGATTCAGGCGCGAAAGGAGCGATGTCGGATCAAAGAGCGACATCGAACGCTTTGCCTCGCGATCAATCTCCATGCAGGCGGCATAGAGTGTCCCCTGCGGAGTTGCTGTCTCGGCAATGAGCGAGAGATTCGTGCCGAGCATCACGCCACCAACCGTCTTATAGGCCGACGGCTCCGCACAACTCCACGCTCCAATCACACAGAGCATCAGCAATATTCGACGTGCTTTTGACATAAAATTCATCTATTCTTCGGCAAAATTAAAACATTTCTTCCGATTATCCGCATTTTATACCTAAAAAAAGCGAGAAAAAATTCACTTTTACTTCTTGATTCATAATTTAATTTGTACCTTTGCGCGACACTCTGGCGTGATTCCGTGTGTAAGGGGAATGCGTCGTAGAGTGGAACTTAAATAATCATCAAATTTTATGGCTTATTTAACAGCAGAGAAAAAGCAAGAGCTTTTCGGTCAGTACGGCAAGTCTAACACGGACACGGGTTCGCCCGAGAGTCAGATTGCCTTGTTTTCGTACCGTATTGCCCACCTTACCGAGCACCTCAAAAACAACCGTCACGACTTCGGTACGCAGCGCGCTATGTTGCGTATGATTGGTAAGCGTCGTCAGTTGCTGGAGTACCTCAAGGAGGTGGACATCGAGCGCTATCGCGCAATCGTGAAGAAGCTCAACCTCCGCAAGTAATCCGCAGAGGAAGAAATGAGGGCAATTCCCGTCGAGGGGTTGCCTTCATTTTCGTAAAGACACTGATTTTACACACTATAAGAGGAAAAACGAAAAGAAATGGAAGAAAAGAAGCTGTACAATGCTGTCCGTAAGGAGATTACGCTGGCTGATGGCCGCGTAATCGAGATCGAAACGGGCAAGCTGGCCAAGCAGGCCGACGGTTCGGTTGTCGTCAAGATGGGCGGCACGATGCTGCTCGGTACGGTAGTGGCCGCCAAAGATGCCAAACCCGACACGGATTTCATGCCGTTGCAGGTTGAGTACAAAGAGAAGTATGCCTCCTGCGGTCGCTACCCGGGTGGTTTCATGAAGCGCGAAGGTAAAGCCAACGACGCCGAGGTGCTGACGTCCCGTCTGATTGACCGTGCCCTGCGCCCGCTGTTCCCGTCGGATTACCATGCCGAGGTTTATGTTACGGTAAACCTGATTTCGGCAGAGAAAGATATTCAGCCCGATGCGCTGGCCGGTTTGGCTGCATCGGCTGCCTTGGCCGTATCGGACATTCCGTTCGGTGGCCCGATTTCGGAGGTGCGCGTCGTTCGCAAGAATGGCGAGTACGCCATCAACCCGGGTTTCTCGGAGATGGCCGAGTGCGATCTCGACATCATGGTCGGTGGTACGATCGACAACATCCTGATGGTCGAGGGTGAGATGAAAGAGGTGTCGGAGGAGGTGATGCTCGGCGCCATCAAGTTTGCTCACGAGGAGATTAAGAAGCACTGCGCCGCGCAGATCGAGCTCATGAAGGAGCTTGGCAAGGATGTGAAGCGCGAGTACTGCCACGAGGTAAACGACGAGGAGTTGCGCCAGACGATCATCACGGAGCTCTACGACAAGGCCTACGCCATCGCCACGAGCGGCACGATGAAGCATGAGCGCGAGGAGCTCTTCAATGCCTTGGAGGCCGAGTTTGCTGCCCGCTACACGGAGGAGGAGTTAGAGGAGAAGGCTCCGCTGATTCACAAATATTTCCACGACGATGTCCAGAAGAAGGCCATGCGTAACATGATTCTGGATGAGGGTAAGCGTCTCGACGGCCGTAAGACCGATGAGATCCGTCCCATCTGGTGCGAGGTAGGTTACCTGCCCTGCGCACATGGTTCGGCTATCTTCACGCGTGGTGAGACGCAGTCGCTGACGACCGTTACACTCGGCACGAAGCTCGACGAGAAGGTGAAGGACGAGGTGCTCGTACAGGGTACCGAGCAGTTTGTGCTGCACTACAACTTCCCGCCCTTCTCGACCGGTGAGGCCAAGGCTTCGCGTGGTTTGTCGCGTCGTGAGATTGGCCACGGCCACCTCGCATGGCGCGCCCTGAAGCCGATGATTCCGCTGGGCGAAGAGAATCCCTATGCCGTACGTGTCGTTTCGGACATCCTGGAGTCGAACGGCTCGTCGTCGATGGCTACCGTATGTGCCGGTACGTTGGCACTGATGGATGCCGGTGTGAAGATTAAGAAACCCGTATCGGGTATCGCCATGGGTCTGATTTCGGACTCGGCCTCGGGTAAGTGGGCTGTGTTGTCGGACATCCTGGGCGATGAGGACCACCTGGGTGATATGGACTTCAAGGTAACGGGTACGGCCGATGGTATCACGGCTACGCAGATGGATATCAAGGTAGACGGTCTGTCGTATGAGGTGCTGGCTGCCGCTCTGGAGCAGGCTCGCAAGGGTCGTATGCACATCTTGGGCAAGATTACCGAGTGCATCGCCGAGCCGCGTGAGGACTACCGTCCGTTCGTGCCGCGTATCGTACAGATTACCATTCCGCAGGATATGATTGGTGCCGTCATCGGTCCCGGTGGTAAGGTAATTCAGGATATCCAGAAGACCACGAACACGACCATCACCATCACGGAGGAGAACGAGAAGGGTTATGTCGACATCTTCGGTGTGGACAAGGAGGCTCTCGACGGAGCTTTGGCCCGCATCAAGGCGATTGTTGCCGTTCCCGAGGTGGGTGAAACCTACCATGGTAAGGTGCGTTCGATTGTGGCTTTCGGTGCCTTTGTCGAGATCATGCCCGGCAAGGATGCCCTGCTGCACATCTCGGAGATCGACTACAAGCGTTTCGAGACGATGGAGGAGACCGGCCTGAAGGAGGGTGATGCCATCGACGTGAAACTCATCGGCATCGACGAGAAGACCGGCAAGTTGCGTCTTTCGCGCAAGGCACTGCTTCCCAAGCCCGAAGGCTATGTAGAGCGCGAGCGTCGCCCCCGTCCGGAGCGTCGTCCCCGCCCCGAGCATAAGGAGTAAGCGTTTAGCAGAAAAAAGCGCAAACTTTAAGCCTTAAATGCACAAAATGATGAAAAATTAATTATATTTGCATTTGAGGCCGACAAAAAAAAACGGACAACAAAACACAATAACTTTTTTTACTATGAAAAACATGATGAAACTGAGCCTCGTGCTCGTGGCTGCTGCGCTCTTGACGAGCTGCAACTGCTTCAAGAAGATGGCCAAGAATCAGGACGCAGTGAAGGTAACTGCTACGCCCGAGATTCTGGTGCTGAACAACGGCAAGGTTGCCGCTGATGTAAACGTGACGTTCCCGGTTGAGTACTTCAACAAGAAGGCCGTCCTGAAGGTAACGCCCATCCTCGTATTCGAGGGTGGCGAGGTTGCCGGCCAGCCGAAGTATTTCCAGGGTTCGAAGGTTGACGAGAACTACACGGTCGTAGACGCTTCGATGGGTGGCAACTTCACGCAGCATGTAGAGTTCGCTTACGACAACCGCATGGTACAGAGCTACCTGCAGCTCCGCGCTGAGGTGAAGTGCCCGAAGGGCCCCTGCAAGGAGTTCACGCTCGTAAACCTGAACAATGGTGCTATCCCGACCAAGGAGCAGGCTGCTGTTTTGGCCGGTGGTGACGCTGCTGCCAAGAACGCTATCGAGAAGGAGTTCGGTTTGACGGTTGCTTATGGTGTTAACACGCTGCAGCAGGACATCAAGTTCGGTGATATGATGGAGACGATGGCTAACAACTACAAGCGTGTAACGACGGTTGTCAACAAGACCGACCTGCTCTACGCCATCAACTCGTCGAAGGTAACGAAGAAGAACGAGAAGAACGCCAACCTGGGTGAGTTCAAGGCTGATGTAGACGAGAAGTTGCAGAACGACCGCGCTACGCAGAACATCGCCGTGAAGGGTTATGCTTCGCCCGATGGTCCGGAGAAGTTCAACGACAAGCTCTCGAAGGCTCGTAGCGAGTCGTCGAAGGAGGTTGTTGCCAAACTGCTGAAGGAGACGGGTCTCGATGTAGACGCTGCTGCTTATGGTGAGGACTGGGACGGCTTCAAGGAGATGGTTCAGAACTCGGACATCAAGGACAAGAACCTCATTCTGCAGGTATTGAGCCTCTACAACTCGCCCGCCGAGCGTGAGGCCGAGATCAAGAACCTCTCGTCGGTATTTGCCGAGTTGAAGGATGATATTCTTCCCGAGTTGCGTCGTGCACAGATCGTGAACAGCACCGACATTCAGGGTAAGACCGATGCCGAGATTCTGGCTGCCGTTAAGGGTGGCAATCTGACGGTTGAGGAGTACCTCTTCGCTGCCGAGTCGCTGGCCAAGAACGCTGACGAGCAGGTTGCCATCCTGACCGCCGCTTCGAAGAAGTACAACGACGCTCGCGTATGGAACAACCTGGGTGTTGCCCTGACGAAGGCTAACAAGGATGCTGAGGCTCTCAAGGCATTCGAGAAGGCTGCCAAGATGGATTCGTCGAGCGAGATGAACAAGAACCTGCTGCTGGCTAACCTGGCAAACGGCAACACGGCCGAGGCCAAGAAGTATGCTGCCGGTGCTGACGCCGAGGCGAAGGCTGCTATCGCTGCTGCCGAGGGTAACTACAAGGCTGCTGCCGCTCAGATGGAGGGTTACAACGCTGCCATCGCTGCTTACATGAACAACGACCTGGCTGCTGCCAAGAAGGCGATCGCAAAGGATTCGTCGGCTGACGCTGACTACCTGCGTGCCGTTATCGCAGCCAAGGAGGGTGACGTTGCTACGGCTAAGGCTCAGCTGAAGAGCGCAACGGCTAAGAATCCCGAGTTGGCCAAGAAGGCTGCCAAGGATGTACTGCTGAAGAAGGTTGTTGAGGCCTAATTCGCTCACATTCCGATACAAAGAGCGAGATACCCGTTTGGGTATCTCGCTCTTTTTTTATGCCTTCAGCCACACTTACACCAAAAAAAAACACCATATCAACAGAATGCCAATACGCTCATTTTCAACCACTTAATTTCGGGGGGGGGGGATTTTTGGAACAATTTTTGTTTGATATTTCGTTTTTTTATTTATACCTTTGTTCAAATCGCTGTTTTTTTTTAAGAAAAAAGCACACGCCGGATACAGAAAAAAATATACCTATATATATAATTACTTTTATTCATTTCTTAAATCTCATCATCCATGAAAAACTTGCTGAAAGTTTTTGCAGTTGCTGTAGCCATTGTGCTGGCAGCCTGCTCGAAGGATGCCGTTGAGGCTCCTGCTGTTACAGCAGACGAGGCTCAGGTAACCTTCACGACGACCATCCCGGGTGCTACCGAGGGTCGTGCGATTGCCGATGGTTCGACCGTCGACAAACTCTACTATGCCGTGTATGAGCATGGTCAGACGACCAAACTCATCGACGGTACG